>JAHFGY010000001.1 GCA_023247195.1 Candidatus Omnitrophota bacterium | reverse complement strand
GTTGTCGCCGACGACGACCAGAGCATTTACAAGTGGCGCGGCGCGGCCATCAGCAACGTGCTTAAGTTCCTAGAGAATTACGCGTCCAGCCGGTTGGTTGTGCTGACGCATAATTTCCGCTCGAGCCAAGAAATCTTGGACCGCGCGTACCGCCTCGTGCGCCACAACGATCCGGATCGGCTCGAAGTGAAGAAGGGCGTCGATAAGCGGCTCGTGGCCATGAGCGAGCGAGGCAAAGAGCCGGTGCGGTTTCAATTTTTCGATACCGGTTCAAGTGAGGCCGACTGGGTTGCGCGAACGATCCGCGACGCGGTGGCGACGGGACGGCGCAAGGCGAGCGATTTTGCGATTCTTGTGCGCGTGAAGCGGGAGGCCGACGCGTTTTTGCGAGCACTTAATGTGGCGGGAGTTCCGTGGCAATTCAGCGGAGCCAGCGGTTTGTTCGCGCGCGAGGAGTGCAAGATGCTCGTTTCGTGCCTGCGCGCGTTGGCTGATCCCGAGGATAGCTTGAGCTGGTTTCATGTGGCTAGCTCCCCGCTGTACGCCGCGCCGATGCACGACTTGGCGCTGCTCATGGCTAAAGCGAAGCGCACGAATTTCAGTCTTCGTCACTGGATTGCGACCTGGGAAGCGTTCACGCCTCCGGAGGGCGAGGCGAAAATTTCGCTTTCCGAGTCCGGAGCGGCGTGTTTGAAGCAGGTATTCGAGGACATCACTCGTTTGCTTGAGCAGTCTCGCCGGCGGTCGGCCGGGCAGGTGTTATACCAATGGCTCACCGAGCGCGGTTTCTTGGCGTCGCTCACTCGCGTGGAGTCGTCCGAGTCGGTGGCCCAGCTTCAAAATACGGCGCGGTTTTTTGAGCAGCTGCGCCGCGTAGAAGAGATGGTGGGCGGCTCGATCGCCGAAGTGAGCCACCACGTGGAATTATTGGAGGCTTTGGGCGAAGAGCCGGTGGAAGAGGACGATGCGTGGGCCGAGCGCGTGAATGTGATGACGGTCCATAAGTCGAAGGGGCTGGAGTTTCCGGTTGTCTTTATGGTTGGCCTCATTCAGGGGCGCTTCCCGGGCAATCGCCGGGCGGAGCCCATTGAACTTCCCATTGAGCTTATCGCGGATATTTTGCCTGAAGGGGATTACCACTTGCAGGAAGAGCGAAGGCTCTTCTACGTGGGCATGACCCGAGCGCAGGAGGAACTGTATCTTACGGCTGCAGCCAACTATGGCGGTAAGTCCACCCGCAAGCCCAGCGTATTTGTTCTTGAGGCTTTGGGGATTCCCGCTTCGGCGTTTAAACCATCGCCCAGCGACCCTCATGCGCTTATCGCCCGCTCGGCTGTTCCCGAGCCTCTGCCGCTTGTTGTTCGTCCCCCCTCATCAGGTCCGTTGCGGTTGGACCCTCACGGTATCGACGACTATTTGACGTGCCCGCTTCGCTACCGATACAGCCATGTGCTCCGCGTGCCGGTCCTGAAGCACCACTGGATTGTGTTCGGTCTTTCAATGCACCGCGCGATCGAGGCGTTCTTCGTGCGACGGCTCGCCGGCCGGGAAATGAGTGAGGCCGAGTTGATGGCCGAGTTTGAGAAGCACTGGAGTTCAGAGGGTTTTCTCACTCGCGAGCATGAAACGCTTCGTCTTGAGCAGGGGAAAGGCATTCTCAAGCAATTTTATTCGCAGCAAAAGGAAGCCCCTGAAAAACCTACTTTAATTGAGGAACGCTTCCGGTTTTTGGTAGAGCCGAACATCCAGATTTCCGGCCGTTTCGACCGGGTGGACGGCTCGGGCGCTGAAGCGACAATTATCGACTACAAGACCTCGGACGTGCGGGAGCAAAAGGCAGCCGATAAAAGAGCTCGCGAGTCGAGCCAGATGCAGGTGTACGCCTTGGCATGGAAGGCGTTGCAAGGCTCTCTGCCACAAGCAGTTGAGTTGCGCTTCCTGCTTACAGGTCTTACGGGAAGGGCTCAATATAAGGAAGAAGACCTGCAGGAGACTTTGGATTCTATTCAGACAGCAGCCCAAGGCATTCGTCAGGGAAACTTCCAAGCCAAGCCCGAAATCATCGCCTGCCAACAGTGCCCGTTTCAAGGAATTTGTCCCCACGCCGCGTCAAAATGTTAGTTAACTTTTTCATAAAGCCCTCCAGTTAAACACCCGTTTCACCTTTATTTCAGCCGCTGTCCTTGACGCTGTTAGCTAGCATCTGGTAATTTTAAAACGCAAGATAAAGTAAATGCAGCGGGACCCTCAGCCCGCCCCTTCGGACGCGAGGGCCGAGCACCATAAGCGCTCGGCCTCTTCGTTTGGGATGGCAGACAGGTCTCTGGCAGGAGGAAGGACGATGTTTCAGCGACGGGTTTCGGCCACCAACCGCAAGACCTCCCCTTCGGCTCCGGAATTGCTTGAAGCTCGCTTCCGCCGTTTTCTTAGGGATTTTCAGTCCTACGAACAACATCTCGAATTCCAGTCCACCATGGACAGCTTTCTCGACCTCTACTCCAGCTGGAAGCGCAACGGCGACGAGCTGACCAAGCTGCGGCTGGTTATGCTGGCTTTCGAGCTTCACCGCCTGGACAGCGCGTTCCAATGCGATCTCTCATTTGACGGGAGCCGGGGCGGGGAAGCTTCATGCGAGACATCGTTGTCCGAAACTTGACCTCTCAAGATTGGCTCAAGCGCGACTGCCGCGTTATC
>JAHFGY010000228.1 GCA_023247195.1 Candidatus Omnitrophota bacterium | reverse complement strand
GCAATATGCAGAACTTTGTGCTGCTGCAGGAAGCTGGGCGCACCAAGAAGCCGGTGATGTTGAAGCGTGGCTTTTCGGCGACGATTGATGAATGGCTCATGGCCGCGGAATACATCCTAGACCAAGGCAATCCCAACGTACTGCTGTGCGAGCGCGGCTTGCGTTCATACGATCCCCATACTCGCAATCTACTGGATATTTGTGCCGTCCCCGTTGCCCAGCGGCTGAGCCATTTACCGGTCGTGATCGATCCAAGTCATGCCACGGGACGCAAAGACCTGATTATCCCGGTGTCACGAGCAAGTCTAGCGATTGGGGCCAATGCTATTATCGTTGACGTCCACGATCGACCTCACGAGGCTCTGGTTGATGGCCCTCAGGCACTCCTGCCCGAGGACTTGGCCGCGATGATGGCCAGCCTGAAAGCGATCGCGGCGGCGATGGAGATTAAACTTTAATCCGTGCGCTAAGTCTCGGAAACGTTGCGGTAAGCCAGACGCATTTTGGCTGTCCTTGCGTTGCTCCGTAAACGACTTTAGATCGGGTGAGTGGGGAATAGAGTCCATCCCGTCATCATTCCGATCAGCAACGCTTTGTGGAGGCTCCGTCATGAACGGAAAAGCCGTCATTTTGCTGATCCTAGGTACGCTTTTGTGCATCCTGCCGCTATTCGTGAGGTGGCCAAAGGCGAAAACGCGGGGGTTAAAGCAGAAACTGCGCGACAGCTTAAGGGCTGGAAACATTCCTTTCGCTGCGATGCTGCTCGAGGGTGCGGGCCGGCCGATGGATGCGGCGCGGCTTCTCATCGGCCGTGGGCTTCCCTTGGACGCTTGTCGAATCCTGATGCGTCACAATCAGTTTCTACTTGCTGGTCAGCTCTACACGCGCGTCGGAGAATGGGAAGAGGCCGTGCAATGTTTCATGCTGGGTAATGAAAACGGCCGAGCGGCTGTCTGCGCCGTTGAAGCTAAGGATTATGCGACGGCTGCCGAATTGTATCGCGGGCTGGGCCAGCCGCGCCTTTCAGCGCAGTGTTATGTGCGTGCTGGGAATTTTAAAATGGCTGGGCGGGCGTTCGTGAGCGCCGGAGAGGTGCGCGACGCCGCGGAGATGTACTTGCTTTGGTCGAACGTCGATCCCGAAGGTTTCCAACTCGGTCCGTTTGAAGACCGCGACTTGAATGTGCTGTTTCAGCACTGCTTGGGGCCGCAGATCCAGGAAGCATTCTTGAGCGTGCTCGATCGCCACGGCAAGAGTACCAATCTGATTGCGGAATTATTAAGAGCACGCAACACGGAGGCAGCATCTAAGGTGCTTCTTAAGATAAAAGCCCACGGTGTTGTGCCATTGCGCGTAGCAGAGCCTCGTGAAGTCGCGAATAGTAGGGCTGTTTTGGAAAATGCAGCACAACTGGTATCGCGAGCGGCTTGAGGCCTTTCACCTCGCGAATGCGTGGGTCCTGAGCGATCATGTGGCGCGGTACCACCCCTCGTCCCAGGCAAAGCGCGATCGCGTCTATGATTCCGTAGATGTCATCGAGGTAGCGCCGCTCATACTTCTTCGGACGTGGCTGTTGCTGCTGCCAAAAGCGCTCGGTCGTCAAGTCCTCGGGATCGTGATCAAGGAACACGTCGACGGGTGATTGCCCACGCACGGCCTCGGCAAGGACGTTGAACTCGGTTCCAAGCGGCATCTCTTCAATGTCGCTACGGCCAAGTGAACGATCAAGTAGCATGTAGTCAATCTCACCGCTCTTCAGGAGCGCCGGGAGATCGGCGACTTCTCTCATCAATAGGTGAAGGACTATGCCTACGTTCTGACGCATTAAAGGCGCCAGTGCCGGAAGCGCTACAGAACGCATGACTGAAGAAAAGCCACCGATGCGGAGAATGCCCTTAAGCTCTCCTGTGCGCCCTCCGCGTGACGTTTTTAAGTCGGTCATGACCTCCTGCTCTAAGGCTTCTCGAATCTGGCAATAGCGCAGCAATCGCTCGCCCGCTTCGGTCAGCTTAACGCCAGACTTCGCGCGCAAGAACACCGCGGTTCGCAACTCCTCTTCAAGGAGCTGAATGCGTTGGGAGAGCGCCGGCTGCGTGATGTGCAGCCGGCGTGCAGCCCGAGAAAAATGCAGAGTCTGGGCCACGGCATGGAAGGCTTCGAGGTGATGCGAGGACAGAGACACGGCGAGAACTCATTCATAAGAAATATTGATCACGAAATAAGTTTAATCGATTTTACTTATGAATGGAAGTTGCCGATAAGCGCACGTGACATTTTTTTGGAGGAGACGCAGCGTGAAGAAATTATTGTTTGTGGCCCTTATGTTGGCGGCATGTTCGCGTTTGCCCGCTCCCAGTAAGATCAGCAGCGACGAGGTGTGTTTGCCCAGCGCTGGTCGTGATGATCCTTTGTCGCGGCTGCTAGCCGGGGGGGTATGTCCGCGCGACGTGAGGGCACTCCGGGTTGCCATCGCGGGCCAAAGTCAGACAATCCAAACGGCGTTCGTAAACAATCGCTCGTTCCACAATCCGGAGCCGGGCTCGTTTAGATTTTTCGAATGCCTCTCAGGAGGGGACCTTTTCTTTGGCCACTTCACAACGCGGGAAGGTGACACGCTTGTCCTTGACCAAACTCCGTCGCCGGGAGCACTGATGATCGAACTCATCGCGTGGGACCAGTCTAAAAGAGTTTTCA
>JAHFGY010000095.1 GCA_023247195.1 Candidatus Omnitrophota bacterium | reverse complement strand
ATGTCGGCCCCACGCAATACCTGCGCATGATCGCTTTCTCGCGCATCTACCTCGACAACTTCCCGCACATCCAGGCATCGTGGTTCTCCGAGGGCAAGAAGACCGGCCAAATCGCGCTCCATTTCGGCGCCGATGATTTCGGCGGCACGTTGTTCGAAGAGAACGTGCACGCGGCAACCGCCTTCATCAACAAGACGACCGTTGATGAAGCGATCGCCATCATCCATGAGTCCGGTTTTGCCGCGGCCCAGCGCACGACCCTGTACGACATCCTCAAAACCTTTGAGCCTGCCGCCGTCGGCGCATGAGCTTGAACTGGCCGGATCTGGTGCGCCGCTCGCTCGCGGGAGAGGTTTTGAGCCGGGAAGAAGGCTTGGCGATTCTGCATCTGCCTGACGAAGATGTGCTTACCGCGCTGCAAGCCGCATTCGAGGTCCGCAAGGTAACGTTCGGCAAGCGTGTGAAAGTCTGCATCCTGCAGAACGCCCGCAGCGGGATGTGTCCCGAAGACTGCAACTATTGCTCCCAGTCGTCTGTTTCCGACGCCACGATCGACAAATACGGGCTCATGTCCAAAGAGCAGCTCGTCGACGGCGCCAAGCGCGCGCACGAAGCCGGCGCGACGCGCTACTGCATGGTCACGAGCGGCCGCGGCCCAGAAGACGAGGAAATCGCGCATTTCTGCGACGTGACGCGCGAGATCCGCAGCAAATATTCGCTCGAGATCTGCGTCTGCCTCGGCATTCTCTCGCAAGAGCAGGCGCGCCGGCTGAAGGACTCAGGAGTGGGCTGGATCAACCACAACCTGAACACGAGCAAGCGGTACTACGACCAAATGTGCACCACCCATTCATACGAAGACCGCGTGCGTACCGTCGAGAACGTGCGCAAGGCCGGGCTGCAGACCTGCAGCGGAGGCATCGTGGGCATGGGCGAGACCGACGAAGATATCCTGGACCTCGCGCTCGCGTGCCGCGAAATGAAAATGGATTCCATTCCCGTGAACTTCCTGCACCCGATCAAAGGCACGCCCATGGAGGCCTTCAAGTTCTTCACGCCCATGCGGTGCCTCAAGGTCCTGGTTCTGTTCCGGCTGTTGAACCCGACATCCGAGATCCGCGCCGCGGGCGGACGGGAAGTGAACCTGCGCTCGCTGCAGGCGCTGGGGCTGTACGCAGCGAACTCATTGTTCATCGAAGGCTACCTCACGACGCCGGGCCAAGACGCGCAAGACGCCTACCGCATGATCGAAGATCTTGGGTTTGAGGTCGAACCCGTGCCCTTTGCCGCGCCGCAGCCCGCGGAACGGGCATGAGCGCCAAGCGCTGGGTCGTGACCGCGCTGGGCGGAGACAAGCCCGGCATCGTCGCCGGCGTCACCGAAGTCCTGTACGGTCTGGGCTGCAACCTCGAAGACTCGGCCATGACGCGGCTTGAGGGCGAGTTCGCGATTATGCTGATTTTTTCCGCGCCCCCTGCCGTCTCCGACAAAAAACTGGCCGACGCATTTGCGCCGCTCGAAAAAAAGCTCAAGCTCGTGATTCATCTCAAGCCGCTCAGCGCCTCCGAAAGCCGCGCGCCGGCCGCTTCGACCGCTCCGCATGTGATTTCGGTGTACGGCGCGGACCGGCCGGGCATTGTGTTCCGCGTCTCGCAGGCGCTTGCCAAAGCCAAAGTCAACATCACCGACGTGCAGACGCACCGCTCGCAGGCCGCCAAGCCGAGCAGCGGACCGTCCCTGTACATGCTCCTGCTTGAAGTCGAGCTGCCGCGCGGCCTGACGCCTCAAGCGCTGGAGAAAACCCTCAAGGCGCTGGCATCCGAGCTCGGCGTGGAAGTAAGCGTCCGCTCGGCAGAAGCCAACGTCCTCTAAGCGTCCGGCCGCGCCATGAGCCAGGCGATTCCATGAACCCTCTGGCGATCACCCGTTTTCCGGATCCGATCCTCAAGCAGGCGACCGAGATTGTTCACGATATTCCCGCCGTCGGCGGGCTGGTGCAATCCATGATCCGCACCCTGCGCGCGCACACGCGCTGCGTCGGCTTGGCCGCGCCGCAAGTGGGCTCGCCGCTGCGCGTGGCTGTGATGGATGCTTCGGTTAACCCTAAAGCAGGCAAGACGCATGGCTTGCTTGTCCTAGTCAACCCCGTGATTCAGACAGCGGAAGGCGGCAGCATCCAGCGCGAAGGCTGTCTGTCGATCCCGGACTTCACCGCGAACGTGCGCCGCGCCGAGCGCGTGCTTTTGCGGGGCAGCGACGCCGACGGAAACGTGCTGGAATTGTGGTTGGAAGGGTTTGAAGCGATCGTGGCCCAGCACGAGGTGGACCACCTGGACGGAAAGCTGTTTCTCGACCGCGTCGCGAACCTGAAGACGGATGTCTTCAGGCGGAAGACTTATTCCTAAGCCGCTTTAAAGCGCGGGCTCGATGATGTCGAGCGAGGGAATCGAGGGAATCAGCTTGGCTTCGAACGCGCGGCTGTAAAGCTGGCGAAGCGCTTCCCGGCAAGGCTCCGGGAAATAGAGCGTATCTTCGTTCACGTACATCCCCACGAATTGCTTGGACCGCACGACGTCCGTTCCTCGGCCATATTGCATGGCGTAGGCCATGGCATCGTCGATATGCTCGTTCGCGTACTGGATGCTCTGAAACAGGATCGTGGCCAGGCGAACGCCCATCGCATGCCCCAAGCTCTTTTTAACCATGTTCAGCCCCAGCGGAATCGGCAGCCGCGTTTGCTGCTGCCACCACGCGCCAAGGTCAAGCAAGGGCACCAGCCCGGAATCGCCGTAAGTCAGCTGCCATTCATGAATCACGAGGCCCGCGTCGACTTTTCCGTCTAGCACCGCCTGCGGCACGTCGGAGAAGGGCATCTCAACCGGCTCGAATCCCGGCAGAGCCAGCTTGAGGAGCAGCGTTGCGGTGGTATGCGCGCCGGGAATCGCGATGCGGCGGCCGATCAAGTCCATGAGCCGCTTTTCCGTCTTGGCGATGACCAGCGGCCCGTAGTTGCGGCCCACGCTGGAGCCCACGGAAAGGATCGCGTATTTGTCGCATACCTGCGGGTAGCTGGCGGCTGAAATCGCGGTCACATCGAGCTCGCCTTTGGCCGCTCTCTTATTCAGCGCCTGGATATCCTCGATCACATGTTTAACCTTCAGCCCATCCATCGGGACCAGGCCCTTGGCAATGGCATAGAACATGAACGCGTCGTCCATGTCCGGCGTGTGGCCGACGGTGATCTGATGGGCGGCTTTGGACGTATTTTTTACGGCGGACATCACAACTCTAGGGTTAGCCGCCTTCAGCAAGGCGGTTGAATTCAGCGATGGCAATGGCGCCGTCGCCGTTCCAATCTTCGGACTGCCAGTTCTGGACCTTGGCCGCGTCGATCTCTTTGTCCGTCAGCACGCCGTCGCTGTTGGCATCCAGCTTTGCGAACTTTTCGTAGGTCGCGCGCGTCCAAGGGCCGGTGAGGATTTCGACCTCTTCAACCGAGAGCAGGTGATCGCCGTCTTTGTCCGCTTCAAGCAGCCGGGCATTCAAAGCGCTCGGCAGCTCCGCCCCTTCGACCTTCCCGTTCTTGTTGCGGTCCAGCTCCGCAAATGTGTCTTCCACTTCGCGGTCGCGAAGCTCGGCAAACGGGTCAGCGACGGAAAGTTCATGTCCCGCGACCGGGGCGCTGGTCGCGACAGGTGTGCCGGACGATCCGCGGCGCATCCAGAAGAAACCTGCTGCGGCTAGCAGTACTATCAAAACGATCCATCGGCCTCTCATGCCCACTCCTCATAGTGCAGGCGGTCCTTGGCAAAGCCCGCGGCGGTCAGGTCAGCGCAGACCGACTTGAGCACCTCGCTCCAGCCGCACAAGTAAATGCGTTGATTCGCGGAAGCGGCCGCGGCATCGGGGAACAGCTTTTTGTAGACTTCCTGGATATGGCCTGTTTCGCCGCGCCAGTCTTTGGGGCGGCTGACCACAGGCACGTACTTGAAATTCGGCCGCATCTTGGTCAGCGCGCGGAACTCCGACTCGTACAGCAGCGAATGCTCGTACCGCGTGCCGAAAATTAGCGAGACCGTGCGCGTCACACCGGTCGTAAACAGGTGCTTGATCATGGAGCGCAGCGGCGCAACGCCGGTGCCGGTCGCGAGAAAAACCGGGTCGTAATCAAGAGGCTGCTTGATCAAGAAATTGCCGTGCGGGCCGGAGATCGAAAGCTTCTCGCCTTCCTTGAGCGCCCAGAAATAGGTGGATGCGATCCCGCCTTCGACGTGCTGGATGCACAGCTCCACCGCGTTCGGCTCGTGCGGGGTAGACGCGATCGAATACGCGCGTTTCACGACTTTGCCGTCCTTGGGCACGTTCACGATCACGAACTGCCCGGCCTGGAAAGGCAGCACCTTCGGCTCGATGAACTTGAGCCGAAAGCTGCGCACGTTGTACGCGAGCGCGTCGATCTTTTCGCAAATCACCTGACAGGAAGTGGCCGCCATCGTCGTAAGAGGCGCATTTTATCAGATGTTGACCCTCTGAGCCACGTCTGTTAACGTCGGGCCATGGCTTATGTTCCCGTCGCGATCGGGCTGGTCATGCACCAGGGCCGGATCTTGATTGGACGCAGAGCCGCGGGAAGTCACCTGGCCGGGTTCTGGGAATTCCCGGGCGGCAAGCGTCGCGCCGGGGAGAGTTGGGAAAATTGCCTGCGGCGGGAATTAAAAGAAGAATTGGGCATCAGCGTGGATGCCCCGGTCCGGTTCTGGGAAGGCAGGCATGCTTACCGAGACAGAACCGTTTGGCTCGTGGCGCTGCGCTGCCGCCTGGTGCGCGGCCAAGCTCGGCCCCGCGCATCGTCGGAGATCCGGTGGGTGCGGCCCGCGGACCTTGGCGACTACGCTTTTCCGCCTGCAAATGAGCGGCTGCTCTACCGACTAACTTCCCGATAAGGACACTTAAAAAGCAGCAATAGGGTATAGTTTGGCTGTATGGAAACTATCCCGTCCGCAAGGACGGGATTTGTGCTTTTCGGGGGATCCAATGGAAAGAATGGCGTGGAACCGACCGATCGTTGGGATGATCTGGCTCGCGGTTTGTCTTGCCGGAGCATACGCTGCCATGAACTATGATTTCAAACCGGGTCGTTTGGCCGCGCCGCTGGCAAGCTGGCCCGCCGACTTGAGCGGCCTGGACTCGGCCATGCAGCTGGAGCGTCCGCAAAAGCTCACGGTTATCGCCTTTCTACATCCCCGTTGCGCTTGCTCGAACGCTACCGTCAAACAGCTCGTTAAGACGCTTGAGGTGCACCCGGTGCCGGAGATCATCGTATCCGTTTACACACCGCTCGATGCGGCGGATAAGGCCGCTTGGGAGCAATCGGATTCCGTGAAGAGGGTGCTCGAGAAACTTCCCGCAGCCCGGGTCATAGCCGACCGGGACGGCGTGCTGGCTTCGCGATTCGGCGCTTTCACCTCCGGCACCCTTTTGGTTTACGACAGCAAAGGTGAGGAAATCTTCCGAGGCGGCATCACCGACCGCCGCGGGGGAGAAGAGGATAATACCGGGTTGCGGCAATTCGCTCAGGCAATCTCAAAAGAAGTGAGGGTTCAGACGGAAATGTCGCCGGTTTTTGGTTGCTTGCTTGTTGCGGGAGGCAGCTCATGAGCACGTCCCGGTCGGAAACGATTTTCCGGAGCGACCTTGCCAAGATCGAGGTCCGGACCGATCGCATGTTCTTGTGGCTTTTGATCGCGCAATGGATAGGAGCGGTTCTTGTCGCCCTTATCTGGTCGCCGCGGACTTGGATCGCATCGCGTTGGTCCATCCACCAGCACGTCATCGCCGCGACGGTGTTGGGCGGCCTTTTTGCGGTGTATCCGATTCTCTTGATTCTGAAGCAGCCCGGCTCGCGGTATACGCGGCACATGGTTGCGATCGGACAGATGCTGCAGTCCGCGTTGCTGGTCCATGTCTCGGGCGGCCGAATTGAAACGCACTTCCATGTCTTCGGATCGCTCGCGCTCATCTCTTTCTATCGCGATTGGCGGGTCTTGATCACGGCCAGCGTGGTGGTTGCGCTGGACCACCTGGCTCTGGCGTTTTGGTTTCCCTTGGCGGCTTTTGGCGTGCCTGTGGTTTCCCTGTGGCGGCCGATCGAGCACGCCTTCTGGGTGGTATTCGAAGATATCTTCCTGATCATGTCCTGCAATTACGGCATCCGGGATCTGCGGACGATCGCTGAACGGCAGGTGAAGGTCGAAGACATGGCGCATACGCTGCAGCGCACGAACGAGACGCTTGAAGATAAAGTCCGCGAGCGGACCGAGGAGCTGCGAGGAGTAAACGAGAGCTTGAAGGCGTACGCGCAGCAGAAGGAAGCGATCAACAAGGAATTGGACGACTTCACCTACATCGTCTCGCACGACCTCAAGGAGCCGCTGCGCAGCATCGACGCATTCTCAAAGTTTGTGGTGGACGATTACGGTGGTCAACTGTCGCAGGAAGGGAAGGACATGCTGTCGCGCGTGCGGGCCAATGTTCAGCGAGCGCAGCAATTAATAGAAGATCTCCTGCGGGTTTCGCGTTTATCGCGCGAAGCCAACCAGCTATGCGACGTTTCGATCAGGCAGCTCATCGAGGAGGAAGTGAAGCCTCGCTTTGAATACATCATGAAAGAGAAAAATGTGGAGATCATGCTGGGAAAGGAACTGCCTACGTTAAAGGCGGACAAGACCCGGCTGGCGGAAGTCTTCGCGAACCTCATTTCCAACGCCATCAAGTACGGCAACAAGCCGTCTTGCCGTATTGAAATCGGCTGCGAGCAGGAGAATGGGCACTATCACTTCTCTGTGCGGGATAACGGCCCCGGAATCGAGCCTAAGTATTTTGAGAAGATCTTCCAGATTTTCCAGCGCTTGGGAAGGCAAGAGGACCACGAAGGTACCGGCGTGGGGCTTACCATCGTCAAGAAGGTCGTCGAGATGCACAATGGCCGGATTTGGCTCGAATCCGAGCTCGGCCAAGGCACGACCTTCCATTTTACGATCCAAAGGGTATAATTAAGGGAAGCCTAAACGGCAGGAGGATTCAAAATGATCACGCTGACACCCAACGCAGCAGGGCAAGTGAAGAAATTGATCGAGCACGAGAACAAGCCCAATCTGGGCCTAAGGATCGGAATCAAGGGCGGCGGTTGCTCCGGCATGTCGTACGTGCTTTCTATAGATGAAGTTACGCCAAAGCAGTTCGACACGACTTTCGAGCAGGACGGGGTTAAGATCCTCATCGACGCCAAGAGCCACCTCTACCTGGACGGCACCACCATCGACTATAAAGAGTCCGTGATGGGCGGAGGCTTTGAGTTCAATAACCCGATGGCCAAGAAGTCTTGCGGCTGCGGCAGCTCCTTTACGACCTAATCCGTGCCCCGCACGTTTTCGATTGCCGAGGCGCAGGCGTTATTGCCTACCATCGCGCCGCTGATCGAGCAGCTCCAAGCGCTGTATTCTTCGCTTCAAGAGAATAACAGCCGCACCGAGGAGCTGTCCGAGTCTGCGTCCCCGAATGAAGCGGGAGACCGCGCTCACCTGCGCGTGCTCTCCGCCCAGCAGCTTGAGCTTGCCGAAACCTTCGACGCTCTACTGGCGCAGCTCGAAGGCCACGGCTGCATCCTCAAAGACCTCAAGCAAGGCCTGGTCGACTTCTACGCCATGCGCGAAGGCAAATTGGTGTTTCTTTGCTGGAAGACGGACGAGCGGCGCATCGAGTATTGGCACACCCTCGAGGGTGGCTTTGGAGGCAGGAAACTCATTGATGAGCCCGATTGACCCATGAAAACCAAGAAGCAGCTGGTGATTTTCGATCTCGGCGGCGTTGTGGTCGATGTGGAATCCGACCGGCTGATGCACCAGATCGCGCAGATGGCCGGCCTGAGCATCGATGATGTGCAGGATATCGTTTATCACAAGACGCTGCTGAAAGAGTTCGAGCTCGGCCGCCTCAAGCCGAGCGAGTACTTCTACGGCTTGAAGGAAAAATTGCACCTGCCGTGGACGTTCGAGCAGTTCCAGCAGTTCTGGAACGATATCCTCATCGAGAAGAAAGACACGACCGCGGTGATCAGCCGGCTCAAGGGCCGGTGCAAGCTTTCGGTTTTATCCAATACGAATACGCTCCACCTTGACCACATGAAAGCAAAGGTGAGCGTGCTTGCCGGTTTTGACGACATCATCGGCTCGTTCGCGGTGGGCATGGTCAAGCCGGACCCTGAAATCTACAAATTGGCGCTGAAGCGCGCCGGCGTCGCGGCCGAGGCCGCGGTTTACGTAGACGACCGCCCGGAGATGATCGAGGGCGGCAAGGGCGTGGGCTTGCATGCGATCCGTTTTGAGAGCGCCTCCCAGCTCGAGCGCGAGCTGCGCGCGGTGGGGTTGCTTGACTGATGCAAGAAGCCCCGATTCCTTACAAGCGCATGGTGTTCGTATGCATCAACAAGCGTGAGAACGGTGAGGCTTGCTGCGCGGACCGCGGCGCTGAAGCGATCCTTGCCCGGTTGAAAGAGGGAGTCAAAGCCAAGGGCCTTGCGCGGGATGTGCGCGTGGCCCGGTCCGGCTGCCACGACGTGTGCGCAAAAGGGCCGAGCGTGGTGATGTTCCCGGACAACCGCTGGTTTTACGGCGTCACGGAGCAGGACGTGG
>JAHFGY010000094.1 GCA_023247195.1 Candidatus Omnitrophota bacterium | reverse complement strand
TCTTGATTCGCTCGCCCAGGCCGTTGTACGTGTACGAAGCGGAGGCCGTTCCGTTCGTCCATGAACTCAGGCGATTGTCGAAGTCATACGCGAGCGTCTCAACCACTGAGCCAGCCGTTCGCTTGGTGCGGTTGCCCAGCGCGTCGTAGGTAAAGGTAACCGCGGGGTTGGTCTGCGATGCGAGCTGGTTAAGGTTGTTATAGGTATAGGCCGTCGTGGTCCCACCATTAACAAGCTGGGTTCGGTTGCCGAGCGGGTCGTATGTGTAAGCGGCATTGACGGCCAGACCGGCCACGGTTCCGGACTCGGTGAGAAGCTCACCCGCAGCGTCATAGCCGTAAGTCAGGCTGCCGACGGTCGGGCCATGCGTAAAGCCGTGCTGGGTTCGGTTGCCGCCAGCGTTGTAGGTGTAAGTGCCTTGGTCAATCGTCGTGGTGCCTTTCTTGGCCGTATAACCGCTCAACTGATCGGCTATGTCGTACGCGTAGTTGGTGACGACCCCGTTGGGAAGCGTAAGCGTCGCTCGGCGGGACCGCGCGTCATACGTAAACGAGCTGATGAGGCTGCCCGGAGCGGTGATCTGCGTCAGGCGGCTAGCCGCGTCGTAAGCGTAAGCAGTTGAGCCGATGCCGGTGACGCCGAGCGACGTGCGATTGCCGAGCGCGTCGTACGCGTAGGTGAGCGTGGTGGCGTCGGGGTAAACCTTCTGCGTGAGGCGGTTCACGTCATCGTATGTGTAAGCCGTGACGCCGCCCGCATCGGTCACGCTGGTCAGATTGCCGGCCGGATCGTACGCAAAGCGGCTCGTCGTGGAATCCGGGTAGGTAATCTGCGTGAGACGCTTGAGGTTGTCGTACGTGTACCGGGTGACGCGGCCGAGCGCGTCGGTGCGTTCGATCCGGTCGCCGGTGTCGTCGTAATTGAATTGCGTCGTCTTGGCGGCTGCATCGGTGATCTTCGTGAGCTGATCCACGGGGTTATAGGTATACGACGTGATGCGGCCGTTGGCGTCGGTCAGCGTCAGCTGGTTCGCCCGGGCAAGCTGCAGGTAGTTTGCGTTGTCATACGTTGCGCGCGTGATCTTGCCGCGCGGGTCGGTCACGCTCAGCACGTTGCCGAAGCAGTCGTACATGAGCGAGGTCACATTGTTCAAAGGATCGGTAACGCTGGTGCGGTCGCCGTTGGCGTTGTAGGCATAGCGGGTCGTTTGGCTGAGCCCGTCTACAACCGTTAGCGGCCGCCCCTCGGCATCGTAGGTAAGCGTTGCCGCGGTTCCGACACCGTCTGAAACCACGCTCAAGCGGCTCAGCAAGTCATAACTGTAGTTGGTCGTCTGGTTGAGCGGATTGGTGACGGATGCGACATCGCCTGAAGTGTTGTAGGCGAAGGTGGTTTTGCCGGCGGCGGCATTGGTAACGGTGAGCGGCTGGCCCGAAGCGTTGTAAGTAAACGTCGTCACTTTCCCGAGCGCGTCCGTGGCGGTAAGCAAATTGCCTTTGGCATCGTAGGTGAAGCGGCTGACTTTGCCGCGGGCATCGGTAATGGTCAACGGAAGGTTCAAGGCAGAGTCATACGTGGCCGACGTGCTCCCGCCTTCCGGGTTCTGCGCCGCGGTCCGGTTACCGTTCACGTCGTACGTGAACGTCCAGTTGTCGAACGAGTTCATATAAGACGTCAGATTCGCGTTCGAGTCGAACGTAAAGCGGTCGATCGCTGGAAACGGATCCACGATCTGCTTGAGAAAACCCGTTAATTGAAACTCGTAGCTGTAAACCTCGTTGCGGGTGTTTCGCACCTGCGTGTTCAACGGAAGATAGGTAAACGTGGTCTTGTTGCCCAGCGGGTCGGTCTGGTAATCAATCCGGTCGTTGTAGCTGTAGGCATAGGTATGCGCGTTGCCCATCTTGTCCGTAAGCCGGGTGAGATTGTGCGTAACCAGGTCATACGCGTAGCTCTCGGTCTTTGCCAGCCGGTCCGAGGCGCCGATGAGATGCCCGGCGGCGTCGTAGCTGAAAGAGGCAGTCTTTCCGGCAGGGTCGGTGACGGTGGCTAAAAGCCCGTTGGCTCCGTAAGCGAGCGTGAGAAACCGGCCGGTCGCTTCCGCGACTTTGGTCGGCACGGTTTTGCCGTTGACGGTGCCGTAAGTCACGGTGGTGCGGTTCAAGTTGCGGTCTTCGATGAAATTCAACCGGCCGGCGGTAGTAAACCGGTAGTGGAGGCCGTGCTTGGTTTTGAGGCTAAAGCCTGTACCATCTTTGGTCAGCCGCGTCCGGTCGTCGATCGGCGCAGGAACAAAGGTGCCGTCGGGCTGCTTGAGGTAGAACTGCCGGACGCCATCGGCCCACACCGCCTCGATAAACGTCGAGTAATCGAAGAGCCGCGTGGAATACGTGTGGCTCCACCCGGAACCTAGGATGAACTCATTGTCGTCGGCCGAAAAGTCGTAGGTGGTGGTCGTGGTTCCCTGCTTGACCACAACGTTGTCGAAATGCGCGTGCGACGTGTTGGTGTCCAGAGCAAGCTGCCCGGCCGGCAGCGGTGAGGGATCGGTGGTCGTGATCTGCAAAACGCCGTTCAGCGATACCTTGATGAGCCCGCCCGTTGCCTCGATCTTCAAGTGGTTCTTGGCCGTCGGCGCCACGGTGACGTCTTTCTTCACCAGAATGTTGGTGAGGCCGCTTTGGATCCGGCCCAGCACGAGCTGGTTCGTGGTCCAAAGCTGCGCGTAGTAGCCGTCTTTGATCTGAATCTGATCAACCGCTGGCTGGTAGCGCCACAAGATGCTGCCGGTGCTTGAAAAATAGGTGCCCGGCTGCACGGTTTGGATATCGACGTCGATCGTCGCGTCATTGACGACCAGGTCGCTTAGCACGCGGTCTCCCTGGCCGGAGTATTCGCCGTTCTCGATCACCCACGCGCCGCCCCCGCTGATCGGCAGCCATCCACGAATATAGGAGATAGCTTGCGAGTGGTAATAGCGGGTGAACTCGAGCGGCAGTCCGCGGGCCGGAATGGATAAATCAGTTACGTCCACGGCAAGATCGCCGTTGCCCAACTGCACCGGGTCCGCGGTCTTGGGGCTGTAGCGGCTCGGCCCCGCGGCGAACGAAAACTTGGCGGTGCCGCCCGTCGGAAAGCTCAGGTAGGCGCCCGCATTGCCCGGCCCGTTGCCAACCAGGTGGCAGTAGCTGCCCGCGAGAACCGAGCGCAGCATGCCGACGGGGAGCGAAATGAAATGAGCGAGCTGCTCCTTCGGAAGTTCTGTGCGCGAAAGAAGAACCACGTTGCCGTTCCAGCGGTCGAGGAATTCGGAGTAAGGAATCGATAGGTTGGTTTCCGGAAGGTGCGGATCGTAAAAACTGACCTTGCCGTCTTTGACCGCGGTCAGCAAACAGAAGTGCTTGTCGCAGGCGGCGTTGGTGAGCACCTCACCGTGCTGAGCCAGATAGGTGAGCGATTCAAGATTGGCGCGAAGAGGATACACATGCAGCTTGGCGGCTCTTGCGACATCCGCCAGGTCCTCCAGCGAGATGAACCCTTTGTGCGCGGCCGCGATCTTGCTCGTGCTTCGGAGCGCCTGGCTCGCGCGGGCGCCGTCTATGCCGAGCCGGCTCAGGGCCTGTTCGAGAATCTGGACGCCGGGGGAAGACGGGAAAGAGGAAGCGGTCGGGCGAAGCGCGCTAAAAAGGAAAACACCGAGAACTGCGGAGGCCAAGCAAGCGATTGCTCCCCTTCTCATCCAGAATCCCCTTATGTTGAAATGCTATTGGACTGAGCGCGGATGAAAAGTGAGCGTGGAAAGAAACGACTGAACCTGAGAATTATCTTATCGGTTAGATGGGCGGGAGACAAGTAAGCACTTTTAAGTGCTCTATTCAAGCAGCGTGCCGTGGCGGGTAATCGAGTCGATGCAAGCTTATGACGCGATGAGAACCAGAGCCATCATTTCGCGGTAACGATTCCACTCTTCCTGGAGATCGCTCGGTAGAGGCTCCTGAAGCGGCGCTGCCATGGCCACCACCACGTCAGGAACCCCATCCGGCTCCGCCGGTTGACGGGCGGCTGTCGCCGCAATCTCCGCAGCCTGTTGCACCGCGCGGACAACCATCTCGCCTCCCGGAATAAAGGAGCCGCTTGCCGACGATTCCTCGGGATTGAAACCGAATGCCGCAGGCGCCTGCCCTTGCCGGCCGGCAACCGTTCGTCCAAAGGCTTGAACCCAGTCCGCGGGTCCGATCATGGCGCCGAACAAGCCCGGCTGATCCGTGGGAGCATCAAGGCTGCCCATTAAGTCGAACCATTCATTTCCTTTCCCGCCTTCAACCGATGCCGGGAGCACCAGCGCAAACAGCTCCAGGTTCAGCTGCGTTTCGTTGCGGGAAGCTTCGGTAACCGCCTTGGCCATGGCTTCGGCCGTCCGCCGGGCATCCTCCGCGTTCTTTACCTCATCCACAAGCAGGACAAATCGCAGGGCGCTCTGCGGGGGATGCTCGCCTTCGCCAAGATTCCCGCCCTTCAAGGATTTGGCCACCGCGCGCTGGATCGCATTCAGCGCCATGGCTGCATCGGGCGATCCGAAAAATGTGGAAGCATGGATGCCGATATAGACCGGCCGCGTCAAGTCGGCGGCTCTCCGGATTGCGTTCTCGAAATCCATGATCTGGTCCGGATCAAAGCCTTGCAGGCGGAGCAAGCGCCGCAGAGGCGATTCCTCCACCAGCGGCAAATCCTCTACGGGTGCCGGTGCGACCGTAGGTATTGCCGGCGCAGACTGCGGAGCGATGGACATGGCCCTAGCCGGCTGGCGCGCGGTCGCTGCATGGGAAACTGTCGCCTGCTGCACTCTTCGGGCGGAGTTTGGACCTCCACCGGTACTGCTTCCGCCTGCGCCGGAAGCCCGATCCCCCAGGCTCGATTTTCCGTGCATGGCGCGAAGCTGGGGCAAGAGGTCGCCGTCCAGCCGCTGCTTGAATTGCAGGATCGCGGTCTTGTACAGCGCTTCCAGATAGGCGTCGGCCGAAAGTTCCCCTTTGAGCGCCAGGTAGCAGGGGTAATTCGACGCAAGCTGCTCCGTCTCTCCCGACGTCTCAATGCTCATGAACACCGTGTCCACCTTTTGCGGACGGCGCTTCGCGGCATCGCTTCGCTTCTCTCCGTTGCTGAACGTTTGGATGCTCTCTTTAAGCGATTCACCCCCAGGTTCCTGTCCGTCGGTGAGCACCACCATCATGTTCCGCGTCTTCTTTCCAGCAACTTCTGGAAAAACCATCTCAGCCGTTTTATCCAGTATCGCAGGCGTGTTAATGCCGCCGCCGTCGCCCGTGCGCCAGATGCGCGACAGCGCGCCCGTGAGCAAGGCTTCCTTGGCCTTCCGGCCCTTGGCTCGCTGCCAATCTTTAAAGTCGAATAACACGTGCATCTGGGTGCTGATAGTGGCCACGGCGACATTCACGTCCGGGTTCTTGCGCGCCAACTCCTCCAGGTCCGTGCAGTGCTGGTAGAGCATGTCCTCCAGCGCGCGCATGAGCTCCGTGTTCGACGTGATGCTGCCGCTGACATCGATTACGAATAAAAAGTTCTGCGCCAATCCTTTCTCCTCTTCCTCATAAGAAGGCGCGAAAAACAACTGAGAGGCATCCTGCTCCATCACCGCCTGCGCGTTGATCTCATTGCCGCCGTCGGGCACCGTGCGCCTTTCCAGGTTCTCCGTCTTGTCGCGCGCGATCATTCGCAGGTACTGATTGCGCCAGTATTTTCCGGTCTTGGGAAGCTCCCGTTTCCGCACCCATTCAATGTGCTTTTCCACATGCTGGATGTCGTTCTCAATCTCTTTTCCTCCCTCGAATTCCGGCAGCTCGCCTTCCTCAACATCCACCTGGACCGACGATTCGATCTTAACCGCTGGTCTGAATACCAGACCGTCGTGCAAGGGAATGTCGTACCCGACGCCGCCGATATTGACTTGCATCGCTTGTTGATAGTAGAAACCCCTTTCGGGCTTGGGAAAATACTTCACCGGCTCCTGCCAGATCGCGATGGCTGCCTCGGCCACCTCATCCGCCGAGCGCTGCTTGATCGCCTCAGCGATACGCTTCGCTAGCTTCTGCGCATTGCCGGCCTTGAGATCATCCACAAGCGGAAGGCCCCAGTGGATCGCGAACGCGTTCAATACCTGTTTCACGGCAACAGCATAGGCATCGTCCGCGTGGATTTGGCCTTGCCAAACTCCCTCCACGCGCTTCAGAACTTCCTCGATATAGTCTGCTGGGTTTCGGGTGAACACCAAAGGAAGAAGCGTGGAGTACAGCTCCACGTTGCCGCTTTCCGGCGCTATGCGCTCGGCAATGGCATCCCGAAACGCCGACAAACCTCTCTGCGTTTTCCGGTCAAGCCGCATATTTCCGGCTGTGTCGGAAATGTAATGTCCCAACTCGTGAGCCGCTACCTCCCGCTCCCGGTCTTCATCTCCAACGGCAATGGCAACCAGCTCGCGGCCGGTGAAATACCCCAAAGCATCGGTTGGAGGCCTGTCCAGGACAAAAATCTCCGGAACCACTCCGTCCGGAAATACGGCTTCGAAATAGCTTGTTTCGCTGCCGCGCTCGTCTCTCCACACAAGGAGCTTCTTGAGCCGCTCGATGCTCAGCCGCTCTCTGCGCTGGATGACGGCGGCCGCGAATCCGATCGTGTAGACGGGGCGTTCCTGACTTCCCCCGGCCGCGATCCCCTTGTCTTCCAGAAAAACGCCGTGGTTCTTGGCGTACACGTCCATTCTTTCCACCAGCGTTTGAAGCTGGCTCAAAATTTGCGCTGCCGAAAAATCTTCCATGAACCGGGCCAGCTCCGGATCCAACTCCCGGGAAAATTCCATTGCTGCACCTGCCAGCTCCGCATCGATTTTTCCCGTGGCCACACCGTTGAAGAACGGCTGGAGAACGGTGTTGAAGAAGTCCCGCAGAATTTCGGGGGTGGCCTGTCCCATGACGCCCACCTGGTCTTCAACAGCATTCATCGCTTGCAAAAACGCATCGCGGTCAAAGGCGAACTTGGCAACCATTGATTCAATCGCCTCTTGCCGTTTCCGCTCATCGATCTCAGATGCGGCCTTCTTCTCTTTTGTTGCCGCCGGCGCCGCAAACTCGGCTTCGATGTGTTCCCTCCAATTATCCAATGAAGCGGGAGCGCGGCTGCCGACCCTTTGGGCCTGAATCCCCTGGGGCTCCACCGCAATGAACCCGCCTTCAGCTGCCGGCGCGGCGGCCTGCGGAATCCGCTTAACCGCCCGCTCGCGGTCAAAATACGCCTCTCCCCGCCGCCGTCGTTCCCCGATGATCGTCAGAAGCTCATCCTGAGTGAACTCTTTTAGCGGTTCTCCCAGGTAAACCTTGCAGGCTTTGGTGCTGATGCTTTCCGGGAAGTTATAGCGATTACCTCCCTGCCCGGTGCCGCCGTAACGCTCCACGGGGTTGTAAGTGAGTATGATGTCCACTTCCAGGTCGAGCACCACTTCGATGGCTTCTCCCGAAGGGCCTTCGATGAAGAAGCGTCTTTCTCCACGGGCGATGGCATCCAGCAGCATCCAGACCTCGCGGGTGATGTTGGCTTCATCCACCAGGATGCGGACGCGGTTGGAAGTTGGAAAAGGCGCCTGAATCCGGATGCGCCGGGAAGCCGCTTCCTCATCCGTTTCGCCGGCCTTGACCACCCGCACCGTGCCCAGGCTCAGGAGAAACTCCTGGACCGTCATCTCAATCGCATCGCCGTCCAGCGACAAACCGACCGTCAGGCGGCTATCGCGCATCTGACGCTGAGGGTTGATGCGTACAACCGGCACCCCCTGCGCCTTGCTGATCATGTTCACGAGCGAAGTTTTGCCGGCTCCGGTTTCTCCCGGCATCAAAACCAGCCGAGGCAGGATTATCTTTCCGGTCGCGGTTTCGACCGGTGTCTGGGCAATCAGGAGCGCTTCCAATTCCTCGATAAGCGCTCCGGTGGGATACAGGAAATCCTGGGAACTCATCTCTTGCCAGGGTAGGCTGCGGTCGTGGTTGGCCTGATCCCGTGGAAGGTTCATCACGCCCACCTGCGCCAGCAGTTCCGCATGCAGCACCAAGTCTCCTCGGGGCGTGCGGCTCACGCTCAGCGCGCTGTGCTCGTCCAAGCGCCTTGGCTGCGATACTGCGGTATCGTCCGGGATTTCATCCAGGCGCACCGTGTAGGCTTGGGCCGGCGTGATCACCGTAAGCGCGCGGCCGTCGTCTTCCAGCGCCAAGGTGATTCCATTGGCAAGGGTGACAGGTCCACGGCGGAGCGTTTCCCAATCTATCTCCGTGCGATGCGTCTCATAAGCCAGCTGCCGGGACTCGGCTTCCATTTCCTTAGCCAGGCGCTGGTAATACCTTCGAAGCGTGGAGGGATCGACGTCGGGGAAAAGCGCCGCCAGAAGGCTGCCTACAATGACTTCTTCTTCCACCAAGTGGCGGTCATCCGGATACAACCCTCTCAAATACACGCTGCGGGCTGCCCTCAGCACATACCAAAGGGGGTCTGCCTTGAGCCGCCCTTGCTCCACATCCTTCTGCTTGAAGAGCTGCACCCGCAGCGCCAGCTCCTGCGCGTCCCGCAGGGTGAAGTTGCTGTCCAGCAGCTCCAAACGCTCGTTCCGGCGCATGTCGGCGACCGCGGAAGCCAAGTACGCAAGCCAGTCTGTTTCCTGCGCCGTGACATCGGGAAACTGGCTGGCCAATACGGCATGCAGCTCCTG
>JAHFGY010000093.1 GCA_023247195.1 Candidatus Omnitrophota bacterium | reverse complement strand
GTGCTGTACCAATGGCTGCAGGAGCGCGGGCTGCTCACGGAGCTCGCGCATGCCGAAACCACGGATGACGCCGCGTGGCTGGAATCCCTGGGCCAGTTTTTCGACCAGCTGCGCAAGGTGGAAGACCTGGTCGGCGGTTCGTTGCCGGAAATCGTTCAGCACCTGGAACTCTTTGAGGCCATGGGCAACGAACCCGTGGAAGTGGACGACATTTGGGCCGATCGGGTGAATGTCTTGACCATTCACAAGGCCAAAGGCTTGGAGTTCGGCATGGTTTTTATGGTGGGCTTGATCCAGGGTCGGTTTCCGAGCAACCGGCGGAGCGATCCGATCGAGCTGCCGGAGGCTTTGATCAGCGATATTTTGCCAAGCGGCGACTACCACTTGCAGGAAGAGCGGCGCCTCTTTTATGTGGGCATGACGCGCGCCAAAGAGCGCCTGCACCTCACCGCCGCGCTTCATTACGGAGGCAAGAGCATCCGCAAACCGAGCCGGTTTGTCCTGGAAGCCCTAGATTTGCCGGCCGCCAACCTAAAGCCGCGCCAGCCCTCGGCTGTGGAGAAAATCGAGCGGTCGGCTCCGCAGCGGCCGCTGCCCGCCACAAGCCCAAAGCCGACCTCCAGCGCCGCGGCCCCCCTGCGATTGGACGCGCACGGAGCGGACGATTACCTCACGTGCCCGCTCAAGTATAAATACAGCCATGTTCTGCGCGTGCCCGTGATGCGCCATCACCTGGTGATTTACGGCACCGCCGTGCAT
This sequence comes from Candidatus Omnitrophota bacterium, assembly GCA_023247195.1. Classification (GTDB taxonomy): domain Bacteria; phylum Omnitrophota; class Gorgyraeia; order Aquiviventales; family Aquiviventaceae; genus JAHFGY01. Next base: position 8,008 of record JAHFGY010000093.1, on the reverse strand, counting down.
CGGGCCGTGGAAGAATACTTCCGCCGAAAGCTGGCTGGCGCAGCCATGACCGAAGCCGAGCTCTTGACCATGCTCGAACGGGAATGGCGGCATGAAGGCTTTTTAAGCCGCGAGCATGAAGAGCAGCGGCTTGAACAGGCGCGTTCGTTGCTGCGGCAATTCTTTGCCCGGCAGCAAGAGCGCCCGGAGGATCCGGGCCGCATCGAAGAGAAATTCAAATTCAGATTGAGCCCGGACGTGCTGGTGAGCGGCCGCTTTGACCGTGTGGATGGGGAAGGGGCTGAAGCGGTTATCATTGACTACAAGACCTCGGATGTGCGCGAGCAAGCGCAGGCTGACCGGCGGGCGCGCGAGTCCTTTCAACTTCAGCTCTACGCGCTTGCCTGGCAGAACCTGTTCGGCACCCTTCCCAAGCGGGTGGAATTGCGTTTCCTTGAAAGCAATCTGGTTGGCGCCGCATATCCCGAAGCGGAAGATCTTGTGAAGACCTATGAGCAGCTGGCTGAAGCTGCAGCCGGCATCCGGGCAGGCGACTTTCATGCGAAACCAAGCGAAGTCGCTTGCCAGCGCTGCGCTTTTCAGCCCATTTGCCCGTTCGCCTATCGGCCCCGCTGACACCCTTTTCGTTGCTTTAAGCAAAAGTAAGCCGCCCCCCTTTTCTCGACGCTGATAGCCGGTACTGAATTGTTCCCAACCCTTGACGTTTGGGAATTCAATATGCTACGGTTAAAACGTATTAAAAAGGATGTAATAAGTGCTTAAACGGGTCCCTCAGCCCGAACCGAAGCACGAGCGAATGGCCGAGCTTGCATGAGGGCTCGGCTTTTGCACAGCGGAAGCAGTCCGGTGCAGAGGGGTAATGCAAGGAGGTAGAGGCATGTTTCAGCGACGTGTTACCCCGGCCGGAAAACGGTTGTCCGCATCCGCTCCTGAGCTGCTCGAAGCCCGCTTTCGACGCTTCTTAAAGGAACTCCACACGTACGAGCGCCATCTTGAATTCCAGGCTACCATGGATGGGTTTTTGGACCTTTACTCCACCTGGAAGCGCACTCAGGACGAGTTCACCAAGCTTCGTCTGGTCATGCTGGCGTTCGAGCTTCACCGCTTGGACGGGGGTTTTGAGTGCGATCTTGATTTCAGCAAGGAGCCCGGATGCGGGAAATCCTCGTCCGAAACTTGACCTCCTCGGATTTCCTGAAGCGCGACTGCACCGTCACCGAGCGTCTGAACCAAGGCATCCTGAATACAACCGTTGTCCGGCGCTGCACCTACCACGTCGAATCCCGGATCACGCTTCCTTCCACAGACGACTCGATCCGCTGGGCCCAGAACCTGGACCCATTGCCTCCGCGGCAGGTATACGTGACCAAAGACTTTGATCCGGCATCCGGGGACGAGCGCGTCGTTTACAAGGTCTTGGGCCACTTCTATGTCGTGATCGGAGTCGAAGTGTTCTGCGTCGGTTACCGCCACACGCTCTCCATGCACGTGGTCGCCGACACTCCTTCCGCTTAGCGTTTCTTCACCCTCTGTTTTGCCGATCTCGCGTTGCTTCATCCAATCGCTTTCGCTATACTGACGCAGTGATGGTGCGCATCAGCGAATTGCTCCACACGCCGGGAGTGCCTGTCCCTCTTTCGCCGGCATCCCGCATCCTTGCATCCCCCGAAATCCCGTCTCCTCCGGCAAAATCCGCCGAACTCTATACGGATTTGCTCAACGCCTGTGAAAGGGCGCTTCGCGCCGCGGAAGCCAATGAGCTCCTGGATGTTCGAGAACTGGCCGATTTTGCGTCCCAGCTTGTCCGCTGCGCGGGGGAGGACGGCGATCGATTGCTCACGAAAAGCGTCGAGCCCGGGCACGCGTTTTCAATCGCCCGGCACGGCGTGCACGTGGCCATCCTCACTGTGCATGTCGGGCAAGAGCTTCAACTTTCGTCGCAGCGGCTCGAAGAGCTGGCGCTGGCCGGGCTTCTCAACGACATCGGCATGGTTTTCATGCGCCCATTGGTGGAGGCTTCGCACGTGCTCGGCGCGAGCCAGCTGATCCGCATACGCGAACACCCTTGGCTGGCTCACAAAGTACTGGGCCGGTGCAAAGGCGTTTCTCCGGCGGTCCGCGACTGCGTGCTGCAGGAGCATGAGCGCATCGACGGCAGCGGTTATCCGCGGCGGTTGAGCGGAGCCCGGGTTTCGGAAGACGCGCAATTGCTCGGTATGCTGGATCTCTACGAAGCGTTGACGCACGACAGGCCGCATCGCCGCAGCCTGGTGCCGGCGGATGCGATGCGCACGGTTGTGGAAGAGCACCGGAGCGCGTTTCGAGACGATTTACTGCGGGGACTCCTGCGATCTGTGCCGCTTTTTCCGGCGCAGAGCTGGGTTGAGCTGGCCACGGGCGAAACCGGCCAGGTCGTCCGCGCTTCGGCATCCGCGCAGCTGCTGCCTCGCGTGAAGATCCTAAAAGATGCTTCCGGTTCCGCCCTTGCCGAGCCGATCGAGATCGACCTTGTTGATGATCCATCGAGGTCCATTGCGCGTGCGGTGCGAGAACCGGCTGATTCCTGATGTATCTTTCTTATTGGGGACTGGCCATGCGGCCGTTTCATCCCACACCCGACCCTCGGTTTCTCTACCGGTCGCCTCAGCACGAAGAAGCGCTGAGCCGGCTGAACTACACTATTTCCTCGAATCTCGGGGCGGCGGTGCTGACCGGCGTGTTCGGCTGCGGCAAGACGCTGGTGATCCATACGCTGTTGCGCTCGCTGCCTTCCGAGCGGTACCGGGTCGCGCTGATCACGCAGCCGCACCTGGGGTACGTCGAGCTTCTCCTGATGATCGCGCAGGGTCTTGGCGCCGAGCACTTGCCTCAGCAGCGCGGAGACGTCCTGGCAAATCTTGTCCTGAGCCAGATCGGCAAAATTCTGGCCGATAACGCAAAAGAGGGCAAAGAAACCGTTGTCATTATTGATGAGGCGCACACCATCGACGATCCGGCCACGATGGACAGCCTGCGCCTTTTGCTCAATTTCCAAACGGACGAGCGATTTTTGCTGACGCTGCTTTTATGCGGCCAGCCCGAGCTTGGCCGCAAGATCAGCGAGCTGCGGCCGTTCGAGCAGCGGGTCTCCATCAAGTGGCATTTGGATCCGTTCTCGGCGACAGAGACAGCCGCGTATTTGCACCACCGCGTGACGGTCGCAGGCGCCATGCGGCGCATTTTCACGGACGACGCTCTGGCGCTTATCCATCAAGCGTCCGGCGGTGTGGCGCGCCGCATCAACCGGCTGGCTGATCTGTGTTTACTGTCGGCGATGGGGAGTGAGGCAAAAGTCATCAACAAAGCGATCGTAGAGGAAGAGGTCGCGGGTTTGGGCGACAAACTGCAGACCGCCGGCTCCGCCGAGCCGTCAAGATAACGCCATGTATGAAGCATTCTGGGGACTCCAGGAAAAGCCGTTTGAAAACACGCCGGACCCCCGGTTTTATTTTGCGTCGAGCCAGCACCAAGAGGCTTGCGCGCGCATGCTGTATTGCGTGCGCGAGCGCAAGGGAGGCGGCGTGCTGAGCGGCGTGTTCGGCTGCGGAAAAACGGTCGTATGCCAGATGCTCCTGCAAGAGCTGAATCAGGAGCGCTACCGACGCGCGTATGTGGCCAATCCGCGCCTGAATGATGTGGATTTGTTGCGCATGATCGCGCATCACCTGGGGCTGCCCAATCCGCCATCCAACAAGGCGGACGTGTTGATGGCGCTTGAGAGCCTTATCAATGACAACTCCCGCGAGGGCAGAGACAGCGTGATCGTCATCGACGAAGCGCATGCCATCGACGACCCTTCGGTTTTTGAAGAGCTTCGCCTTTTGCTCAACTTTCAATGGAACGACCGTTTCCTGGTAACGCTCCTCTTGTTCGGTCAGCCGGAGCTTTCCGGGCTGATTAACCGCAATAAGCCGTTCGAGCAGCGCATCGGAATCAAGAGTCGGCTGGAGCCGCTTTCGGAAGAAGAAACGCGCGCGTATATCCGGCACCGGCTGCAGGTGGCCGGGCACGCGCATCCGGAATCCATTTTTACGCCCGACGCCATTGCCGCTGTGTTCGAGGCAACCGGCGGCATTCCGCGGCGCATCAATCGCCTGTGCGACATTTCGTTGCTCGCCGGCATGGGCCGCCGCGAAAAGAACGTGGATCTGAGTCTTGTGAACGACGAAGTCAAAGGGCTGAACGTCTGATGGCCCGTCGGGCGCTTTCCCGCGTGCGCCGCGGCGTGCGAAGGCGGCTGGCCGTGAAAGTCGGCTTGGGCCTTGGCACCCCGCTTTTCTCAATGGCTATCATCGCGCTCTCGCTGTGGGCGAGCGCTTGGCACGGCAGCCATCAGGTGGAAGCGGTCCTGCGTCGCAGCCAGCAGGCGGACGAAATCCGCGGATTGAAGCCGCATGTGGTGCGCGCCGCCGCGTACGCGCAGATCTATGCACAAGGAGATCGCAGCTTCGACAGCGCCCTGGTCCAGGAGATTCAACTTATCCAAGAGCAGGTGCAGCGCTTGGAAGGGTCGGCAGAGGACGACGTGACCTGGGAAAGACGCGACACCATCCACGGGGCGGCCTTGTCGTGGACCGCCATGCGCGACGCGCTCACGCGGCTCATGCGAACCGAGCCCGACAGCGTGTACCAAGCGCCCAGCGCCTTGATGGTTGAAATCAACCAGCACGCCGCGGCGCTCCAAGATACGCTCGACCTGCTTGAACAGGCGACGCTCACCGAATTGGAAATTCAAGCCAACTTGGCGCGGGCATGGCCTCGCGCGTTCCGGTTTCAAGCTTGGCTGATGCTTTACGCCGTAGGGGCGACAACGTTGCTGGCGGCCGTTTTTCTTTTTTGGAGCATCTTGCGGCCGCTGGCTCATCTTCGCCGGGCGGCGGTTGCGCTGGCGAGAGGCCGCCCGCCGCACCGGATGCAGGATTGGCCGGAAGATGAATTCGGCTCATTGGCCGATGCACTCAACGCGCTCGCCGGACGCAAGCGGCGGCGGCGCAACGGCTCCTGATGCGTTCAGCGATAAAAAAGGTATAATGCCGGATGGTTCGGTTCTCTGATTTTTTGAATGAAGGCAAGGCGCAGCCACCGCCGCCGCCACCGCCGGCTTCTTCATCACCACCACGATCCGACTCGCCAGCGGCGGCTAAGCCTCTTCCTCCGCCTGTACCTAAGCCGATCTCGGAAGAAGGCGTTTACTACGATCACCTCATGGGATGCGTTGTCACCCTCTGTTCCCAGATTCGCGCTCACCAACCGGCCGATCTTTCAGAATCGGGAGTGCTCATTGAGCAGCTGCCGCAATTCATCGCCAAAGGCCGCCCCGACCTGATCATGGCGGCTATGGGCCGGCATTCGCCGGATAATTACCTGTACGCGCACGCGGTCAACGTGGCCGTGCTCGCGGCATTCATTGCCGTGGGCCTGGGCCATCGGGACGCGGCGGTGCAGCAAATCGCATTGGCCGGGCTTGTGTGTGATCTTGGCATGGCCGGCCCCACGGAAGCGCTTATCCAGCTGCCGCGGCCCCTTGTCGACGATGAGCGGCGGACCGTCCAGCAGCATGCGGCCGCCTCCGCAGCTCTTTTTCAAAATAGCTTGCTCCTTTCGCAGGAAGCGCGCGAGGCCGTGGTGTTGCACCATGAACGCCTTGACGGCAGCGGCTATCCGGGCGGGCTGCGCGATGCCTCGGTTCCGGAGTTCGCTCGAATCTTGGCCGCCGCGGATACGTTTGACGCCATGACGCACCCGCGCGCTTATCGCCGAAAGCTGAGCCCGGCGCAAAGCTTGAAATTGATGATCGATGGTTCGGACAAGCAGTTCGACCGGCGCGCGGTAAAAGTATTGGTGGATGAGCTGTCGCTGTATCCGCCCGGCAGCACGGTGCGGCTCAATACGAATGAGACAGGAATTGTCCACCGCGTTCATAAACAGGCGCCTCTCAGGCCGCTGGTCATGATTTTTCGCGACGCAAACGGCAACGCGCTACCCACGTCACGCGCGGTGAATCTTTTGGAGCATCCGTTCATCTACGTGAAGGAAATCGTCCCAGACATCGAATGAGGCCGCTCATGCGCAAGCGATTGTTCAAGCTCGCGGGACTGTCTTTTCTGGTGACGTCGCTGTTTTCGATCGCCCAGGCTGACGACAGCCTGATTACCCCGGAAGGCACTTCCGCGAAGCGCTCCGGCGAGGGCTCAGATTGGAACGCCTCTTTCCGGGATTCCGGTCCGTCCAGCCGGTCTCTTGACGGCTCGGCTTGGCGCATCCAGCTTTCGCCCATGCCCGTGGGCAGCGGCACGTCCGAGCCCATCCCGGAGAGCCTCGTGTTCGAGGATGGGAAAATGGTCGCCAGCCATTTTGAATCCGAAGGGTTTCCTCCGGGCCGGGTCACCGTGAAGACAGCCGACGGCAGCATGATCTTGTGGGAGTCCATGCAGAAAAAAGGCGGCGACGGGGTCCTGATCTGGCGCGGGGAAGTCCACGGCGAAACCATCAACGGCATTGTCAGCCTTTACCGCTTGAAAAAGGGCGAGGGCGGCACGATCGACTACTCGTTTGTCGGCAAGCGCAGCGGCTCGACCTCGCTGGCGCCAACCACCACTTTTTCATCGCCCGAGGTTCCGGCCGAGGCGTCTTCTGATGATCGTTCAGAGGACGACGTTTTAGCTTCCCGTCTCGAAAAAATGGCGACCGATGGAAAGAAATCCCGCGAAGATGCTCCTCGTCCCGGAAGCCCTGTCTGGGAAGAAACGCTGGATCTATTATCCGAGCGTATGGACCAGCTCACGAACTTAAAAACGCAAGCAGCGCAGTTCGAGAAAGAAAACCGGCGTCTCACCGACGAAAAGCGCCGCCTGACCGAAATGCTTCAAGGCAAGGAAGAGTCATTCACCGAAGCAAAGACTCAACTCTCTCAGAGCGACGGGCGGATGGCCGCGTTGCGGGACCAAGTGTCGGCGCGGCAGGAAGAGCTGCGGAATACGCAAAATGAGTTGGCCGAAACCCGCAATGGGATAAAGGCGTTGGAAGATGAAGTCAAGAATCTGCGCGACCAGCTCGTGAAACAGGAAAGCGTCATAGCCCAGATGAAGACTGAGGCGCAAGGCTGGGAGCCCAAGCGTAAGGAACTGGAAACCGTCGGTCGTGAGCTGGCGCAAGCGCGAAAGGAAATGGCCGCGGCCCAAGACGAGCGCAACGACACCGGCCAGCGATTGGCGCGCGCGGAGAGCGAGCGAACCGACCTGCACAAGGTGAACGCGAATCTGACCCGCGACCTGGAAAGCGCCCGAACGCAGCTCAAGTCGCAGGAAGAATCCATCTCCAGCCTGCAGAAGCGTGTCGGCCAGATGGACCACACTGAGGAAACGCTCAAGTCGGATAAGTCCACGCTCGTCCAACAATATAAAGAAAGCCAAGACCAGCTGGAAAAAACCAAGCGGGATCTTGCCCAATCCCAAGGAAGGATGACCGCGCTCTCGGATGAGATGGAGAAGCGGCAGCAAGACTTAGCCAAAACGTCTTCCGATCTTTCAGCGGCCCAAGACAGCTTGAAAGCCACGCTTGCCGAGCTGAAAGGGATTAAAGAGGCCGCGATCCGTTTTCAGGACGAAGCCGGCGGTTTGCGCGAGAGTAGCGCTATGCTCTCCGGTCAGCTCCAGATGGCGCGTGACAAGGCCACCCAACAGGAAGCGGAAATCCAGGAGCTCCGAAAGCAGTTGAGCACGAGCCAACAGGCACGCGACGCGGCGCAGCAGGAAATCGCCGGCTTGCGGGAAACAGCCGAGCTAAAGGAAAAAGACCTCACGAGCGTGCACGGCATGTACGGCACGGCTCAGCAGGAGTTGGCCTCGGCACGTGAGGAGCTGAAGGCGATCAAACAAACCTCTTCAAAGACGAGCGAAAAATTAGGCCTGCTCGGCGAAACGAGCGCGTCGCTGACCAAGCAGCTTCAAGCTATACAGGAGCGATTGGC
>JAHFGY010000227.1 GCA_023247195.1 Candidatus Omnitrophota bacterium | reverse complement strand
GAATTGCAGATCCAGCACCTCTTGGAAAAGATCGGCGTGCCGGAAGGCATGGAGATCGGCTACTACCCCCACTTACGGGCGGTCGACGTACGGCTGTGCGCGCAAGCGCTCACCCCGGCTGCCGCGGCCAAACGCATCCGCGCGCTTTCGGCTCGGCTCCACAAGGAATTGGGGCCGGCTATCTATGCGACCGATGAGGAAAAAATCGAAGAGGTAATCGGCAAGCTGCTGCTCAAACGGAAGCGAACGCTGGCGATCGCCGAGTCATGCACCGGAGGCCTCGTGTCGAGCCGGCTCACCGACGTGCCGGGCAGCTCCCGTTATTTCCTAGGCGGCGCCGTCGTGTACGACAATGAATTGAAGCGTTCGCTTCTCGGCGTTTCGCCCGCTATGCTTAAAAAACACGGCGCGGTCAGCCCGCAAATCGCTGAAGCCATGGCGACAGGCATGCGCGAAGCCGCAGAAGCGTCGATCGGCCTTTCGATCACCGGGATTGCCGGACCGGGAGGAGGCTCGGCGTCAAAACCGGTGGGGCTCGTCTTCGTCGGCCTCGCCGACGGAAAGAAAACCCGCGCCGAACGCCATCAGTTCTACGGCAGCCGCGAGATGGTCAAGGGCCAGGCCGCGCAGATGGCCTTGAACGCGCTTCGCCTTTATTTGCTCGGCGCGCCGAGCGGCCATTCTCCCGCGGCGCGATAAGTCGGGCCCGATCGCTCCAGTTTGCTCTCGTACAGGCGGATGACGCCGATCGTCTCAACCGGCGTCGCTACCCAAACGGACTGAATCTGGGCAAGGCGCTCGCGAAGGCCCCTCCCTTGGTGCGCGGACTGCACCCGGCCCACCGTAACATGCGGCACGAAAGGCTTGTCCTCTTCCTGCCCGATGCCGTTCAGCCCCGCTCGCACATCCTCGCCAAGAGCGACCATGCGCTCCGCTCCCGCGCGGATGCCCGCCCAAAGGATTCGGGGAAAGCGTTCGCCGGGAAAAGCGCCTACGCAATCAAATTGCACGGGAAAAGACGAGTGGCGTACGGCCGCCCCCGCCATCGCGGCGCTTGCCCGCTCAGCTTGCTCTTGCGTGATGTCGCCGAGGAATGCCAGCGTCATGTGCAGGTTCTCCGGCCGGACCCACGCGATATCCGCGCCCGAACCGTCAAGCCGGTTCTTCAGCTCGCTCAATCGCTGGACGGTCGCCGGGCTCAACGGGATGCCTGCAAAAGCCCTCATTGGAGAGCATTTCGCAGCACCGCGGCGTTGCGGCGGAAGAAAGAAAAGCCGGAAAACAGCGTCAAAGCCAGGCTCACGTAAAGCAGACCGTTGGCGAGAATCCAGGCGGCCGGCAGCAAGCCGTAAAACGGCGAGTCCGAACCGCTTGCCTGCACCCATCCCCAGAAAAGGAACGTTCCCAAACCGAACATCTGCATAGCGGCTTTCCACTTCCCTTCTTTTGCGGCAGCCAGAACCGCGCCTTTACGCGCGGCCGCGAGGCGCGCTGCGGTCACGATGATTTCACGCAAAGCGATGAGCCAAACAATCCACGGCGGGATAATGGCTTCCCAGGCCAGCATGCCCAGCACGCCCAACACCAAAATTTTGTCAGCGATCGGATCGAGCAGCGTGCCCAAGCGGCTTGTTTGGTGCCACCGCCGCGCGAGAAACCCATCGAGCCAATCGGTCAATCCCGCGAGAGCAAACGTAATGAGCGCGATCAACCAAGCGTCCGGGCGCTCCGAGGATAGGAGCGGCAGAATGCCGGCTGCGAAGGCGATCCGGAGAATCGTAAGGAAAGTCGAGAACGTCATCCGGAAAGGGAGGCGCCTCCCTCAAACAGCAGGACCGGCGACCGTCCCCACCAAGTCGTATTCATAGCTGTCCGTAACGGCAACAGGCACCCAGGCGCCCGGCTGAAGCGGTTTGTCGCTCCGGACAAACACGGCGCCGTCGACTTCCGGACAATCGGCGCTGGTCCTGCCGAGGTATTGGTTCGGTTCGGCCGGATCGGCCTCGTCGATCATGACCGGCAGCGTCTTGCCGATGAGGCTCGCGTTGAGCTCCGCGGCGATCGCTTGCTGCGCCTGCATCAACCGCGCCTGCCGTTCTTCTGCCACGGAGGCCGGCACTTGGTTGGCATAGTTAAATGATGCGCTTCCCTCTTCGCGCGAGTAGGTGAACGCGCCGAGACGCTCGAAACGTATCTCCTGAACAAATTTTAGCAGATTCTCGAACGATTCCTCCGTCTCGCCGGGAAAACCGACCACGATCGACGTGCGAAGCGCAACCCCGGGCACCTCGGCGCGCAGCTTTGCGATGCGCTCGCGCAGGTGAGCCTGATTCGTGAGCCGGTTCATCCGGGAAAGCATCCGGTCGTCGGCGTGCTCGATTGCGATGTCGAGGTATTTGCATACGCGCGGCTCATCCCGAAGGACTTGAATGATTTCGTCGGTGAGCCCGGCCGGGTGGCAATAAAGCAGCCGGATCCAGCGGAGCTCTTCGATTCGCGCCAGCTCGCGGAGCAGATCCGCGATGCGCGGCTTGCCGTACAGGTCGACGCCGTAGTCCGACGTGTCCTGGCCGACCACGATCAGCTCTTTGATATTCCGCTCAGCCACCAGTTGCCTCGCTTCCTTCACCAGCGACTCGATCGGCCGGCTCGCGAGCGGCCCTTTAATCTTGGGGATGATGCAAAAGGTGCAGCCTTTGCGGCAGCCTTCGGAAACTTTGAGGTAAGCGTAATGCTTGGGTG
>JAHFGY010000226.1 GCA_023247195.1 Candidatus Omnitrophota bacterium | reverse complement strand
CCGGAGCTAGAGGCATTCGGACTGAACCTCTTTCCGGCATTTGCCGGTTACCTTCGACGCGTAGCCGGATTTAGCCCGGCGATTGCCAGGCACGCCGATGCCATTGCCGAACGCGCGCTCGCCATGGTCAAGCCCCATGCGGTCTGCTTCGTCGCCATCTGCTGGCTGGCCGCCAGACGCGTGGCGTATCGGTGCCGGCAGCAAGGAGTGCCTGTCGTGAGCTATCAGCATGGCGGAAGCTACGGGACGCACCAGGTGGTGGTCCATGATCAAGCCGAGCCGGTTCACTCCACCTACTTTTTCACCTATGGCAGCGGGATTCAACCGCCGGCGGTCGGGCTCTTTGCCGAGCGCGCGCGCTATGTCCCAGTAGGGTCGGCTCGACTGGCGAATTTCCGAATCCGATCGGCGCCTCAGCCGGTCCAGCGACATCGGCGCATGAAGGTGCTGTGGGTTGCCGAGCATTCGGCAAGAAACACGAACATCTTCCAGATTGAAGACACCAGACGCTATTCGCTTCAGAAACGGTGCCTCCAGTTGCTGATCGAATCCGGGGCGCTTGAGATCACCTATAGACCCCACCGGGAAGGGATGTCCTGGGACGGGACGACTGCTTGGCTCAAGCGCGTCAGATGGTCCTCAATCCGGATTGAGGCCAAGCGACCCCTGGAGGCCATCATCTCGTCAAGTGATCTTGTGATCACCGATACGTCAAGCGGGACGGCGTGGAATGAGGTCCTGACGCTGAGAAAACCGCTGCTCCTGTACTGCGATCCTGAGCAAGCCCGGTTGGCGCCGCCGTTCATGGACGCGTTAGGGCGCGCATGCTGTTGGTGCAGGTCTGAAGCCGAGCTGCTCACCGCCATCCGCCGGCTCGCGGCGCACCCCAAGGAATTCCTGGAAGAAGCCCGCCAAAAGGATCCCGAAGAATTCTTGCGAACGTACGTCCTTCACCATGATGGCCCGACAAGCGTCGAGCGCGTCACGTCGTTTTTACACACCGTCTGCCGACACGGTGGCTCGGTTGAAGAATGGGAACGGATGATCGGAAACGTTCCTGGAATTCCACGCCCCGAGTCGCGACCAAGAGAAGAGCGCATGCAACAGGCCAGCATAGCCCATTCGGCTGCGAGATTGGAAACCCTCGGATGATAAGGATCAGCGGGCTTCCGCAAGGCAACGGCCGCAAGAGCAGCGACTTCCGCGTGCTCTTCTTGTACCCGAATATCCAGATGTGCGCGCTGATGCCAACCGGGGTGGCGCTCCTCTCCGCGGTGCTCAAGCAGGAAGGCTTCACGGTCGATCTCTTCGACTGCACGTTCTACAAAAATCCGATGAACGTCAACTTTCCCTTCTACCAATCCTCGCTGCGTCCGATCAACTGGGAAGAGAAGGGCGTGCACTTTTACGAGCAGGACCTCATGACCGATTTTCAGAAGAAGGTGGACGAGTTCCAACCAGATCTGATTGCGGTTTCTGTGGTGGAGAATACCTATTTCATCGGGCTGCACGTGATCAAGTCGCTGCGTCGCCATATTCCGACCGTGTTTGGCGGCGTCTTTGCCACCTACGCAGCCGACAAGATCATCAAGGAAGACGCGGCCGACTTTGTCTGCCGCGGGGAAGGCGAAGAGGCGCTGCTCGATCTGTGCTGGCGCTTATGCCGGGGCCTTCCGGTCGAAGACACGCCGAACTTTGTGGTCAAGGCCAACGGCCAGATCCATGAGAACATCCTGCGCCCGACGCTGGATCTCAACGAGCTACCGTTTCCCGATTTTGACCTGTTCGAACCGCAGAGCATCTATCGGCCCATGCAGGGTCGCATCTGGCGCACCATTGGCATGGAGACGCAGCGCGGCTGCCCTTACACGTGCGCGTACTGCAATTCGCCGTCCAACAACCAGGTCTATACGGCGGCAGGGGCGAGCCGATTCTATCGAAAGAAGCGCCTGGACCGCGCGCATGAGGAGCTGAGCTATTTAACAAAACGCTACAAGCCGGAGCTCATCTATTTTGTCGTCGATACGTTCCTGGCCATGAACGATGCGGAGTTCCTTGAGTTGGCCAACATGTACCTCGATTTCCGCATTCCGTTTTGGATGAACACTCGGGCCGAGACGATCACGCTGGAGCGCGCGGAGTGGCTCGAGCGGATGAACTGCCTGCGGATGAGCATGGGGATCGAGCACGGCAACCCGGAGTACCGGGCGAAAGTGCTCAATCGGCGTCTGACGAACGAGCGAATGCTTGAGGCGTTCCACGCCGTCGCCGGACGGCGCTATGCCGCCAACGGCAACTGCATCGTCGGGATGCCTGAAGAAACCCGAGAGCTGGCCTTTGACACGATCCGGTTCAACCGGCTCCTCCCCAAAGAGCTCGATTCGACGGGCGCCTTCATCTTTGCGCCGTACCATGGAACACCGTTGCGGGATCTGGCGATCCGCAAAGGCTATCTCGACCCGAACACGATCGCGTCGTTGAACGCCTATGATGGCAACATGTTGGACATGCCGCAGTTTCGGCGCGATGAAATCATCGGACTGGCGCGGACGTTCAGCTTCTACGTCAAGATGTCCGAGTCTGAGTACCCGGAGATTCGGTTAGCGGAACATCTCAGCGCCGCCGGTGATGCGAAGTACGCCGAGCTACAACGGCGTTACCAGGAAGAGCACCTTGGCGTCCTTGATCCAATCGATGTTTAGAGCCGCTTTCAAAATGAATCTTGGCTCGGGGTTCAGGGTTCGG
>JAHFGY010000225.1 GCA_023247195.1 Candidatus Omnitrophota bacterium | reverse complement strand
AAACCCATCACGCTCTTTGACACGTCACGGTACGATTGCCATGTCGCCGGAGAAATCAGCAACTTCGATCCGGTGAAGTATCTCGGCCCGAAAGGCCTTCGCAACCTTGATCGCACCACTCTCCTTGCCCTTGTCGCCGCCAAGCTCGCGATTGACGACGCGGGGCTCGTGATTACTGAAGCGAACGCCCATGACGTCGGCGTCGTCCTCGGTTCTACCATGGGCAGTGTCCACTCGATCAGTACGTTCGACATTGAGAGCCTGCGGGAAGGCCCCCGCTACGTCAATCCAGCCTTGTTCCCCAACACCGTGATCAACTCTCCCGCCAGCCAAATCTCCATCCGTTTTGGCATTAAAGGGTTGAATTCCACCATCGGTAATGGCTTTACCGCCGCCCTGAACGCGCTGGAATACGCCATGGACATGCTGCGGCTCGGGCGGATCAAAACAGTAGTCGTCGGCGGCGTTGAAGAGCTCTGCCCAGAAACCTTTGCCGGATTTGCCGCGCTGCAGCCTGAGGCTGTGTTGGGAGAAGGCGCCGGGATGCTCGTTCTGGAAACGGAAGCGGCGGCGGCGTCCCGGCAGGCTCAGGTGTACGGCGACGTGCCGGATATCGTCAGCGCGTTCGATCCCGACGCCGCTTCAGTCTGTCGCGCGACCGAAGCGGGAGCTGCCTCGGTTGTGTCGCAGGTGCTCGGGTCCGCCGGCGCAGAGCCCAAGACGATCGATTGGATTTCGTATTGGGATGAGTCGCGTGAAGCGGTCAGGGCGCTGGAGCATATCTTCGGGCGGCACGCTGAAACGACCCCGCGCCATTGCATCAAAGCTTTGGTCGGCGAGTGCTTCAGCGCGTCCGGGGCGCTGCAGCTGATCGGTGCGCTGGAGCAGTATGGCGGGAAGCGTTCCAACGGCCTGCTGTGTCATTTCAGCCCCATTGGGATCAATGTTGCCGCTGTGCTGCGTGTGGGTCCTGAAGCTTCCGTGAAGCGCCGGATTGTCACGCGGCGATCCACAGCGCTCCTTTCGTCGAGCGCCGCCTAACCGTGGGAGCCCATGCCTTCGTTGGCTGAACCTCAGAAACGGGCGAGCGGAAAGCAGGCCCAGCAGGGCCTCCTCTCCGGTCAGGTGGTATTACTCACCGGCGGCAGCCGAGGATTGGGCCGCGCCATCGCCCTTGAGCTAGGCCGACTCGGTGCTGCGGTGGCCTGCACGTACTTGAAAGAGCGCGCTGCTGCCGAGACGGTGGTCGGTGACATTGCCCAGGGGGGAGGCTCGGCTGCCGCCTGGCAAGCGGACGTTACGGATTTCAGGCAGATGCAGGACGTCATCGAGAAGACGAAGGAGCGTTTTGGCGGCCTGCATGGCGTCGTGAACAATGCCGGCATCTTAAAAGACAAAGCGCTGATGATGATGGCGCCCGAGGAATGGGACAGTGTCATTGAGACCAACCTGACCGGCGTCTTCAACACCTGCCGGGCCGCCATCGTGACGCTGATGAAGCAGCACCGTGGGAGGATTGTGAATCTGACCTCGGTGGCCGGCCTCTCCGGCATGGCGCGGCAGGTGAACTATTCTGCAAGCAAGGCCGGCGTCATCGGTTTTACCAAAGCTCTCGCCAAAGAGGTCGCGCCGTACGGGATTACCGTTAATGCGGTCGCCCCAGGCTACATCGCTGCCGGCATGGCGTCGGCGCTGAATGAGAAACAGCAAGAGGATGCCAAAACCAGGATTCCTTTGGGACGCTTTGGAACGTCAGAGGAAGTCGCCAGTGCTGTCGCGTATCTACTGGGTGATGCGGCGGCGTACGTGACCGGGCATGTGTTTGTCGTGGATGGAGGGGTATCGCTGTAATGGCGGAAAAAACCACAAGCGCTCCAAAAAAAGACGGCGGAGTAGCCGATCTTGAGACGAGTGTGAGGAAGATTGTTGCCGAGGTTCTTGAAGTAGAACCCGACACGATTCAACCCGACGCCCAATTAGTCGAGGATCTCGGGATGGATTCCATGAAAGCCCTGGAGATCCTGGCGGCCATCGAGAAGCGTTTTCGGATTAAGGTGCCGGAAGACAATCTTCCGAAGCTGACCACACTCAACCGGGTGATTCAAGTTGCCAAACAGTATACCCGCGCTTAAATCTAAAGTACGATCCGCTCCTTCGACGCTGGGATTTGAGGAGATCAAGGCCATCATTCCCCAGCGTTTTCCGTTTTTGATGGTGGACCGCGTCATCGAGCTGGTGCCGGGCGAGCGGGTAGTAGCCACCAAGAATCTCACGGGCAACGAGTGGTTCTATCAAGGGCACTTTCCCGAGAAAGCCATTACCCCGGGCGCCATGATGCTTGAGGCGATGGCTCAGGCTGGCATCATTTTCTTCCGTTTCTGTTCCAAGGAGGAGCGAGATGTGACGTATCTTCTGGGAAGCGCGAAGATCCGGTTTCTCGAACCGGTGTTTCCCGGTTCCCAGTTGACGATTGAGGTTACCCCGGTCAAGGTGCTCTCCAGGGGCGGTATCCTTGAGGGGAAAATTTCCGTAGACGGAAAGGTTGTCGCCAAAGCCGAGCTAGGCCTGGGTGTCCGAGAAAACAGCACATGGTAGAGCGCCGCCGGGTTGTCGTCACAGGTCTTGGTGTGATTTCTTCCATCGGGATCGGCAAGGAAGAGTTTTGGAAGGGTCTTCTCTCAGGCAAGTCAGGGATTTCGAAAATTGATCGGTTCGATACATCAGAATACGACACTCATGTTGGTGGAGAAGTAAAAGGGTTCCATCC
>JAHFGY010000092.1:8392-8875 GCA_023247195.1 Candidatus Omnitrophota bacterium | reverse complement strand
AGCGTGATTCCTTTTCCTGGTTTGCGGGAGGCGACGCCGGCGCGCCGCGAATCTTCCGCGCAGCTGGACCGCTTGATTGAGAAGGAACACATCCGCCTGATTCACGCGAATGCGCTGCGGCCGGCTTTGTACGCGGCGCCGGTGGCGCGGCGCCGGCGCATTCCGCTTGTCTTCCACGCCAGAGTCCTGCGCAGCCACGCGCACGAGTGGCTGGTGGATCAATACCTCCGCTTGAACTGCGCGGCCATTATCGCCAATTCCCAAACCGTGGCGGATCGATTCCGATTTTGCCCCGGAGCCGCTCAGGTGAGCGTGATTCCAAACGGTATCGACCTCGCGGCGTTCGACCGCGGGGATGGCGCCGCGTTCCGCCGCCACATGGGTTTGCCTGAAACCAGGGTCCTGGTGGGCATCGTCGGCATGCTGGATCCGCGGAAAGGCCATTGCGTGCTCTTCGATGCCATGGCGCGGCTCGCAACGGAT
>JAHFGY010000092.1:0-8382 GCA_023247195.1 Candidatus Omnitrophota bacterium | reverse complement strand
GCCACGCGGCACAATTGCGCGAGCTTGCGCAAGCGCCCGCGCTTAAAGGACGCGTGCATTTTCTGGGGCAGGTGGACGATATCCCGGGGCTCATGGCGGCGCTGGATATTTGCGTGCTTCCCGTCATCAGGCCGGAAGGATTCGGCCGCGTGGTGGTGGAGGCCGGGGCCGCGCGGAGGCCGGTCATCGCGAGCCGCATCGGCGCGTTGCCGCAGACACTCCGGCACGGACATACAGGGTTACTGGTTCAACCCGGCAACGTAACGGCGCTTGCCGAGGCGCTTCGGTCGCTTTTGAGCAACGCCGAATTGCGCAAGCAACTCGGCGAGGCCGGCCATGATTGGGTGGCGAGCCGGTTCAGTTTAGAGAACACCGTGGAGCGCATCAGTGTTCTTTACGATTGCCTGTTGGCCGAAAGGCTGAAGTGATGCGCGTCCTTCTTGTGGGGTGCCATTTTGGCCGCGTGGAAGAAACCGACGCGCTGCTTGAGCGGGCCCTCATCGAGTCAGGCTGCGAGGTGAAGACGTTCGACTACCTGGCGAGCGCCGTTCGAGTGCCGTTGGTCCATTCCTTGGTTCCCGCGCGGATCCGCTCGCTGCTATCGCCCCGCCGGATCGCGGCGGTCGCGCAGCATGACGCGCAAGCCAGCAACGTTCGCTTTGTCGAAGCCGTGCGGCACTTTCAGCCGGATGCGGTGCTCGCGCTTCGCGCAGAACGGCTGGATGCCGCGGCGTTGGCGGTCGCGCGCAAGCAAGCGGTTCTGTTAAATTGGACCAGTGACGAGCCTTGGCGCTTCAATCCGTCCGAGACGGTCGAGTGCTTCGATCTTTGGGCGGTGACCGACAGGACGTGGGAGACCTGGCTTGCGGAACGGGGAGCGAGCCGTGTCGAATACCTGGCGCTCGCGTGCGACCCGAAACTGCACGCTCCCGTCGAGCTTTCAGCGGATGAGAAAACGAAGTGGCGATCGGAGATTTGCTTTGTCGGAAGCTACCTGCCGCTGCGGGAAAATTATTTGAAATCCGTCGCGGACCTGGGCCTGGCGGTGTGGGGACCGGGCTGGGATCAGGTGCAAGACGCGGCGCTTCGCCGGTGCGTGCGGAGCAGCCGGCCGCTGGCCCGGAAGGATTGGCTCAAAGCGTACGCCGCGGCTAAAGTCGTGGTGAATATCCAGGGACAGGGCGTGGAAGGATTGAGCCTGCGCATTTGGGAGGCGTTGGCCGCGCAAACCTGCCTTGTCACCGACTACCGGATTGACTTCGAGCGGCTGCTGCCGGGCCAGGGAGCGAGTTTCCGGTCCGCGGCTGAATTGAAGAGCGTCTGCCAAGCGCTTTTGGCCGATGAGCCGCGCCGCCTGAAATTGGCTCGCGCCGGCCGCGAGGCTGTGCTGAACGGGCATACTTTTCTTCACCGCGCCAAAACGCTGGTGGCGTGGATGGAGGCTATTCGTCGCGAGCGACCAACCCGGGAGAAGCCGTTGGATGGGCCAGGTTAACGTTTCGCAAGCCAAGGTTCCGTTGGTGGATCTGCAGGCGCAATACCGTTCGATCAAACCCGAAATTGACGCGGCGATTGCGGGTGTGCTCGAGCGCGGAACGTTCGTGCTGGGGCCCGAGGTAGAGGCCTTTGAAAAAGAATCCGCGGCTTACTGCGGAACGGAGCACGGAATTGGCGTGGCTTCAGGAACAGATGCTCTTGAGCTTATTCTGCGCGCTTACGGCATCGGCCCGGGAGACGAAGTCATCACGCCCGCTTACAGCTTCGTGGCCACGGCGTTGGCCGTTGTCCTTGTCGGCGCCAAGCCGGTGTTTGTCGACGTAGAGCCCGAGACCTGCAATATCGACGCGAAGCTCTTGCGCAAAGCCATCACGCCGCGAACGAAAGCGATCATTGCCGTCCACCTCTACGGGCATCCGTTCGACGTGACCCCCGTTGCAGCGATTGCAAAGGAGGCAAAGGTGAAACTCGTGGAGGATTGCGCCCAGGCTATTGGCGCGATCGCCAACGGTAAGCGCGTGGGCAGCTTCGGCGACGCGGCGGCCTTTAGTTTTTATCCGAGCAAAAACCTCGGCGCGTACGGCGACGGCGGCCTGGTGGTCACGTCCGACCGCTCGCTGGCGGAGCGGCTGCGCGCGCTGCGCTGGTATGGAAGCGCCGACCGCACGACTGTCACCGAACTGGGGCGCAACAGCCGGCTGGATGAACTGCAGGCGGCGATTCTCCGCGTGAAATTGCGGCATATTGAGCGGTGGAACGCGGCTCGCGCGAAGCATGCGGAGAAATACACCGAGCTCTTCAAGCAGCGCGCGCTCAACCGCGCGGTGTTTCCCCTGCAACGGCCGGGCTGCCGGCATGTCTATCACCTTTACCCGCTCCGCATCCCGGGGCGCGACGCCCTGCGCCAAGCTCTTCAAAAGCAGGGAATCGCGACGCAAGTCCATTATTCCTATACCCTTGCAGAGCAGCCTGTATTGGCGAAAATCGCGGGAGCCGGATCTTTTCCGGTCGCGGAGTCGATTGCCAGGACTGTGCTCTCCCTGCCGCTCTACCCGGAATTGACCGATGCGCAAATCGCCACGGTTGTAGATGCGGTCTCAGGCGCCCTTCCTTCTTAAGCAACAAGGAGATATGGTATGCTTTCTCAAGTTGCTTTAAGCACCGATAACGTTTCTTATGCGAGGGGAAGGTATGCCTATTCCAATTGCGATCATTGGCTGCGGCCAGTGGGGGATGAACCACGTCCGGAACTTCTCCGCGGCCGACCAGGCGCGCGTTACCTGGTGCTGCGATGCGAGCCCTGAGCGTTTAGCCGCAATCCGGCGCCAGTACCCGAACGTGCGCACGACGCACGAGCTTTCGGATGTGCTGAACGACTCGGAAGTGCAGGCCGTGGTCGTCGCCACACCCACCGGCACACATTTTTCTGTGGTCAAGGCAGCTCTGGAGCGCGGCAAGCACGTGCTGTGCGAGAAGCCTTTGACGACCCGTTCGGCCGAATGCGAGACGCTCATTCGCTTGGCGGCCGAGCAAAAGCGCTTGCTCATGGTGGGGCATGTCTTCCTTTTTAACGCCGCCGTGCGGAAGCTCCGCGAATACCTTCAAGAGGGGAAACTGGGCCGGCTCTATTACCTGAGCGCCCGGCGCACTAACCTGGGCCCAATCCGTTCCGACGCCGACAGCTTGTGGGATTTGGCCAGCCACGACATTTCCATTTTCGATTACCTGCTAGACGGAGCCGCGCCGGTGCGCGTCAGCGCGTTCGGAGGCGCTTTCCTGAACGCCAAACGCGCGGATGTAGCGTTCGTTTCAATGGAATACCCCAACAACATCGTCGCCAACATTCAAGTCAGCTGGCTGGACCCGCAAAAGCGCCGCGAGATCACGGTGGTCGGCGCTCAGAAAATGGCCATCTTCAACGACATGTCGATGGACGCGCCGCTGTGGCTCTATGACAAAGGCGCTGAGCTCAAGCATGAGCCCTACGAAAGCTTTGAGCGCTTCCGTGTTTTGTCCTGGGACCGCGACGCGACCGTGCCCAAGATTCCGCCGGTTGAGCCGCTGGGAAGCGAGACGCGCCATTTCCTGGAATGCATCGCCGAGGGCAAGCGGCCGCTGACCGACGGTGAGAACGGCCTCCGTGTCATCCGCGTGCTTGAGGCGGCGTCGCGCTCGATGGAGCAGGGCGGCGCTCCGGTCGGCTGCGCATGATTTCTCCGTGGGCGCTGATTCCCAATCTGACGCTGCCGCGGGAACTGTTCTGCAAGCCCGGCGCGTTGGCCGCGCTCGAAGGGCTGGGCGGCAAGCGCGTGGCGCTGGTGACAGGCGGATCGTCGCTGAAAGCCAGCGGCGCGCTCGACCGCGCGCGCCAGCTGCTGGAGCGCGGCGGCGGTAAGGTCGTTATGGAAAGCGTTGTGGCAAAGGAGCCGTCCGAGCCGGACGTGCGCCCGCTCGCTGAGCAGGCGCGGCAATTGGAACCCGACTGGATCGTGGGGATCGGCGGCGGCTCGGTCCTCGACGCGGCGAAAGCGATGTGGGTCTGGTACGAACAACCCGAGGTGACGTTGGCCGCTATCGCAAAACCGCACAGCCTTCCGCCTCTGCGGAAAAAAGCGCGGCTCGCGCTCGTGCCGACCACGAGCGGCTCGGGCAGCGAATGCTCGCCGGCGCTGACCCTGAACGGCGCGCAAGGCGCGAAGCAGGTGATCGTCTCGCGCGAGCTCACGCCTGATGTCGCGATTCTGGATGCGCAGCTGGCAGCCACCATGCCGCCTGCGGTCACCGCCTTTACCGGAATCGACGCTTTTACGCACGCCCAAGAAGCTTACGTATCTCCGCTGGCAACGTCGATCGTCAAAACGCTGGCTGTTTCGGCGCTGCGCGCGCTGCTCGAGTTCTTGCCGCGGGCCTATGCGCACGGCGACGATTTGGAAGCGCGCGAGCGCATCCATGTCGCGGCTTCGCTTGCCGGCCTGGCGCAGGCCTCGGCGTCGACCGGCCTGACCCACGCGCTGGCGCACGCACTTGGGGCGCGCACGGGAAAGCCGCATGGCTTGTTGAACGCGGCGTTTCTGGTTCCGGTCGCGCGCTTCAATGCCGCGGACGGGGCTCGCGGCCGCTACGATGCTTTGGCAAAAGACCTGGGCTTGGCTTCGGCGGATGCGCTTATCGAGGAAGAGGGGCGCCTTTTAGAAAAATTGGATTTGGCCGGCGCGCTGAGCGCGGTTTTGCCGGCGGCATCCCGAAACGGGGATGAAGCGCTGGCCGCGGCCGCGCTGCAGGACCCCTGCGCGCGCACCAATCCGCGGCGCGTCAACGACGCAAAAGCGCTGGCCGGCTGGCTGCAAACGCTGGGAGCATCATGAAGACAGTGACCGAACAGCAATTCAAGGCGATCATCGCCGCGGTTTTCGGCGTGGAACCTTCCGTGATCGTCGACGGGCTCCGCCCGGGGCAAATTCCCGCGTGGGACTCTTTGGGGCATCTGTCTCTGGTAAGCGAGCTGGAACGCTCCTTCTCATTTACTTTCAGCATGGAAGAGTCGCTCGGCATCAACAGCGTGGCCGACATCCGTGCGGTGCTCGCGAAGCACGGGGTCACGATCACTCCGGTCTAAGATGCTGGTTCATGAGACGCTTGCCGCGACAGCCGCCCGCACCCCCGGCCTCCGCTTGCTCGAGGATACCGAGCAGCGCGCGAGCGCCTCAGAAGTCGCGGCCATGGCCGGCCGCGTTGCGCATGCTTTAACGCAAGCGGCGGCTATCGCGCCGGGTGACCGTGTCGCGATTCTTCTCGAGAATTCAGTAGCCTTTGTCGTCGCGTATTACGGGGCCTTAGCCGCCGGAAGCATCGCGGTCCCCATTGACCCGAAGCTGACGATTCGCAATATCGAATGGATGCTGCGCGACGCGGAACCGTCCGCGCTCGTGCTTCATGCCGCCCAGCTGGAACGGCTCGCCGACGTGATCGGCAAGATCGAATCGTTGCGGGTGGTTATTGTGACGCCCGCCGCTTCCGCGAAAACGCTGGGCAAAGCGCGGCTGCTCGGATGGGATGCTGTGACGTCCGGCGGCGCGGCTGCATGGCCCGCAACGACCCGGCAGCCCCAGGACCCGGCATTGATCCTCTACACCTCCGGGACCACCGCGGAGCCCAAAGGCGTGCTGCTCACCCATGCCAACCTCATGGCCGCGTCCGGGAACATTATCCGCACGGCCGAAATCAACGAGCGCGATAGTGAGTTGCTGACGCTGCCTATGACGCATTTGTTCGGGCTGGGGCACGTGCACAGCTATGTCCGCGCAGGTGGCCGCCTCATTCTGCGCAACGGCCTCCTGCCGCTGGACCGGCTCTTTCAGACCATCGAGCAGGAAAAGGTCACCAGCTTTCCCGCGGTTCCGGCCTCTTTTGCGATGTTGCTGGAGCGCTACGAGCCGCTGCTGGCCGGAGCCGCTTCGCGGCTGCGCTACATGTACACCAACAGCTCGCCCATGCCGGTGGATCACATCGCGCGCGTTCGCATGCTGCTGCCCAACACTCGGCTGATCATGTATTACGGTCTCACGGAAGCATCGCGCTCGACGTTCATCGAGTACGGGCAAGTGGAGCGTGAGCGCTGGAACTCGGTCGGGCCGGCCGCGCCCGGGCTGACGCTGACGATTCGCGACGATGCCGGGCGGGCGCTGCCGCAGGGGAAAACCGGTGAAGTCAATGTGCAAGGCCCGACGGTGAGCCCCGGCTATTGGCGGCGGCCGCAAGAAACAGCGGCCGCGCTCGGTCCGGACGGTTTGCGCACCGGCGATCTCGGTCGGCTCGACGCGGAAGGTTTTCTGACAATCACCGGCCGGGTGAAAGATTTGATCAACACCGGCGGCTTTAAGCTGAGCCCGCTCGAGGTGGAAGCTATCCTGAAAGAACATCCTTCGGTCAAAGAAGCGGCAGTCGCGGGCGTTCCGGATCCCGCCGGAATCATGGGCGAGGTGGTCGCGGCTTATGTCGTGCTCTCAGGCGCGGGCGACGCCACTCCGGAAGTCCTGCGGCGGTTCGCCATGGAACGGCTGGAGCCCTACAAAGTTCCCCGGACGATCCGCATCGTCGAGAGCTTGCCCAAAACCGAAGCGGGAAAAATTCAACGGAGCCGGCTGCGCGATCTCGACCGCGCGGCCCAGCCATCCCAATGACCCAGAGCGCGATTGAACGCCTGATGCACGAGCCGCCGTTTACTTTGGATGCGGCGGTGAAAGCCGAGCGCTTTCGGGAGGCTATGGCCGAGGCCGTGCGCCATCACTTTGCGAACAACGAGCTGTTTCGCCGGCAGGCGCAGCGCTCCGGCTTTGACCCGAACGAGCCGCTCAAGGATTTGTCGCGGGTTCCTTTCTTGCCGATGGCGATATTCAAACGCCTCTCGCTTCTATCGGTGCCGGAGGCGGAGATCGTGCGCACCCTTCAGTCCAGCGCCACCACCGGCTCGCAGCCCAGCCGCATCGCGCTGGATCACGTCACGCGCCAGCGTCAGGCGCAGGCGCTCGTGGCTGTGCTGACGCACGTGCTCGGACCCGAGCGCCGGCCGTTTCTGGTCATTGACGCGGACCCGGTTTCCGCTGCGACCGGCTCGACGCTGCCGGCTCGCCAGGCCGCGCTGCGCGGGTTCCTCATCGCCGCCAGCGATACCGCATACGCGCTGCGGCCCGCGGCGCAGGGAAGTTTGGAAGCAGATGAGGACCAGATCGAATCCGTTCTGTCCGGATGGCAGAGCAGCGGAACGAGCGGCTGCATCTTCGGATTCACTTTTTTGCTCTATCAATACCTGCTGGAGCGGCTTGAAGCCAAAAAACGAACATTCCGGCTGGGCGACCTTGCCGTGCTCCACATCGGCGGGTGGAAGAAGCTGACGCAGCAGAAAATCAGCAAGCCCGAATTGAACCGCCGGCTGGCGCAGACGCTGGGCATGTCGGAGCGGCACATTATCGACCTGTACGGTTTCACCGAGCAAATGGGGGTCGTGTACCCGGATTGCGCCGAGGGCTGGAAGCATGTCCCGGTGTTTGCGGAAGTTTTCGCGCGCGATCCGCGCACGCTCGGCCTGGTTCCTGACGGCACGGATGGCTTGCTGCAGTTCCTGACGCCTATCCCGCACAGCTACCCCGGTATTTCGGTGCTGACCGATGACTTGGGCCGGGTGCGAGCCGGGCGCTGCGGCTGCGGCACCGCCGGAACCGCGTTTCAAGTGACCGGCCGCGCCAGCGACCACGAAGTGCGGGGCTGCGGCGACGTGCTGGCCGAAGAGCTCCAGGCCGGGGGCGGGAGCAGGCCATGAAAGCACAATTGTTCGCGAACGGCCAGTTGACATGCCAGGGCGCCGCGGACGCGGCGATCGCGGCGCTGCGGCCGGAACCGCTGGACACCGTCGATCCCGTGGTAAAAGCGCTGCGCGGGCAAGCCGACTGGCTCCGCGGCGTGCCGGTGGACGCATTGATCGGCTGGTTGGACGCGGTCGGCCGCTCGTGGATGGACCGCCGGCATCCCATTCAGCAGCAATTGGGACCCATGGGCTTGAACTTTCTTCTTTACTGGCTCAAGCGCGAGCACCTGGAGCGCACCGTGGACCTGGCGATGCGCGGCGACCGCAGGCTGCTGGATGGCTTTCGGTCGTCTCAGGGACGAGACGCGGTCTGGCTGAAGGCCCAGCCGCGCGGACTGGCCGTGCATTGGCTGGCCGGCAACGTGCCGTTGCTGGGGCTGCTTTCGTTCGTTCAAGGCTTGCTGACCAAGAACGTCAACCTGTTAAAAGTTTCCGCGCAGCGCAGCCTGGCCATTCCGCTTGCGCTGGAAGCCATGCGCCCGGTCGTATACGAAGGCGGTGCCGGCAAGCTGACCGGGGAGCAA
>JAHFGY010000008.1 GCA_023247195.1 Candidatus Omnitrophota bacterium | reverse complement strand
AAAGCTTTCATCGCTCATCGCGAGCTCCTGCTTGAGCGACCAAACTTCCGTCACGCGATAAGCGCTGCTGAGATCGACCATTTCGTCGCTGGTGTTGGCCTGGCGCTCGTCTCCTTGGCCGAAAAGCGTGGACGCTTCGACCTGCCAAGGATTCGCCGGGTCTTCATAGCCGACGTTGAGTCCGGAAACAAACGAGTCCCGCTTCACCCCAAACCCGCCCTGGCTCGACAAGCTGTAGATGGATGACCGCTCACGCCCCCAGAGCCCGGCAGCATGAAACGGGCCCAAGTCATCGAGCCTCAGGGTCGCGCCTCGATAGCCCACGGACGGAACCGCGAACCCGCGGGCAAAGGGAATGTAGGAATCTCCTGCGATCGCGTCGAAGTCATCCACAGGGCCTAAATGGCCGTGGGCAAGACGCGTTTGCCAGAAAGTGAGATCCTCGACGCTGTTGACGCGCTGCATCTGGAACTGGGACGTAAAATCACCGTACGGCGTTTCCATGTCCGTGTTCAGCTGTTGATTGAACCGGTTGGTGGTATCCAGGCGCGTGTCGCGAAAGGTTGAGCCTCTTCGATCCGTCTCGTAATCAAACGTGTAACCGACCTTTAGAGCCCGCGCATGCTTAACAGCCTCCTCAACCGCCGGCTCAGGCAAGATCGGGCCCAACCGAAAGGGCATGACGCGCACGACGGATGTGCGGCGGCCTTCGGGGCCCCACACAAGGACAAATGTTTTTCCGGGGGCCAGAGGGGTAAGACGGAGCGTCGACGGATTCAACTGCTCGGCATCGAGCACGGCGGGATCGCCGACGAGGAATCGTTCAACCGAGCCGAAACTGACGTCCGCGGGCTCTCCGACGATAAGTTCGAGCGATCGAGGAGCGGCGCCTGGAGGCGAAGCAGGGGTTTGAGCGGAGGCTGCAGCAGCCTGAACGAGCATCCAAGCTGCCGCAAACAGAAGAGCGAGGCACGAGCGTCCGCGTGCCATCACGGCACGGACGCCGCTACCTCCTCAACAAGCACGAGGTCGTCTCCGCAATCGTAGGTAGCAACCGTGGAATAGGCCCCGGATGCCAACTTTCCGGGCCATTCAGCCTCAAAGGGCACTTGATTGCCTGGCCAAACGTAGCGGAGCGGCAGTTCGCCTCGCGCGGTTACCATTCCCTGAGCGCTCATCACATGGAAGGTGCCTGAGCATTTCAGAGACACGTTGCCTTCATTCGACAGGCTGCCCTGTATCCGCAGCGGCGTTGCCGCGGCAGCGGTCACTTGAACATCCTTCAGGGTCGCCTCTCGTCGAACGGTGTTATCAATTTCTACCAGAAAAAGGCTCCCGAGCCGAGCCGCGTACTTCACGGCAACGGAATCCTGGTCGGCCTGCGTGGGATCGGCGATCATGGATTCGAAGAAGAGAACCGCATAATAGCCGCCGTCGAGCGTTGTGTCTTGAGGAACCGTAATCGTGTAATCAACGATCGCCGTCTTGCCGGGTGCTATTTCCACCTGCTGGGGGCGAAACCGGATCCAATCAGCCGCGGATCGCGGAAAGGTTCCGGGCGGACCGAAGTCTTTGTTCCCATCGCCCGCTTCGGTGTATCGCCAATCTTCCAAATACAGCTTCACTTGCACCGGCTCCTGGCCGGAATTGGTCAACTCAATGCTGCCTTGAATCGCCGCGCCGGGCTTCAAGGTCTCGCGCACAACCGGCTGGCTAGCGCTCAGGTTAATGGCAAAAACAGGCCTGGCCCCCAGCAACAGGCTGGAGGCCAGGCCCACGATCGCGATGAGTCGTTTACTTGCCAGACCGCGACTCATTCAGTATTTTTACCCTTACGGGTTGATGGTCAACGTCCAAGTCACCTGACCAGTGTACGCACCGGCCGCCTGATCGGGGGCGATGAACTGCGTAGCACCGTTGGCA
This sequence comes from Candidatus Omnitrophota bacterium, assembly GCA_023247195.1. Lineage (GTDB taxonomy): Bacteria > Omnitrophota > Gorgyraeia > Aquiviventales > Aquiviventaceae > JAHFGY01. Next base: position 31,638 of record JAHFGY010000008.1, on the reverse strand, counting down.
GCGTCATTGGTGATGCCGTAGGTAGCCTGAATCACGCCGGCAGCGCCGGTCGGGTGTGCGTACCAACCAGCTGCGGTGCGGACCGCGGAACCACGCGCGGAAACCGTGCCACCCGCGGGGTAAGCGCCCGGGCCCGTGGTGATGTTCAGGGGGGTGAAAACGTAAGCACCGGCAGGAAGCGTGGCCGTGCCGGCGGTCAGAGCCGTACCGGTCTGCGTCAGCGTGTAGCCCTTGCCTGACGTGTTGATCGCGCAAGACACCTGGAAGAACGATGTCGAGGCCAATGCCAACGGCGTGCCTGTCGCATCAACCGGTCGTGCCAACTGCCCGAAGTTCATCGTCGTCACAAGCGTACCCGCGTCCGTGGGCGTGTTGTGCTGCAAAATCGTGCAGTTGAACTGCTGCAGCGCATTGACGCTCGCGCTTACCTGAACCGGACCGCTGGTGACCGTAGCCGCCTGCGCGATTAACGGCGCGCTAAACGCCGCGAGACTCAAGCTCAAAATCGCGATGCGTACCTTCATACCCGCCTCCTGTTGCAAAGCCACAATTTACTCCCTTTCCCCTTGTAACGCAAGCGCTTCCGCAAGCGCTTGCAAAATAAAGCCGGGCTGCCTCTTCGGCAGCCCGGCTATCCCTGGAAGGGACCCGTGGCTTTGCGCTTGGGCATTTCACCCAAGTGGCGCGGGTTTCGCGCCCGACCCCACCTTACAGTGGGTGTGCCTTTTCGGGTTGAACTTAAACTTACTAAATTGTTTATAAAAAGCAACTACAATAAAAACTATACCCGATCATCGACTCTGCTGTCAAGACGCTGTATACATAATATTTGCAGGCATGAAAGGACGCTACCGCTCCCTCTATCCACTTATCCAGTGGCAAGCCGTAGGCCGCCCGATCGACTGGGGCCAGGCCTTTGGCCGCCAGCAGCCGCTTGCCTTTGAGATTGGCTGCGGGAACGGCGAATACCTGCTTGAGTATGCCCGGGAGCACCCGAACCAGAACATCGTGGCGATTGACCAAGCCTGGACAGCGGTTTTGCGCGTGCTGCGGCGCATCGCAGCCGGCGGACCGCCGAATATCCGCGTCCTCTACGGCGACACGCGCGTGGTCCTGCAGCGTTGCTTCCGCCCGGAAAGCCTTGCGCATGCCTACGCCTTGTTTCCCTGCCCCTGGCCGAAAACACCTCACCTGCGCCACCGCTTGTTCGCCGCCCCGTTTTTGCGGTTATTGAACAGCCGGCTCATGCCAGGAGCGCAAGCGCGCATCGTAACGGATTCCTCAGCTTATCGGAACTGGATCGCCGAGCAACACCTGGACACGGGCTTTCGATTGGAGGACGCGGCCCTTCCGGCGGAGGCTAATTTAAAAACGCTCTATGCGCGACGCTGGCACGCGCAAGGGCAAGAAGCTTTTCATGAGCTGCGTCTAATTAAGGAAAACAACTGGGCCATCCCTTTAGAGGAGGATAGTGAATTGAACACTCACCACATTGACCGATTCGATCCGGAGCGGTTCCAACCTGAAAATGCGCGCATGCCCTGCGCCATTGAATTCAAAGACTATTTATACGACCCGAAGCGTGAACGGGCCATGGTGCGGGTGATGGTGGTCGAGGAGCCGCTCATGCAGGATTTTTGGATCGATATCGCGCGCGTCGAGCAATCTTGGCACATCCGGCCGGCCTGGGGATGCCGCATGGTGCCAACCCGCGGCGTCCAGCAAGCGCTGGATCAGGTGTATGCCGCGGCAACCGCGTCGACTCAGGGATAGAGAAACGTTTTAGTCCAGCGCCCCGCGTGGTAGGTGTAAGCGAGGCGGTCATGAAGGCGATGGGGTTTGGCTGTCCAGAACTCGATCCGATCCGGCACCAGGCGATAGCCATGCCAATGCGGCGGGCGCGGCACAACCTTGCCTTCAAATTTTTCCGTCATGCTCTCGACTTTTGCCAGCAGCTCCTCGCGGTTTTTCAAAGAAGACGACTGGTTCGAAGCCCATGCCGCGATTTGGCTTTGCCGAGGACGGGTGCGCCAATAAGCATCGGACTCCGCCGCGCTCACCGGCTCAATGCGCCCTTCGATGAGCGCCTGCTCGCCGGCGGCATCCCAGTAGAAACCGAGCGCGGCTCGGGGATTCTGCGCGATCTGTCGGCCCTTGCGGCTACGGCTATTCGTATAAAACACGAAGCCGTCGAGCCCGGCTTCCTTCAGCAAAACCGTCCGCACGGAAGGCCAGCCGACCTTATCAGCGGTAGCCAGCGTCCCGGCGGTTGGCTCTTTGAGCACTCCGCTTTCCCGGACGCGCTCCAGCGCGCCCTGGAAGCGTTTGAGCGCTTCCAGGTAAAGCTCGCCGTGAGTTACTCCGTGGGCTTCCAAACTACCTGACCCTCGGCATTAACATAGCCGATAGCTCCCGCCGACTGGATGCGGCCAAGACCATCCTGAAAATCCCAGGCCTCATCATAAGCAGGCTGCACAACCATCTTGCCGGTCTTGTCGATGAATCCCCAGAAATCGCCGACCTTGACGCGGGCGCGGTCTTCGGCGAAACGCCCGCCGAAATCATATTGCGGAGCGATGGCAAGGGTGCCGTTGGTATCGATATAGCCGTACTTCCCGTTCTTCTTCACAGACGCCAGCCCCTGAGAAAACTCCCACCCCGCTTCGTACTCCGGCTTCGCGATGATCTTGCCCGTCTTGTCGATATACCCGTAATGGCCTTCGAGTTTGATCGCAGCGCGGTCTTCCGCGAAACGATCGCCCCACTCGAACTGCGGCTCAATGACTACTTTCCCCTTCTGGTCAATATAACCGTAGCGGCGAGCGAGAATGATGTACTGGGGGCTTGGTTCTTGTTTCCCACCCCCGGCCCCTTGGCTTTCGGCTTCCGCCGCGGAGACAGCGCCACACCAAGCCAACGCGCATGCGAACACCAACCCTGTCGCTCGTCGCATCCGTGCCTCCCTATTTACCGGTTTGTGAGGATTGGCCTGAGCCGCGGCAATCGCTTTGCGCGCCCAAGAAACAAGCTCATCCGCATCTTCAATTACGCTTGAAGGAACCTCGTAAAAACTCCGCAGCGTTTGCCGCGCAGACGGCCGGAACGGCGCCATTCCTTTGGCTTCATACTCAGGCTGGTTTCGAGTATCGACTTTAAAATAGAGCCTGCTGCGGAATTCTATGCCAAAGCAGGTATTGTGTCCAAAGTACATCCCTTGCCCGCCGAACATCGTCCGGAGTGAAACGCTGGGCAAGGCGCTCAGCTGATCCTGAATATAAGCAGCGAAAGAGGTGTCAGTCACAACCGCAGTTCTGCCGCGTCAATTTGGGAAGAATAACTTTCTGGTACAAGCGGACCGCGCGCCGGATCGCTTGCGAGGCATCGCGGTGCCCGCGGATCTTATCGACGTTCACGACTTTCTTCTCCAGCACTTTGTAGTCCTGGAAGAAGCGCTTGACCTCTTTAAGGCGGTGCGGAGGCAGCTGGGAGATCTCTTCGTAGCGGCTGAACTCAGGGTCGCTTTCCGCCACCGCGATTACTTTGTCGTCCTTGCCCTTCTCGTCGATCATAGTGATCACGCCGATCGGACGCGCCCAAACGAGGCACAGCGGCACAAAAGACTCTTGAGCCAGCACCAGCACGTCGAGCGGGTCGCCGTCCTCGCAAAAGGTACGCGGTAAAAAGCCGTAATTAGCCGGGTAATGCACCGCACTGTAGAGCACGCGGTCCATGCGGAGCATGCCGGTCTCTTTGTCCACTTCATACTTTGTTTTATTGCCGCGCGGGATCTCGATCACGCACTGGAAGCGCTCAGTGGGTCTTGACCCTAACGGCACGTCATGCCAAGGGTGCATGCACTTTCTCCTTCATCTTCCGTTGTCCGCCCGAAACCAATACACGCAACGCGGAGACAAGATCCGCGTCCTGAAACTCGAATCCGGCCTGCGCGAGCCGCTGAGGCACCGCGCGCGCGCTGGAAAGCAAGAGCGCGTCCGCCATCTCACCCAATGCAAGACGCAACACGGTTGCCGGAACCGGCAGGAAGGCGGGACGACGCAACACTCCCGCCAGTGTAGCGGTGAATTCACGGTTCGTCACCGGATTTGGCGAGACCGCGTTTAAGGGCCCTGCCAAGGGCTGCTCCAAGACGGTGCGCACGATGCCAACCGCGTCATAAATGGAAATCCAACTCATGTACTGGTTCCCGGAGCCCAGACGGCCGCCCAATCCCAAACGGAAAACAGGGAGCAGCCGTGCAAGCGCGCCGCCGGCCGTGCTGAGGATTATGCCGAAACGCAGCCAAACCACCCGGATGCCATGCTCGACCGCGGGTTCCGCCGACGCTTCCCAACGCTGGCAAACGACCGGCAAAAACCCCTGCCCGGCCGGGCTTGACTCGGTGAGCGTTTCATTGCCGCGATCCCCGTAAAAACCCACGGCGGACGCGCAAACCAATACCTTGGGCGGACGGCTCATGCGGCTTAAAGCCCGGCACAGCAATCGCGTGGAATTCACCCGGCTGTCTTGGATGCGTCGACGGCGAGACGCCGTCCACCGGCCGCTGGCAATCGACTCTCCGGCCAGGTGGATGACCGCTTCGACTCCCTTGAGCCCCGCTTCATCGATCGCCTGTGTTTCCGGATCCCACAGGACTTCGGATCCGGACGGAGAAGGACGTGAGCGCACAAGACGAATAACGCGGTGGTTTGCATTGGCAAGAGATGGGAGCAGAGCCGATCCGAGCAAGCCATGCGATCCGGACACCAATACCTGCATGCGGGTTCCTACGACGGGCGGTTGCTCGGTGAAGGGTGAAATTGCCGATGCTTGACGATCGCTACCTGAACTTCCTTTAAGAGTATCTTGCTGTCAGCCCATTTTTCGACGTGGCAGGCGGCGCCGAACGCGAGCGAATCCGCCACCTTCTGTTCCGAACCGAGCGATGTCAGCAGAATGACCGGGATGTGCTCGGTCTGCTGATTGGCGCGCAGCGCCTGCAGCACCTCGTGGCCGTTCATGCGCGGCATCGTATAGTCGGTCAGAATAACATCCGGATGGTGCTGGATCGCCATGGCAATGCCGGATTGGCCGTCTGCAGCGTCCAAGACTTTGTAGTGGCCCTCTTTTTCAAGACGCCAACGCATTACGTTGCGGAAATCGGCCTCATCTTCAATAAGCAGGACCGTTCCGGCTAAAGCGGGTTGCGGCATGTGCCCTCTCGGTTAAAGCGATTAAACTCCTAAAAACGGTACCATACGAAGCGATCCAGTTCCAATGATGATACCAGAAGATGCTCCCTGTATAATGAGGTCTTCATGACCTCACCTGCGGCGGCTACAATCCCCAAACTGACTCCCATGATGGAGCAGTACCGCGCGATCAAGCGCACGCTGCCTCCAGAGACGATTCTTTTCTTTCGCCTGGGCGACTTCTACGAGATGTTCTTCGAAGACGCGCTGCGGGGCTCGGAAATACTCGACATCACCTTAACGGGCCGCGACGGCGGCGAAGCCGGCCGGATTCCCATGTGCGGCATCCCCTACCATGCGTTTCAGAGCTACGTGAAGACGCTCCTTGACCACCGCGTGAAAGTCGCTATCTGCGAGCAAATCGGCGATCCCAAGGCAAGCCGCGGCTTGGTTGAGCGCAAAGTGACCCGGATCATCACGCCGGCCACGTACCTGGATGAAGAAACCAAATCGAACGCCGCGGAATACATGGTGGCGGTTGCTCGTGGCAAAGACGCCTTTGGCCTCGCGTGGCTGGACCTGGGAACGGGCGAATTCTGCGTGCGCGAGATCGGGCCTGACGCGCTGCCGCACGAGCTGCCGCTGATTGATCCAAAGGAGCTCATCCTTCCGCGGTCGCTCGCGGAGGACGCGTCGCTGCAGCCGCTGTTCCGCCAACAGCTCCGGGCCGCGATCACCACGTACGACGATTGGATCTTCGATGCAGGCGAGGCGCTGAACCGGCTTCGTGAAACCTTCCGGCTGGGCTCTGAGCGGGTTCTGGGTTGCGCCGAGCTGCCGCTGGCCACATCCGCGGCCGGCGCGATCGTGTATTACCTGCGCGACCACTTGCACGCGGCGCTGGATCACGTGCGGCTGCCCCGCCTCGTCGACGGCGAAGCCGGCATGGTGCTGGACCGGCAAACGCAGCGCAGCCTGGACCTTGTCGCGAACCAAGAAAGCAACGGCGCGCATTCGCTCCTCGCGTGCCTCGACGTCACGCGCACCGCCATGGGATCGCGCGCGCTTCACCAGTGGGTCACCCACCCTCTGCTTTCAATTCCGCTGATTGTTCGCCGGCAAGACGCGGTGGAGGAACTCGCGGAGCAGCCATTGGTCACGCAAACGCTTCGCCGGCTCCTTGACGGCATACGCGATATCGAGCGCACGCTCAGCCGCTTGAACTACGGCGTGGCCAACGCCCGCGACTTGCTGAACCTCAAGCTTTTCTTGGAACGCGTCCCGGAATTGGACGCGCTCCTGCGCGCTTGCCGAAGCGAACTCTTGCGCGAATCAGCCGGCACGCTGAACGCCTTCCCTGAGCTGCGGGATGCTATTGCGCGAACCATCACGGATGAGCCGCCTCTGGGACTGAAAGACGGCGGGTTGATCCGCGACGGCTGCGACGCGCACCTCGACGCGCTGCGCGAATTAGTACGCAAAGGCCAGTCTTGGCTTGTCGAATTCCAGCAGCGCGAGGCCGCGCGCACAGGCATCAAGTCGCTGCGCGTGAAATACTCCAACGTCTTTGGCTATGCCCTCGAGGTGACTACGCCGAATTTGCCGCTGGTGCCGGCAGACTACGTGCGCCGGCAGACCTTGGCCAATGCCGAGCGCTTCATCACACCGGAACTGCGCGAGTGGGACCAGCGGATTTCCGGCGCGGAAGAGCGGATCAAAGCGCAGGAGTACGCGCTTTTCCAGCAATTGCGCGAGACGATCCTGGCGAAGCTGCGGCCGCTGCAGGATATGGCCGCGGCGATCGGCTGCGTGGACGCGCTCCATGCGCTGGCGCAAACCGCGTCGCAGCGGCAGTGGACGCGCCCGACGGTGAGCGACAGCACCGAACTCTGCATCGAGTCCGGCCGCCACCCGGTTGTTGAAAACGCGCTGGGCTTGGGCGAGTTCGTAGCAAACGATACCGAGCTCGACACGCAAACACAGCAGCTCGTGATCCTCACAGGCCCGAACATGGCCGGTAAGTCGACGTACATCCGACAGGTCGGGCTGATCGTGCTCCTGGCTCAGATCGGTTCCTTCGTGCCCGCCAAGCGCGCGCGCATCGGCCTGGTGGACCGCATCTTCACCCGCATCGGCGCGTCCGATAATTTGGCCGCGGGCGAAAGCACGTTCATGGTGGAAATGATCGAGACCGCGCAGATCCTTCACAGCGCCACGTCGCGCAGCCTGCTGATATTGGATGAGGTCGGGCGCGGCACGTCCACGTTCGACGGCGTGAGCATCGCGTGGGCGATCTGCGAGCACCTGATCCAGGGGCGCGTGAGGCCGCGCACGCTCTTTGCCACCCACTACCACGAGCTGACGCAGTTGGAAGAGCGGCTCGAGCGCGTGCGCAACTACACCATGGCGGTCAAGGAGACTAACGGAGGCATTGTTTTCCTGCGAAAGGTGGCGCGGGGAGCATCGGACAAGAGCTACGGCTTGCATGTCGCGGCGCTGGCCGGCATCCCTTCTTCGGTCACGCAGCGAGCTGAAGCGATCCTGCGCATCTTGGAAGCCGAGAACCGGCACGCGAGCCAGATCATTGAGCCACAGGAAAACCCAGCGGCGGAGACTCGGCCAGCCGGCGCGAACCGTGATCCCGGCGCGCAAAGCCTGGCGCAAGAATTGCGCGGCATGGATCTCAATCAGCTCACGCCGCTGCAGGCGCTCACCCTCTTAGCCGAATGGAAAAAACGATTGGAAAATCCCTGATGGGCCGCATCCGCGTCTTGCCTGAACACATCGCGAACAAGATCGCCGCCGGAGAAGTGGTTGACCGGCCGGCGTCCATCGTCAAGGAGCTTGTCGAGAACGCGTTGGACGCCGCCGCGAGCCGGATCGAGGTCCGCATTCAGCACGGCGGCAAGAGTTTGATCCGCGTTGCGGACAACGGCCATGGCATGATGCCGGAAGACGCGGTCTTGGCCTTCGAACGCCATGCCACGAGCAAGATCGCCAGCGCCGAAGACTTGTGGACCGTGGCGTCTTTTGGATTCCGCGGCGAGGCGCTGCCGAGCATCGCCGCTGTTTCGCGCACGCGTCTGACAACGGGAACGAACGACCGCGACCCGGCCGCGGAGGTACAGCTCGATGGCGGCATCGGTTCCGCGCCGCAGCCGGCCGCCCCGCTGCGCGGCACTTCCGTTGAAGTAAAAGACCTCTTCTTTAATACGCCGGCGCGCCGCAAGTTTCTCAAGTCCGATCAGACGGAAGCCGCGCACTGCGCCGAAGCGGTCTTCCAGCTGGCGCTTGCGCATCCGGAAGTCCATTTTGTTTTCATTTCAGGAAATTCGACGCTCATCGACGCCCGGCCGGCCCGGAATTTGCGCGAGCGCGCAAGCTCCCTATACGGCGAGGATGCGGCGAAACAGCTCATCGATTTTGCGCATGACGGCGCCGGCATCCGGCTGCAAGGACTCCTCGGCAAGCCGTCGCTCGCCCGCGCCACGCGCGCCGGGCAAAGCTTCTTCGTCAACCGGCGCTGGGTGCGCGCGCCCGCGCTGAGCTACACGCTGCAAGAGGCGTTCAGCGGCTTGCTCATGCACGCGCGATTTCCTTCCGCCTTCATCTTTATCGACGTGGACACGCGCGAAGTGGACGTGAACGTGCACCCGACCAAGCAGCAGGTGAAGCTTTCGAACGAGCAAGACGTCAAAGCGCAATTGCTCAGCGGCGTGCGCCTGAGGCTGCGGCGCGAGCCGGACATGGCGCCCCATTGGGCCCCGCGTCCGGAGCCCGTTGCAATGCGCCCCGCGTGGCCGAGCGCGCGCGTCACAGCGCAGGCATCGTCGTCCGGCGGGCCTTCGGCCGGCGGATCGTCGACAGCAGGCCCAAATGAAGCGCTCTTTTCCGTGCAAGAGGCCCGGGTTCCTTATGCGGTATCCCCTGCCGCATCAGCCCCGCCGGTTTCTCTCCGAAACAAGCTGCGCTTTGTGCGCGTGCTTGGGCAGGCGCATGGCACATACATTGTCGCGGAAACGGATGACGGCTTTGCGATGGTGGATCAGCACGCCGCGCATGAGCGCGTGGTGTTCGAAGAGCTGCTTGCCCAGCTTCGATCGGGCAAGCCTGAGCGCCAGGTGCTCCTGCACGAGGCTGTGCTGGAACTTTCTCCTGGCCAGCGAGCGCTGTTGGATGAGTCGCGGCCTTTGCTGCGGCGCCTGGGCATGGAGACGGAAGCTTTTGGCGAGCGCAGCGTCGTGATTCGCAGCCTGCCGACGGTATTGCGTCATGCCGATCCGGCAAGTTTTCTGCGGGATTTTCTGGACAAGAAAGAGGAAGGAATCGAAACCGGCGAAGATCGAGAGCTATCGGAAATTGCAGCGCTCATCGCGTGCAAACGCAAATCGGTCAAAGCCAACGAGGCGTTGGCGCCGCAAGCGGTGGCTTCTCTGCTTGAGCGGCTCGCCCGGTGCGAAAACCCGTTCAACTGCCCGCACGGCCGGCCCACCCTGATCCTGCAAACGCTCCAGGAGCTGGAGCGCCAGTTTCGCAGGACATAGTTCCTACTTTTGTATTCCCCCGTCGGTCAATTTGCGGGGATCCAGCAAGCGGTCGAGCTCTTCCCGGCTTAGCTTGGTCATCTCAGCCGCCACTTCCTTGACCGGTCGATTTTCAGCTATTGCGCGCTTGGCGATTTTCGCGCCCATTTCGTAGCCGATCAGCGGATTCAGAGCGGTTACTAAAATCGGGTTCCGGCTCATGATCTCGGCGATATGAGCTTCGTTCACGGTAAAACCTTTTATCGCCTTGTCCGCCAACTGGCGGGCAGCGTTCGCCAGCACTCCGATGCTCTGCAGTAAATTGTAGGCGATGACCGGCAGCATCACGTTCAATTGGAAATTGCCTGATTGGCCCGCGATCGTGATGGCCGCGTCGTTGCCGATGACTTGCGCGCAAACCATGGCAACAGCTTCGGGAATGACGGGGTTCACTTTGCCCGGCATGATGCTGCTTCCCGGCTGAAGCTCGGGCAGCGCGATCTCAGCCAGCCCGCCGTGCGGACCGCTGTTCATCCAGCGCAGATCGTTGGCGATCTTCATTAAACTGACCGCGGTTGTCTTCAACTGTCCGCTCAACTCAACAGCCGCGTCCTGGCTGCTCAGGTTCTCGAAATAATTCGGGCTGCTGACGAATGGCAGGCTCGTGCGCCGAGCAATGGCTTCGGCGATGCGGCGTCCAAACTCGGGCGGCGCGTTGATGCCCGTGCCCACGGCGGTTCCGCCCAAAGCCAGAGCCGCCAACCGCGGCCGCGCGTCTTCGACACGGTGCGCGGCGTGCGCGATCTGCGATGCCCAGCCGCTCAGCTCCTGGCTCATGCGGATGGGCATGGCATCCATGAGGTGCGTTCGGCCGTTCTTGACCACGCGGTCCACCTCGGCCGCCTTGCGGACAATCACCTGTTTAAGGTGCTCCAGGCTTGGCAGCAAACGCTCTTTAACCTCAAGGCTAGCGCTGATATGGATCGCCGCGGGGATCACGTCATTGCTGCTCTGGCTCATGTTGACGTGATCGTTCGCGTGCACGGGCTTGCCGAGCTTTTTAGATGCCCAGCGAGAAATCACTTCATTGGCGTTCATGTTCGTGCTCGTGCCGGAGCCGGTTTGGAAGATATCCAACGGAAACTGGTCGTCTTGCTTTCCCTCTTCCACTTCTTTGGCGGCTTGCTGAATGGCGTCGCTGATCGGGCCATCTAGGAGGCCGAGATCTTTGTTCACTTGCGCCGCCGCGCCTTTGATTAACCCCAGCGCGCGGATAAAAGCCCGCGGGAAGCGCAGGTCGCTGATGCCGAAGTTATCGATCGCGCGCTGCGTTTGGGCGCCCCACAGCGCCTTCTCAGGCACCCGGACTTCGCCCATGCTGTCCCGCTCGACGCGGGGGGAGGAAGTTTCGCTCATGAGTGATCCGTCGATCCTCGGATAATTTTCATCCAGACAGAATAACAGGGGGTTAGCGAAGCGGCAAGATCCACTTAGCATGCCGCAGCGTCCTCGGCTGAGCGGCTAAGTCAATCGTCGGATCGATGAGCTGTTGAAGCTTCCGGCCGTTAAGCGACAGCCAGACATCCGCCCGAATCTCCGCCTTGTCGTGTCCCTTTTCCCTGAATCGCCGGGCAATATAATGCGCCGCTTGAAGCAACCGGTCGGTACTTCCCTGGATCAACTGCGCTTGGCGTTCGGTGAAATAATCCGTGAGCGGCACGCGCGCCGTTTCTCCCGTGTCCGGATCTTTGGCGGTGAAAACCGGCACCGGCCCCCGCTTATCAAGTATTTTCATGCGCCAGGAAAACCGCGAGCCTTCATCCGTCCACAAGACGTTGCCCGGATAAAGGAGATGCCGCAGCGGCACCAGGCACTGGATCAGAACATAGGTTCCGACAAGCGCAGCCGCCAAGGGCGACACCGGAACCGAAGGGGGGTTCGGAGCGGCTGCCCGCGTGGGACTCAACCTCAGCGGGCGGCGCGGCCAGTCCGGCTCGAAAAAGAGTGCGGTCGCCGCGATCATGAGCCAGGGGAAAACGCCCAGCCCGAACCACCCTGCATTGGTCAGATGAAAAAGCATTCCGAGAACAAAAGCCGCCAACCGCGTGGGTTTGTAGAGAAGAAAAGGAACGATGAAAAGATCCAAAAAAAGCCCTCCACAACTGAACAGCCAAGCAAGGGTTTGATCGGGCATCCACAATCGCAGCGGAAGCGCGTGAAGCCAGTCTCCGTTCAGCTTCGCGATCCCCGCAAAAACATAGACCACCGCAATCTGGAAGCGAAGCAGATCCAGCTGCCACGCCGGCAGGGTTGAGGAGCGAAGCGACGGCTTGCTGAGCGCATCCAAAGAGAAGGCGCGGTGCGCCGGCAGCGCGGCTAGCAACAGGCTCAGCAGGCAGATCAGATACAGGTGATTCTGATATTCCAGCTCATTTAAAAGGAAAACGTATGTCCGGCCGACAAAGAAAACAGCAGCGCTGAAACGGTAGGCCAATCCCAAAAGCATGCAAACCGCCGCAACGGTGAGAATCGCGAAAACAACGTACATGCCGATGCCAGGAAGCGGTTTGAGCCACTCGAACCCGAAGTAGGAAAACCGGAACGCAGGCTGAATGTAGTCCGAAGCGATCCAATCGTGCCGCCAGTAAGGCCATAAGTCCGCCAGCATGAGCGCCGCAAATACAACGCGGAAACCCGCAAGCGAAGCATTGTCTACCGGATGGCTCCGGCTCATGCGGTAAAAGAAAAAATGTGGACGCCCCACGGGGGCAACGACACGTAGAGACCCGGCGAGCGCATGTCATGCGAGTCGCGCGCGTACGTCGAACCCTGCAGCTTGTCTTTCAGCTCTATCGAAGAAGCCGCGCGATCGGGGACCGGCAGCGGGATGCGCCCTTGAGCCTCGGTGCCGGAATAGTTCACAACGACCAAGACCCATTGATTCGCCTTGCGCCACAGCCAGGCCAGCAGCTCGCGATGCGCGGCGTTTCCTTCCCAAGCCGGCGAGGGCCGAAGCAGCGTCCAGGTGCCTTCATGCAAAACAGCGTCGGAAGCGATCGGCAGCAGCCGGGCATAGTACGCCTGCACATCGGGGTCGGTGATTTCCTTTACCGATCGGCCTAGCTGCACCGGCACGTGTTGCGCATACCCTTCCATTTGGCCTTGATGGAAGAAGCGCATGCCGGGCAGCGTGGCAACCACCGCCGCGGCGGCCAGCGACCGCTCTTTACCGAACGCCGCGACGGCGCGCGGTTCATCGTGGTTCTCAATAAAGCGCACGGATTTTTCCTGGTAGGCGATATCCGCGAGCAGATGCGCGCGGACTTGCTGCGAACCTGCGTTGCGCAGTCGGTCATACAGAATCTTATCGTAGGTAAAATCAAAACCGATCTGCTGCAATTCCCATTCCAAATCCCAATACGCTTCGGCGATAAAAATGAAATCCGGGTGTTCCTGCCGTACCGCGGCGATGACGTCCTGCCAAAATTCCGTCTGCGGCAACGGTCCGGGCGGAAGCGCGTCGCGCCAGGTTTGGGCGAAAATGCGGTTCAAGCAGAGCATGGCCATGTCGCACCGCACGCCGTCGGCCCAACCCGCGATTCGTAAAAGCTCGTCGATCATGGCCGCGCGCGTTTGCGGCGACAGCACGTTCAGCTGCACGGTGTCGGTCCACGGCGCAAAGTAGGGATCGCGGCCGTGCGCGAGCCAGCGGCCCGCCGCCGTGCTGAATCCCCACTCCGGATGCTTCTTGCGCTGCTCGGCCGTGAGCTCGATGAAGCGATCGGGGTGCAAGCTTGTCCAGGGGTGGTCGATGGCAAGGTGATTCGGAACAAAATCAACGATCAAGCCCAGGCCATGTTTCTTAAGGCCCATTCGGCATTCGGCGAGCGCCTTCTCTCCCCCGAATCGCGCGTCCGGCCGGTAATCATGGACCGCATAGGGCGAGCCGGCGATGTCCGCTTCGGACCAATTGGGGATCAGTTCGGCATACCGGCGCTTCAACGAAGGCTCTTCAACCGCTTTGCGGCGTCCCGCCGGGCTTCGCTCCCAAATGCCCATGAGCCATACCGCGTCGAATCCAGACCCCGCCAGGCGTTTGCCCAAGCCGGCGATCCCGCTCAGCAAGTGAGCGGCGTGAAACTCTATGACAAGCGGGTGCCGGCGCATAACGCGCCATTATACAGTCAAGCGCTACTTGAGGTTGCGCTCGATGCAGGCCAAGAGCTCTTCCAAAGGGATAGGCTTAGCCAAATAGAGGTAATCGCCTATCCGACGGAGCTCTTGCCCGGCGTCTTCCCGTGAAACCGTAGCCGTGAGGAAGATGATGGGCACATCCTTCAACAATGGATCCTCGCGCAATTTCTTGGCGACATCTCCCCCGTCGGCGTCCGGCATCACCACGTCCAACAAAATGAGGTCCGGCTTGAACGTTTGCGCCGTGCGCACGGCTTGAAGGCCGTTCGCTTCGCCAAGAACCTCGAAACGCCCGGTGCCCTCCAAGTTGAGTTTCACCATTCGGATAAAGGTGGTTTCATCGTCGACAACGAGGATACGGTGCTTAGCGGCACTCGCCATGCTTGGCTCCTAACGCGCTTTCGGCGCACCGAACAGGATGGTAATGATCGCTCCTCCCTCGGGACGATTCGCGACCATGATGTTACCGCCATGCAACTCAATGATCTTCTGGGTGACGGTGAGTCCAAGACCTGTCCCTTGCCCCGTCGGCTTTGTCGTGAAAAAAGGATCGAAGATCTTTCCAATGAGCTTCTCGGGAATTCCGGATCCCGTGTCCTCAACGCTCACGAATACGGAAGGCTCTTGGCCGGACTCCGTCCGCAAGCCTGTTGTGACGATCAACTGGCCCTCGCGGTTCATCGCCTGGATCGCATTCATGAAAAGATTGATGAACACCTGCTCCAGCCGCGTCCAATCCAGGTTGAGTTGCGGCACCTGCGGCGAAAGGCGGGCCTCTACCTGGATATGCGCGCGTTGAAGCTCATGCTTGACCAGTACCAGCGACTGCTCAACGATCTCGTTCAAATTGTGCGGCTTCAAAACCAGTTCCCGCTGGCTAGAAAAATTGAGCAATCCCTTGACGATAAAATCCGCCCGGTGTATCGCGGCGCGCATGTCGCGCAGAACTTGGATGACCTGCGGATTGGTGTGGTGCTCGAGGTGCGTTTCCAGATAATCCAACCCCATCACTACAATGGCCAGCGGGTTCTTCACTTCGTGGGCCACGCCCGCGGCCAAACGGCCGGTTGATTCGAGCTTAGCGGCCCGCGTCAATTGCATCTGGGCTTCCCGCAGCTCTTTTGTCATGGTCTCGGCGATCGTCACGGCCCTTGTTTGAGTATTCACCAGCGACCAGACAGCCGCGATCAACAGGAGCGATATCAGGCTACCACTAAGCAGCACCCACAGGCTTTTGACCGGGCTGCGGCTATGGAGAAATCCAACCGTTGGCCGGACCAGGATCGTCCAAATTCTTCCGCCGATCGGCACCGAGAAGCTCTTTTCCAAAGCGGCCGGCGAGCCCCCGGAGCCGGCATCAGAATAACCGCATGTCCATGAGCCGTGAAGCTGGTGCCCGCAATCAATGATTGGCCCGTCAAATACCTCAAAAAAAACGAGCGATGGCTCTTGCCCTGACGTCACTTCTTGCATGAAGTCCGTGGCCCGAAAAACGCCGCAGACAAAACCTTCGATGGCTGCCCGGCGCTCATTCACCGTTGCCGTCGGCATTCCGACGCGGTAAACGGGAAGAAAAAGCACAAAACCTTTTGATTGATCGGCAATAAGAGTGATGGGGGCCGTTGCGGCCAGCTTGCCGGTATCCCGGGCCTGCTCAGCGGTGGCTCTCCGATTCGGCTCCGAAGCTATGTTGAATCCCAGGGGCGAAGGTATATGCTCAAACACTTCTTCATATTTAAGAACGTAGAGAACGTCTCCCTCAGACTCGCCCTGGATGGCGAAGTCCGGCGCTCCGTCTGCGCGCGTTTCATTCAGAAAAGCGTCCAGATTTTGCCTGGGCACAGCTGCCAAAAAACCCATCGCCCGGATGCCTGGGAATCGCTCGGCTATCCTGAGGCTGGCGGCATAAGCGTGCCACTCGTGCCTCTCGACCGATTTACTTGCGGCAAAGAGACCGCGCGCGCCATGCAGCATGTCGGAGTAAATCTCGATCCGATTGCGGGCGCCATCCGCAACCCTGACCGCTTCGTGACCGAAAACCGATTGCAGGTCGCTGAGTTCGTCGGACCGCGCGGTCTGCCAAGCCCAACCCGTTGCCGCCGCGCATAAGAGTAAAACCGTCCAGGTGATCGTCGTAGGCCTGGTTGGGATCGGGGGCATGTTTTATGTGCTACCAATGCAATTCAGTAACGTATAGCTGCAATTTGCAGGCAGTAAAAAATCCGTTAGGTTGAGGACGCGCGGCGGCGTGCAGTTGTAGGACGGCTGGCGGCGGCAAAAGCCGGTTCTCGGGCAGGCAGTTTCTTGACGACTAAGCGAAAAGTACCGATGCTCCAGCCCCGGCGGCGCTTTGCAATCGGTTCAATGGAAGCAATGTAGCCCTGCAAGCGCACCAGTTTCTGAAACGATGACGTCCCCTCGCTCGATGCATAAAACTGGATGATAACGGCCGATGAATAGGGGGGCGAAACGTCCGAGTAAAGCAATGTGCTGTCGCCGCGGGAGGCAGCCAGCACCACGGGAAATCCTTCGCCCCGATCGATGATCCAGCACCAGGCTAGCCGCGGACCTATCGATGGTACTGCATGCTTGCGTTTGGATGGCATGGCTTCACCTCACCGTTCTGCTGAAAAGGTGATCCAGAGGATGGATGCTTCGCCGGTACCTGTAGAAGTAATGCGATACGCTCCGCGCGGCTGCACATAGATACTGTCGCCTGAAGAGAGCGCGATAGTCTCTCCCGGCTCCCACGCTAACTCGACCTGCCCTTGCCAGACCATGCCGAAAGCCTCGCAACCTTGGTCGCGTAAATCGGGACGGTAAATCATCTTCGGGCGCAGCGTGATCAAACGGGGCTCGATACGCGTGTGCAAGAGACCACCGGCCAAAGCTTCAACGATCGGCGCCTTGCTGCGCACGTGGTCTTGTTTGAGTTCGGACTTTCTTAATAGCGTGAGCGGCTTGTCCGCGGCCAGGCCCTCGTCGAAGAGCTGTCCGACCGGAACACCCAGGGAGTGCGCGATTTTCCGAAGTGAGTCAACCGACGGCAAGACCGCGCCGCGTTCAACCTGGGAAAGGAAGCTGATGGTAAGGGCGGTACTGCGGCTTAATTGCTTAAGCGTCATCCGCTGGCTGCCACGGATCCACCGGATGCGCGTGCCCAGAGGATTCATGTCAGGTCAGAATAAACAAGAAGTCTTTCAGCGTCAAGAAGTTAGAATTTCTTTTGAAACTTCAAAAAAATACTATCCTTCGGCTTCGCGGCGGGCGAAAGATCGGTGGGCGTATCCGCCGCCTGCCCGGCCGGCGAAACCGTTGAGGGTAGCTGCCGCTCACCTTCGATTTTCACGGTGCTGGTGTCCGTGATCTTGTAGCCGGCACCGACGCGGTAGACGGTGGTGGGATCGGTGTTGGAAAGCGACGGGTCGGAGCGTTGCTGGACGTGCGGCTGATCGGTTTCATAGCGCACCTCCACTTTGTCGGCGATGGTTGTTGAAACGCCCATGCGGCCTTCATCCGGATTGAAGATCAGCGAAACGTCGCTGATGCCGAAACGCTGGGCGATGCGGCTGCCCAACCCTCCAAAGATAAAGAAGTCGATGAAGTCCCGTGCCAAGTCCGGAGAAATCTGTCCTTCCGAAGCGCTTGTTTCCGCGCCTCGCCAACGGCGGCCGCTTGCCAGCATGAGGAGCAGCCATTCCTCGGGGATAGGCGGATCCGAGCTCAGGCGAAGATCCGGCAGGAGATGCGTGCCCTTGATGGCGATGTTTATCTTCACGCCCTCAATGACTGAAGAGCCTTTGAGGTCGTACTCGGGATTCCTCGGATCGCCCGAGAAAACGATGCGCCCCGGGTGCAGCGCCACCGTCGTTGTCTTGGACTTCAAAGTGCCGTTTTGGATGGCAACCGTGCCCTTCAGCCGAATGCCTTTGCCGATGTTCGAGAGCGTCAGCTCAAACGCGACGGTGCTGTTGTAAATCGTAACGCCACGGCGATAGAGCCGCTCGGCTATGCCCCGTCCCGTGAACGTGGGCTCGCGCCAGTTCCCCGTGAGCGTTGAGTGCACCTCACCCAACGTACCGTTCATGATCTGGATCGCCTGCCATTTGGGGAAAACAGCGGCCGCGGTTTCAATATCGATGTGCTTGGCATAGAGCTGCAGGTCCGGCTTCTGCGGATCCAGGCCGCCGGAAAAAAGAATAGGATCCGCGTCGGGCAGCTGCAGGCGGCCGTTAAGCGCACGAACAGGCTTGAAGCGCTCTTGGCCCGGGGCCAGCACCAGGCGCTGGAGCCGGACCACGCTGCCCTCAGGCAGCCAGCGCAAGCCCGTGGTTTCGATCTCGTGAAGAACAAGGCCTTCGTTCCAGTTGCCTTCGGCTCTTTCCGCCCAGAGAAAATCAACATAGCCCGGGGCTTGGGCTTTGATGCCGTAAATCTGAACCGGCCAGCGCTTGGGTCCGGCCAGCGCCGGCGCTCCCATGTCGATGCTGCGCATCTCGACGCGCGAGCCGGCCGGAAGGCGGGCAAGATCGTCGATGGATAAACCGTACAGCCGCAAGCCTGAGACCAGAGAACCTTCGAGATACGCGCAGCTCACCTGACGCGCATGCGCCGGTAGCGCCACTTGGAGTTCGCCGACCTGCAGCTGCCAACGGCGGAAATTCGGACTGCCGTTTGTCCGGAGCCGGACATCATGCGCGGAAATGCGGCTGGCTTTCGGCGCAAAACGCGGCGAATCCAAGTAGACGTCCCGGATAATAAGGACGTCGATCAGCCGGCCGCTGACACCGCCGATCGACAAAGCTGCCGGTTGGAGCGCATGCTGAGCGGCCACGCGCACCGCCAGCTCAGAGCCTTGAGGAGTAAAGAGGAGCGCCGCCAGCGCCGACGATACCGCCAGCGCGAGCACCAGGAGAAAAACGCGAAAAGGGGTCCAGAAACGCTTTCGCATGGAAACGATTCAGAATACCTTCGACGGAAGGCAGCGTCAATGGAGCCGGGCAATTTAGCGGCGAGCGAACTTAGTGAAGCGTTTTTTCCAGCACGCCGCTCAGCGCAGCGGCCATTTCTCGGTAGCCGACCACGTCCGGGTGGACGCCGTCTTCGGTGTGAGCGAGCGTACCGGGCTGGCCAGGGTCTTGCATCACGGCGTGCAAGTCGCAGAAGCCGTAGTGCTTTGCGGTGCTGGTTTGGCGGATCCAGTCGTTCACTTGCTCCAGTCGCTCGCGCAGTCGCGGACCCATGCCAGCGTATGGCATGACGGTGCATGCGACGATGCGGATGCCGGCTTCTTCCGCGCGGGCGTAGATCCGGCTCAAGTTGTCGATCGCCGACTGCGCGGAGTTGCCTTGATAGAGATCATTGATCCCCGCAAGGACGATAACGGCATCAGGCTTGTTTGCCAGAACATCTTGGTCAAAGCGCGCCAAGATCTCGTCCGTGCGCTCCCCGCCGACGCCGCGGTTGAGCACGCGCCACTCCGGATGCGCCCGCATCATCCAGTAAGCGTACTGGCTCTCGGGATTGCCGGAGCCCTCCGGCGGGTCTTCCACCGGCGAATGAAAACCCGGATTCCCGGCGGTGATGGAATCGCCGAGGCCGACGATAACGCGGTTTTCCTGAGCGCGCAGTGTCATGGGGATAAAGACGAGAAGAAAAGCGGCAAGCCGAAGCCCGGAAGCAAAACGACTAACGGGATCTAGCCGGAAGCGCAGAGCGCCGGCCTTTGGACAAATGATCGTTGGATAAATTCTCTTTGGACAAGTTGATCGGCGAAACAGGCTCGGACTCGGGAGTCAGCGGCGTCCACCAATCCGCGCCGCGGTGATTGCGGATGAATTCATCCCACCAAGCGGCCGGATCGTCGCTTGATAGACCCGCGGGCTTCTGTAACGCCTGCGCGGAAATCGATACCTGCGGCGCGACGGATCGAATCGGCGCGGGCGATGCGCCCGCGATTCGGAGCACGTCGCCGATTGGCGTGTTCATGCTGGCTAATTGCCAACGTCGCACCGAATCAAAAAGAAGGCCATGGGTTGTCTTAAGCGGTTGAGGCTTCGCGGTGTTGGCCGGCGCGGGCTCAGCCGTGGCGCCGGGCTTAGGGGCAACAACCGGCGTCGGCACAATCTGCATGGTGGCGATCGGAGCGGCTGCCTTCGTGGATGGCTGCACCGGAGCATGCCCTTGCTCGATTAACGGACGCGCATCAGACGGAACCACGGGTTTGACTTGTTCCCACCACGGGCGCTCAACAGTGATTGCCGGCTTCTCTTCCACGCGCGCCGAAGCTCCGAATGAAGGCAGGTTGGGCAGCATTCCCGCTTCGCCGCCAAGAATCCATAAAACAGCGCCGGCGGTGATCAAAAGGAGCACGGAGCCGATTGTCACCGTCCGGGCATAAAAGCGGAGAGAGCGGGTAAGCATCTCATGAGAATCGCGGGCTTGTCGAACAGCCTCTTGGAGCTCGGCGACGCCGGCGTTGAGCAGATCGAGTTCTTCGCTGACGCGCTCAAGGCTGGAGTTAACCTGGTCCAGCTTGCGGACCTGGCCGCCGGATTCGACTTCCGCCTGGCTTTGCTTGGCGTGCTGGGCCATCACCTTGCGGACTTCGTCGACGCTGATTTCAGCATTGGGGTTACGGGTCAAGGCCATGAGGAATGCAATTATCCTAGACCCGAAATTCTACTTAGGCAAGCTAAATCCTGCGTAAACCCGCTTAATTTACTGCAAGATTAGAACGAACTAGAAGAGGCTGGTGCCGCCCTCAGGAAGAGGGACGACCGATTTCGTAAACGGGAAGGTAACAACATCCGCCGCGCCGCCGATCGTCTGGCCGGTCGCATTCCAGAGGCCTTCGCCTACGCCCTGAATAAAGCTCTTGCTGTTCCTACCTTTGTCGGTTGCGGCCGCGTAAGGCTCGGTGATCAGCTCCGTCCAGCCAAGGAGCATGTTCTTGGCTCCATAAGCGGCCTTGCCGGCGGCCTGTCCGCTCCATTCCTTCTCGCGCAGCCACGGGCCTGAATTGCTGCCGCCGCGCGCGTTGGCGCGATGCGTGACCGTTGCCGCTTCAGCTGTGGGAGAGACTAACCCGCAGCAAATAACCGCCAGCACAAGAAAATTCGGCTGGATTCGCATGGTCGCCTCACGCAACGGTTACATCCTTGCAGAGATAAACATCCTGAACTGCGTTGAGCAGCTTGACCCCGTCCTTCATCGGCTTCTGGAACGCCTTGCGGCCGCTGATCAGGCCCATGCCGCCCGCGCGCTTGTTGATGACCGCGGTGGTGATGGCCTCGGCGACGTCGGACTCGCCCTTCGATTCGCCGCCGGAGTTGATCAGGCCCGCGCGGCCGTTGTAGCCGTTGAGCACCTGGTAGCGGCACAGGTCGATCGGATGGTCGGACGAGAGGTCAGTGTACATCTTGTCGCTCATCTTGCCGTAGGGATTCTCTTTCGACGAGATAGCTTTGTAGCCGCCGGTGTTGAGCGGGAGCTTCTGCTTCACGATGTCGGCTTGAATGGTAACGCCGAGGTGGTTGGCCTGACCGGTGAGGTCTGCGGACACGTGAAAGTCCTTATCCTTCTTGAAAGCCGGGTTGCGCAGGTAGCACCAGAGGATCGTAGCCATGCCCAAGTCATGCGCCTGCTTGAACGCTTGCGCGACCTCGACGATCTGCCGGCCGGATTCAGGCGAGCCGAAGTAAATCGTGGCGCCGATGGCAGCCGCGCCCATGTCCCATGCTTCCTTGATCGTGCCGAACATGATCTGATCGAACTTGTTCGGGTACGTGAGGAACTCGTTGTGGTTCACCTTCACGATGAACGGGATCTTGTGCGCGTACTTGCGGGCCACGATGCCGAGCACGCCGAAGGTGGAAGCGACCGCGTTGGACCCGCCCTCGATCGCCAGCTTCACGATGTTCTCAGCGTCGAAGTATTCAGGGTTCGGTGCGAACGAGGCGCCGGCGGAGTGCTCAATTCCCTGGTCAACGGGAAGAATCGAAAGGTAGCCGGTGTTCGCGAGGCGGCCATGGCCGTAGAGGCTCTCGAGGCTGCGCAGCACCTGCGGGTGCCGGTCGCTGGGGGTGAAGATGCGGTTCACCCAGTCCGGGCCGGGCACATGAATCTGGTCTTTGCCGACCTTGGCTTTGTGGTTAAGAAGCGAGTCCGCCTCAGACCCGATTGCTTTACGAATATCGTCGATTGATAGGGCCATTCCTGCCTCCTGTGGGGTAATCGGGATATTTTAAACGAATAGTAAGGTGGAGGGCAGCCTATTTTTTGGCCGCCGGGGACGGCGGTACCTTTATAGCAGGCGGGACGTCACTCGGACCAATTCGGCTACGAAGCGCTCGAGCGTGGCCTGCTGCTTCGGGTCCTTGAGCGCGCCGTCCACAAACGCTTCGTGCGCGCGCGGCACTGCCAACTGTTCGGACAGCACGAGCGTGCCAATGTTGCTCAAAATTGAGCGCAGCGTCGCCAGCGAGCGGATGCCGCCCAAATTTCCGGGAGACGCGCTCAAGAGCAGCGCTGTTTTCTTTCGGAAAGCCACCAGCGGCTCGGTCGGCGCGGAGCGCGAAGCCCAATCGATCGCGTTCTTGAGTCCCCCGGGGATCGAACTGTTATATTCCGGCGAGGCGATGATAAAACCGTGGCTCGCGCGCAGCACATCCTGGAAGCGCTTCGCGTGTTCCGGCAGGCCTGAGGCGGTCTCGTCGTCCTGGTTATACACCGGCATCGGGTAGTCTTTTAGATCCATCAAAGTCACCGATGCGCCGGCTTTTTCCGCGACCACCGCAGCCGCGCGCGCCAGCTGCTTGTTGTACGAGCCTGCGCGCAGGCTGCCTGCGAATACCGCGAGCTTCACTTGGTTCGCCATGCTCTCCTGTCTTGCGCCTCACGGCGCCTCGGTTGGAACCGCCGTGACCCGTTTCAAATCAATCCCGCTCACGACGGTCAATGTCACGGACCGGGCGATCGGCCACTCGGCCAGGAAGCGGTGAAGATCATCCACCTGCTCAACCGGCTTGTCCTCGACCGCGACGATCCAGTCGTTGACCCGCAGGCCCGCGCGATAAGCCGGCCCTCCGGGCTCGGCCACCGCCACTTCCACCGCGCTCTTGTTCGGCAGCTGGTGGAACCGCGTCAGGCGGCGGTCCAAGAGCCGCGAGCGGCCCGCGATGCCCAGGTAGCTGCGCCGCACCCGCCCGTGCATCAGGAGTTGCGACACGACCCATTCCGCTGTCGCTGATGGAATCGCAAAACTCAACGCCTGCGCTCCCGCTATCATAGCGGTATTGATGCCCACCACGCGACCGCGGCTGTCGACCAGCGGCCCGCCGGAGTTGCCGGGGTTCAACGGCGCCGTATGCTGGATGATATCCTCGACGAGCCGGCCGTTCTCCATGCGCCAGTGGCGGCCGAGCGAGCTGATCACTCCGGTTGCAACGCTCGACTGAAACCCCAGCGGGTTGCCGATCGCGATCGCCAGTTGCCCCACGCGCAACGCGCGCGAGTTGCCGAGCGGCGCGTGCGGCAGCCATGCGGGGTTATCCACGCGGATGACCGCCAGATCCGTCGCGGGATCGTCGCCGACATGCTGCGCCTCAAAGCTGCGCCCATCGGTGAGCGTCGCCACCAGCTTATGGGCCGCGTGCACAACGTGGCTGTTGGTCAGGATATAGCCGTCCGGCGTGAAGATAACGCCGGATCCCGCGCCGCCGCGCTCGCCGCCCTGCTCTTGCTTCCACCCGGCGGCGATGCTGACCACCGCGGGCCCGGTCGAGTCGACCACGGCGATGACAGCGCTTGAGTAGGCGTCGAGCAGATCCGCATCCGGAACAGCCTTCAAACTCTGCGGATCGGTTGTTCGGATCAGTTCATCTCCCATACCAGCACCTCCGCGCCTTGTTGCGCGTCAGCTACCATGCGCCGAGCGCCCGCCGCGGTCAATCGCACCGCATCGCCTTCGTCCAATCGTCCGGCGGCTTCCAAGTTTGCTGCGCCACGCGCAATAAACAAGTGGCTCGACTTCGCATCCGGCAGCGTGAGCGCTTCACCGGGCTTGATGCGTCCGGCCCATAAGACCGCGCCTTTCTGCCGAATCGAGATGGCCGCGTCATGCCCGCGGCCGGATGCCACCGGCACCAGCCCGCCCTTTTCCAGCTCGCGGTTGATGTCGAGCTGCTCATAGCCGGGCTTTACCCGAAGCGTGTCCGGGAACACCCACATCTGCACCAGTCGGACTGATTCGTTGTCCGACGGGTTCATTTCAGAATGAAGAATACCCGTGCCCGCGCTCATGCGCTGGGCAAGGCCGGGATAAATAATGCCGCTGTTGCCTTGCGAATCTTTATGCTCCAGCGATCCGGTGAGCACCCACGTGACAATTTCCATGTCGCGATGCGGGTGCGTTGAGAAACCTGTGCCGGGCCGGATGATGTCGTCATTGCTCACCAGCAGCAACCCGTGGTTGATATTTTCGGCGTCATGGTGATGCCCGAAGCTGAAGCTGTGCTTGGAGTCCAGCCAGCCCGCCTGGGTCACGAAGCGTTCGTTCGCCCGCCGAATATCCACGCCTTGCCGAGTTGTGTTCAATCGGTTGCTCATGGGCTTGTCCGGACAACGGCCCGACCGCCCAAGTTGGCGGTCGGACCGCATCCGATCTCCTCTTCTTGCTGAATCGGCTCCTAACAATTACGATTTACGACTCTCCCGGTAAAGCGCCCG
This sequence comes from Candidatus Omnitrophota bacterium, assembly GCA_023247195.1. Lineage (GTDB taxonomy): Bacteria > Omnitrophota > Gorgyraeia > Aquiviventales > Aquiviventaceae > JAHFGY01. Next base: position 7,004 of record JAHFGY010000008.1, on the reverse strand, counting down.
GAGTTTTTCTCGGACTTCATTCTTGGTTTCCGCTTCCGCCAGCATCTCCTGCCACTTAGCGCCAAAGGCTTCCAGGATGATGTCCGCAGCCTTGTCCAAGCGCGGGCCCCATGCCTTCTGGATCTTGCCCTTCAACGTCTCAATCTGTGCCGCTCTAAGCGCCGGAAAGAACGCCGACTTCCACATACCTTCGGCGCACGCTAACGGATCGCCGCCGCATGCCGTGCCGCAGCCGCATTTCTCTTCACAACCCGACGACTCGCAACACGATTCGCTGCTGCAGCTTGTCTTGCTTGTCTCACAGCTCTCGCCTTCACACGATCCCGACATTTCACTCTCCTTGTTGCGCCGTTCACCTTACGCAGAGGATACCGACCAGTTGGTATCCTCCATTTCTTTAAAAAGACCGCTTACTTGCCAAAAAGGCTCTCCAAGTAGTTCCGGAAATGCTTGAGGTTGGCCGCCACGACCCCGCGATCCTGCCTGACTTTCGCCAAAATCCACGACCCTTCCACCACCGCGATCAAATGGTCGGCCACGCTCTGCGGGTCGAACGCCGCCTTCGGTGCATGCAGCCGTTTGGCATCCGTTATTTCCTTGGTAAGCTGCGACCGCCACCCGTCAAAGGCTTTATCGCATACGCGGCGCATGGCCGCGTCTTCGCTCGCCAACTCCTGCGAGAACATTCCCAGCAAACAGCCGCCCTTGCCTTCCTTTGAATAACGGATCATGCCGTCCACGTACGCGTACAGGCGTTTGAGCGGGTCCTTGTCCTCGCTGCCGCAACAGCTCGCGTGCGCCGTGCCCATCTCGCAGCAAAACCGCTCCAGCACCACCCGGGCCAGCTCATCCTTGCTCTCGAAATAATGAAAGAAGCTGCCTTTCGTAAGGCCGGCCTCCTCGCAGATCTCGTCGACAGAGGTGGCCGTAAAACCCTTAGCCAGCATCAACGCCTCGGCGGCGTTGAGCAGCTTATCTTTTGTTGAGGGATCGGCGTCTGCTTTCATCATACCTACCAGTTGGTATGTACTATGCCCGAAAAAAAAGAACCTGTCAAGCCTCACCAGCCCGAGCCGAAATCCGAGCCCGCGCCCGAAGGTTTTTCCGAACCCACGCGCAGGTAAATGGGATTCGAATAGATCCAGGGCTTCTTGCCGCGCTCAAGCTCCACCCGGTATACGCCGGGTCTATCCGCTTTCCAGCGCAGGTTCGCGCCTTCCTTTTCTTCGACGAGCTCCCCGTCGCGGTAAAGTCCCACGGTGGCTTGAGCGGGCGCATACACCAATAGCTCCATGCCCGGCTTCCACATGAGCTCGTCGCCCATAATGCCCAGCTGTTCTCCATCCTTCTCAACGCTGAAAAGGAACCCGCGCGTTTCCGCGACCATGTCCAGGCTCACGTACGCGTGCCCGCTGGCCAGCGCGCTGTAAACGACCTCCGGGGTGAGCGGAGACTCGGGCGCGATCACGTGCGTGCGCGCCATGGCAAACATGGCTTCATACGGCGCGAAGCGGACGCCGAAAGCGTGCACCTCATGGGCATCCACGGAGCCGATGCCGACCACGCGCCCATGCCGGCGGATCAGCTCGTCCCACGTGCGAAGCGGATCGTACGGCCGATCGACCAGCGAAAGGTAGAGCGATACCGGCGATGCGCTCAAGGTCCAAAAAGCGAGCCGAGTGAAATTCTCATCAAAGGTGTCGTGGGCGGCGTTGTATATTTCCATACCGGTAAAGCCTCGCACGCTCCAATCCGTCCAACGGCGCTTCTTAAAATAGGGGTGCGCGATAAAACCAAGCCCCCCTTGCGCGGCGATCGCGTCGACGACTTCCTGAGTCGTCAGGTTCTCGCGGTCCACTTCGGATTTGACGTTGAGGGTCAGGTAGTGGCCGCCCTGCGCGGATATCTCCATGCCGATCAGCACGAGCAGATCGCCATAGCGGCCGCCTCTTCCCTCGCGCAGCGGAGCAAGCGTGTTGTGATCCGTGACGGCGACGAAATCCAGGTGCTGCTGCTGCCCCACTTCGACGACGTGCTCGAACTGCCCGTGGGCGTCGTGCGAGTAGGTTGTATGGACATGCATCACGCCGTTGTAGTCGTGCCAGCGAGGCGTCAAGACAACCGTCTCGTCCGAGCCGGTTTCGCCCATGCGCAGCTGCTCAGGCTCTCGCACCGAGGGATTCGACAGTTTCGGCGGATTTATCGGCGTGAGCACCGCGCATCCGGATACGAACGCCGCGTGCAGAAAAACAAAAAATAAAAAGAAAATGATTTTGCGAAACATGGCTCAAGTTTACCCGCTGCCGCGGGAAAGAACGAAGCCTATTGCTGCGGAGAACCCGCCGGTAGGATGCTTTCAACCTGGATGAGAGCGACCGAGCCGCGCTGCACAGGCTTTCCCGTGACCCGAACCCGCTGGTCGACCCACGGCAGGAGTTTTTCCGCGGCTATGGCCCCGACCCAGCGGCCTTTGGTTCCGGAAACAAGCACGTACAGCATGGGGTGCTCTTCATCGCCCACCAGCAGCGCCACGGGCGAGCCGGCTCGGATGCCGCTCCGCGTGCACTCCCAGTCGTCCAGAGGCGCGCCGCGGGCAAAGCACCCAAGATCCGTGATCCATCCCTCGGCTGTCATTCTCAAGGGCATGCTGATTTGCACCGGCAGGCCGTTCACATCGACCGCAACGTCGACTTCGATGAATTCCGCTTCCGGCGGCTTTTCCGCAGAAAGGTAAGCTCCTTCGGCGGCCGGCACAAGCGCGAGCTTTGCGCCGGATTCCGCCACCTCGCCTTGCCGCCGCGCCGTAAGCGAACCGGTCATTTTTTCGACGGATACGGGATTGCTGAAGGCATCGGAAACATAAAGACGAAATGTGCTCGCCAGCTCGACCAGCTCCAAGTGGTAGTCGCCGACCATCATAAGGAATCCCCCATGCAGAGGCTGGTGCATGGTATGCGCTCCGGCGCCCACGGTGATGCCGTCTTCGATGGTGATGGGCTTCAGTTCCATCTGGCAGATCGGGCACCGGCCTGGCTTGTCCGAGCGCTGCTGCGGGTGCATGGGGCAAACATATGCCGAAGGCTCCTGGCCCGAGGAGATATCCGTTAATATCTGCGAATGCGCAAAAAGAAACGCCGAGCCTGCGCAAACAAGCGACAGGCTCAGCGTTGCGATAATCAGGCGACGTATGGATAAAGGCCTCACGCCTTTGAATCTTAACGGCCGGACCTCAAAAGTGCAAGGAGAAGCCGGCAATGGCTTCGTAGTCGAGCTCCTCATGCTGGCCGCCGAGGTTCTGGTAGACCGGAAACGGCAGGGCGAAGAAAGCCGACACGTTCGGCGTGAGATCGGCTGAGATGCCCGGACTCAGCAGGATCGTGGTGCCTCCGCTGTCCAAAACGCTGTCACTCTCGCGGCTGCGATCGCGCAACGCCCATTGGTTGTGCAATTCAAGAACCAGGCTGGCGTTCGGATACTCGCCCAGCGGCCGCAGCGCGTGCGAGATCCCAACATCGAACCGGAAAAGGTCGCCCGCATCGAACTCCTGGGCTCCCTCTCCGCGGTAAATATACTGGAATGCGCCGGATGCGCTGATATAACGGTTGAACCCTTTCGATATGGCGAAGCCGGTTTGCACGTCCCAAGCCCCGGAACCGGGCTGCAGCTCGGGCTCGAACTTTCCGCCCGTCCCGCTCTTGTCCGACGTTTCGCCCGTGGGCGCTTTAACGCCCAGTAAGAGCGCGGCATCCGCTCCTTGATCCCAAAGTCGGTATTTTCCCACAAGGCGCGCATCGCCTATGCCAGTCGCGCGCTCATCCGCGCCGAGTCCGCTGTGGCTATGGATCTCGGTCGAAGAGCGGGACACAACCGGGGCCACGAGGAACACATCCAGATTATCCAAGAGCCCGTAACCCAGACTTAACTGGTAAGACTCTTCGTGGTTCTTCCCATGAACATCATGCCCGGCGTGGTGCAGCGCGTGAGCGTCGGCCGCCGGGATCTTGTTATACCGCTGGTGCTCGAACAGAAAGCCGACTGATGCGCTTCCCTTGCCCATGGTCGACGCGGTCGGCGTGGTAATAAAAGCGCTCGAAGCGCCGCCCGACTTGGCTTTTTTTGGATTAAAAGCGCACGCGCATGTGTCGCACGCCTCGACGCGCGGCGCCGCGGCGGCTGAGCCGATCACCGCCGCCAAAAGCACGGCGGAAAAGAATCGTGAAAGAGACATGGATTCTCCTGAAGTTTGGATGAAAAAGGATCGATAAATAACCGAACAGCCGATCAAAGGGGAATAGTCGATCAAACGAGCAGCGGGACTTTCTCGGGAGGATCTGCGGGAAATGAATCAAGAGAAATACTGTCACCTGACGCGTCAAAAACCGAAGCCGGTGGCGAATAGGATCCTGCGGCCGAAGGAGGCAGGTGCGGGCCCAGGATACGTCCCACGGTCAATGCGGCTTCCGGCTGCTTGCCCTGGCACGCCAGCGCCGCTAAAAAGGATACGCGCGACGGTTGCTGCGCGGAAGCCTTTACGTGGGATCCATGCTGACCTTTGCAGCAACAGTGCAGCAGACATTGTTCGCGGGTGCGACAGCCGCAAGAGCGGTGCTTGGCGCACGGGTAGTCTTCCGCCGCGGCTTGGGGTGCGGACTGAATCTGAGCTTGGGCCCAAACAGGCACCTCAACCGCCACCACCAGGTAAACAACCGCCAGAAAACCGGTGAGCCACCGCATGGCGGCGATCATAGCACGGATTTAGCCGCCTGCACCGTCGCTGGGCTTCGCGGTTTGGCGCTGCTTCTGAACCTGCTGCAAGAGCGGCTCAAGCTTCTGCTTAAAGGAAGGGTCGGCAAAGTGGATCGCTTGCTGCAGATCGGCCGCCGCGCCTGCCAGGTCGGCCTTGCGGCCGCGCGCGCTGGCGCGGTTGGCATACGCGCGGCTTTCTTTGGGCCTCAATTCAATGGCGCGCGTGCTGTCGGCGATGCTGCCGTCCAGATCGCCGGTTTCGAGCCGCAGCAGCCCGCGGTTATACCAGGCGTCGGCATCCTGCGGTTTGAGCGCGAGCACGCGGTTGTAGCTCTCCAGCGCCTCATCGGGCAAGCCCGCGCGCCACGCAAGAAACGCCCGCCGCGCATGCGCGTCAGCCGCGTCCGGCCGGAGCTCGACGATGGCCGCATAGTCTTGAAGCGCGCCGGCTGTGTCTCCGGTCTTTTCCCGCAATTGAGCGCGCCGCCGAAGCAGGCTCTCCCGCTTCTCCGTCGGCTCCGAGGCCGCCAGATCGATCAACCGGGATAGATCTTCCAAAGCCTTGTCCGTGTTTCCAGCGGTTTCATACGCTTGCACCCGGCCCAGCAGCGCTTGGGCATCCTGCGGCGTCTTCGCGAGCAGCATGTCATACTCTTTGAGCGCAGCCTCAGTCTCTCCTTGCGCAACATAAAGAGCGGCTCGGTTACGACGCGCGCCGCTATTGGCCGGATCCAGCGAGAGCGCGGTCGAATAGGATTCAAGCGCCCGCTGAATATCGCCGATCTTCTCATGCGCCAGGCCAAGGTGATTGTGCGCCTCAGAAACGTCGTGCTTGAGCTCGATCTGCTCGGTGAAATCCGCGATGGCTGCGTCGGTCTCGCCCGCGTTCAACCGGATAATTCCCCTGCCGGCGTGCGCTTCGCCCGAATACGGATCGATTGCGAGCGCGTGCTCGTAATCCTCTAAAGCGCCTGCACCATTGCCCGCTCGACGGCGGGCCTCGGCCCGCAAGATGTAGACGTCCGGGTTCTTCGGCTTCATGGCGACCGCCTTATCCAGATCGGCGATGGCCGCGTCGGATTTTCCCTGGCTCATCGACAGAATGCTGCGGTTCATATAGGCCTTGGAAAGCGACGGATCGAGCGCGATCGCCTGATCGAAATCTTTCTGCGCATCATCGAGCTTTCCCTGCTGCGCGTAAGCCAGCGCGCGGCCGTAATACGCCTTGGCATATTTGGGGTTCAGTTCGATGGCCTTGGTGTAGTTCGAAATGGCTTGGTCAAAGTCGTCCATGTCGTGGTAGCCGACCGCAAAAGCGTAGTAGCTGTAGGCGTCGTCCTTCATGGCCGCCCGGGCGGACGGCCCAAAGCCGGTCAGGGCAACGGCTAGCAAAACAGGTAAACAGGCGGAGCGGCGCATCGAAACATTCTAACACTTACCGCCGGAATCGGACGATCAGCGCAACGCCGGGAATGATCAGCGCGGCGGCGATCAACGTACGAGGCGTCAGCGGCTCGCCGGCGAGCAAACAGCCGAGCGCCACCGCTATAAGCGGATTCACGAAAGCGTAGGTGGACACCGTCGCGATGGACGTTTGCCGCAGCAGCCAAAAATAGGCGCTGAAACCGATAATGGACCCGACGATAACCAGATAAGCCAGAGCGCACCACGACGCGGCCGACACTTGGCTGAAAGAAAAATGCGCCGGCTCGCCATGCAGCCCGGCGATGCCGCCGAGCAGCGTTCCGCCCGCGATCATCTGCATGCCGGTCATGAGCGGGCCAGAATCCGGCAGGTCTAAACGGCGCGTCAAGAGCGTGCCGATCGCCCAGCTCAACGCGGCGCCTAAGAGCACCAGCGCCCACACCGGCTCGATCGCGCCCGTATGCCGGGCAGCGTCCGGGCCGATGAGCGCGCCGATTCCCGCCGCTCCCAGCGCCATCCCCATCCACATGCCTGCGGTCGGATTTTTACCGTTCAGGCGCCAGTCGAGCAAAACCATCCAAAGCGGAATCGTTGAGATCACCAGCGCTGCCACTCCCGACGGCACATGTTGCTGCGCGAACACGACCCCGCCGTTGCCGCCAACCAGCATCAGACCGCCGATGATGAACGCCGAGCGCCACTGCCGGGCGGTCGGCTTCGGCGCGCCGCGCCACCGCGCCCATGCGTAAAGCAACGGGCCGGCCGCGAGGAAACGCAGCGAGGCGGAAATGAACGGGGGCAGCGTCTGAAGAGTTGTCCGGATCCCGAGGTAC
>JAHFGY010000224.1 GCA_023247195.1 Candidatus Omnitrophota bacterium | reverse complement strand
GAACCCGCGGCGGCGGTGGCGGTGGTGGAACCCGCGGCGGCGGAGGAGGAGGCGGTGGAACCCGCGGCGGCGGCGGAGGTGGCGGTGGCGGAGGCGGTGCTGGCGGCGGATCAAACGGTATTGTCGGCGGCGTAACAGCCGCGCTGCGCATTTCATACCGCATAGTCGACGCCCCGTTCAATTGCAGCGACCGCCCGAAAACCGGAATAAGTTGCATGAGGACAGGCGAAAAATCGTGCTGAATGCGGACGGTAACCGGATCCCCCGGAGTCAACGGAGACGTGAAGCCGACCGAACGCCGTATCGACTGGCCGTTGATCCCGCTGCGCGAGACCACTTCGTCGAGCACCGTTAAGACGTCCCTATCGTTCGGCTGCAAATCAGGCGTGACCGTGGCCACCCGCGCGGCTTCGCGAGCCGCCGCGTTCAGAACGTGCCGGGCGCGGAATGCTGCGCTAACGTCGGATACCGCCACCAGAACGAGCAGTAACACCGGCAGCAGCAGCGCCAGCTCCACGATCAGATTTCCCTTGCGCACCTTTTTTTGCATGAGGCAACACAACGCCTCTGACTGCTCTCGCAGCCGAAGCGAATTTGCGTCTCCTTAAAAAAGACAAAAACGCCGCAAGTATTGCTTAGGTCAACGCCGTGCGAATACGGTCGAACACGGTGCCGAGCTGTCCACGCATCGCCGTAATCACACCCACCAACGCGAGTGCAATAAGCGCTGCCAAAAGCGCGTACTCGATCATGGCCACGCCCTTCTTACCCCGCAGCTTGCTCATTCTGTTCAAAACCCCATTCAAGAGGATTTCTACCATCTGTCCACCCTCCTTCCCCTGTTGACGACCACTCCGTTATACAAACCTGCTTAATATCAAATACTGTTCTACTATACCTGACCGTCCGCAAAAAAAGTAAGGACCTATGAAAGTTTATTTGATATTTATATATGTATTTAATTACTAGGTACAAAAAAACGGACCGCCTCGTGGCAGCCCGGCCATCCCCGAAAGGATCCGAAGCTTTGCGTCCTCACGTTACCGTGAGTTTGCCCTTCACAGCCAAAGTATACCTGGTATCCACATCGCCAACCAAATGACCGAGAGCGCTGTGGTGAACCACCAGAGCGCGCTCATAAGCCGCTGATCCACTCCAAAAAGAAGGGGCAACAGAAGCGGCGAAACCGCTACGGGCGTAGCACTTAGGAGCAGTACAACTTGGCGGGGCAGCCCGTGAATTCCAAGCACGCTCAAGAGCAGCCAGCCGACAATCGGGGTATAAACGAATTTGATCGCGCTTTGGGCCAAGCAGGCTTTGAGGAACCGCGCCGGCGACACCATTTTAAGCTGAGATCCGATCACAATCAGGTACAGAGCGCTCTCAAGCGGGATCAAAACCTGATTCAGCATGTGGAAACCAGCCCACCGAGGAATCCCAGCCAAACTCAATCCCGCGCCGGCAATCAGACCCACGAACGGGTACCAGCGTAACTGCGCGTCAGCCGCGGCATCTCGGGCTGACTTGCCCTCCAGGCTGCCGTAGCGCGCGGCCAGCCAAAATCCCAGGGTGTAAAACGCCGGGGTAAAAAAAACGAGATAAAGCTGGCTGAAGGCATAGCCTGTCTCGCCAAAGAGCGCGAACACCAGGAGCCCGCCCAAGTAGCCGATATTGGAAAAGAAGGCCGCGGTTAGAAAAGTTCCGATCTGCGGACGGGAAAGACCCAGCCAGCGTCCCATGGCCCACGCGGGCGGAAGCGTGGACAAAGCCATGGTAAACCCGATCAGCGGCAGCAGCCATGGCGTCACCTCCCGGAGGTTCATGCGCCACATGGACAAGCACAGCACGACCGGAGAAAGGCACCGCGCCGCGACGCGAACAATGCCCGCGCTGCCCTTCTCGGAAAGAAGACCGCGGAACCGCAGCCACTTCCCCAGCGCCAACGAAGACAGAAGCACACCGAACCCAAAAAACAAGCGCCACGCCGTGGCCATGCGCTTACCGGATGCCCTCTATCGGCCGATACCATTTTCGGCCGTCGGTTTCAAGGCGGATCCAACCAACATCGCGCGTGAGCAGGACAGGACAACGCGCGCGCTCAAGCGCTTGAAGCGTTTGACGAGCGGGCAGGTGATGCAGCCACCCGACGCTGATAATCGCCAGCTCCGGCTGCACCGCCGCGAGCAAACGATCCCCGGCCGCACCGAGGCGGCTCCCATGATGCGGCACTTTCAAAACGTTCGCTTTCCAATGAATTGGTTGTCGAAGCATGATTGGAATTCCCGCTTCCTCAATATCCGCGCAAAGCAGCGCATTTTGGGTGCCCAGGCTCACGCGCAAGACGAGCGCGTTGTCGTTCGAGCCCGGCTCCGCTCCGGCAACCCAATCGGCCGGCGGGTGCAGTACCTCCACGATCACACCGGATTCCGATGCGATGCGCATTCCCCGGCGCAGCACGCGATGCGGAATGCCCTTCTTTTCTTTGAGCCGGGCGATCCGAAGGAAAGTCATGGTGTCATCCGCGGCTCCGTTCGTCAATAGCAGGCGGACAGGCATTTGCTCGAGCAGCGGCACGGCGCCGCCGATATGGTCGTTGTCCGGGTGCGTCAGGATGAGCGCGTCCACGACGTTGATGCCTTGGTGCCGCAAGAACGGCAAGACCCGCTGGCGTCCGGCCGCTTCAGTGCCCGCGTCGATAACGATTATCCGACCATCGGGCAGGCGCAGGACCGTCGCATCGCCGTGGCCAACGTCGATCACGTCCATGCGAAGCACATG
>JAHFGY010000091.1 GCA_023247195.1 Candidatus Omnitrophota bacterium | reverse complement strand
AGGGCAATGTTTTCCAGTATGGCGTCTTTCATCGTCAGGGGCGCGACCGCTACCAAGTGACCCGCGGGGATAAAAGGCATGATCCCGCCTTGCCTGGGCGAAGTCACTTGCCGCCAGTTTGCCGGCCCCGGCTCGACATAGCGGATCTTGAAATCCGGCCAGTCAACCAACAGCTCGCGCACGCTCGGCACGATCACGGTTGCTTGCGCTTTGGGCGAAGCGGGCAGCACCGCTGAGTAAACTGCATGAGAATCCGCCCAGAGGATGTCCTTGTCGCCGGTAACGGACGGATCATCCCCGCCGGTCGTGGCCACCGCGGGGGTGCTGGGAGGCACGCCGGACCCCCACAACGTCGGGTATCGCCCATAGAGCATCTGCGAAGCGAGGCGCAGCGGGATCAAGGTCTGCAACGTTGCGCTCGGAAGGTTCCTCGTCCACTCGCCCGCTGTAAAAAAGACCAGCCGGTCGTTGGAGGAAAGCTTCGGATCCTTGTTATCGTCGGCCGGCACAACGACGGGCTGCAGCTGTTTCAATTGATCGGCTAGCGCGGTCGGCAGGGCCGGCTGGTTCAAGCGCTCCCCCAACGATTTGATCTCAGATTCCGTTGCTTGAATCGACCAGCTTCCTTGGCGCCGCTTCTCGGCGAGACGCCGCGTCCACTCGGCGACGAACAACGGATCGCTCAAGAGGGGCACCCGGAGGGATAGACCTTCAAAGGTATCCCGTTCCGCGATTCGCAGCCCATCCAAAACGATCCGGATCTCCTCCGGCGAGAAATGGTTCTCTTCCATCACGGACAGCGCCTGATCGAGCGCCAGGACAAAGCGATAGATGGCCCGGTGTCCTGTTCGATTGGTCAGCGTTCGGCGGTACCGCGCGAGCTCTTTTCCCAGGTCGTTGATCAATTGCTTTGAGGCCTTATCGCTGCCAAGGGCCCGGGTAATCTGCGGCTTCAGATACTTTGAGAGGATTTCCGATGCTTTGTTTTGCATCGAGGTCTCGGATGCGAGCACCAGCTTGGTCAGCGTGCGCTCATCCTCCGGAAATGGATTCTGGTTTCCATTTCCCAATAGTTTCTTTCCCAGGCTAAACATGGTCGGCAGCGGCAGAACATGAACGGTGGCGGGAATGGCAGGCGGCAACACATTGCGCTGCCCTTGATCGCCATTACCGATGGCCTCCTGAAGTTCCTGAGCAGCCTGAAGCGGCGTCCTGCCGTGAGCCCGGGCGCGGATATAGACAGGCCATTGCTTAGCATCGCCGAGCTTCTCCGCCAGAGCATACGCAATGCCGGCTGTTCTATAACCGGCTGCCAATTCCTGTTGCTCGCGAACCGCGTCACCCACGCCGAAGAGACGTGCAACAATCTGCAATGACCGCCTTCGCCCAGAGCGATCCCACGCTGCTTGTTCGTACAATTCGGGGTCAATACTGTCTGCCCTCTCTTGCAACCGTTCAACGATCGCGCGTCCTTCTTCAAACCGTTCGTCCCGGGCGGCCGGTTTCCCATCTGCATCCAGACCAAGCGCAAGCAGCTCAACGCTTCCAGCGAAACCGGGTTTCACTAACCCTATGTACTGTAAATGTTGATACGTTCCTGCGGCCGTAATTCGGGCTAGTTGATCCTTCAGCTCAGATTCCTGGACGACCAACGTTCTGGGTCCGGCAATTCCCTGCATCCAGTAAGCGTAATAAAACGACCTCCATAGCAGCATAGGAACCATCACGAATAACACCATCCCAAGCGAAATAAAGAAAAGTCTGGAGCTCACCCATGTCGTGGTGATGCTGGTGATAACAAGGTAGAGAGTGCCTGTATTGGCCGGCGCAAATAAGGAAATCCCTGCTATCCCGAAGAGAAGGAAACCTGTCGTTACCAGGTGTCTAATGAAGCTGCGATCATTGAAGTGTTGCAGCGGATGCGGCAGGACCGAGCGCGCGCGGATGTGGAAGGGTTTTTCCAACAGCGCCTCATGATCCGAATCGGGAAGAAGCCATGCGGTGGTTTCGGTAAATACCTGCGCAATGACAGCCTTCTCGCTCGCCGTGAACTTGCCGGTTATATCCAATCCGGGTGTTTCACCCGGTAAGGCGCCGGCTGAATTTGCGGGCCGTTGCCAGACACGGACGGCAGGCGTTTCGCCGGGCACCGAGCTGTACTGCTCAATCAATCCCCACTGTTGGATAAGAGAGGCGGACGGATTCGATGCTTCGGTAACAAGAATATAGCCACCCTCGCGCGTTTGCTCAATGGCACGGTTCCAGAACGCATCTTCCCAGCTCATCGAGCCGTCAACACCCGGGTACTTCACAAGCGTGACGGCATGCCGGTCGGTGGGCTGGTAGGCGAAGTAATCTTCCGCGATCAACCGCGTTCGTATCCTCCGGCGGCCTTCCAGTTCTACAGTAACTACCACTGCGTTTTCTTCGATTGAGGTCTCAACGACTCGCGCGCCGAGCCCGGCTCTGCGCAGATCAATTTCGAGCGTTCGGACCAAATCTTCGAAGCGTTCTTCCCGTGCGGAACCGGTGACCGCAGCACCCGAAGGATGAAGCTGCTTCCCGCTGCCCCACTGCATAAGAAGCGGATAGCTCCAGTCGATGAATACGATTTCATTGATATTGGGGAACTGGCCTGCCATCAGCGCAAAAGCGCTGCCGAAATCCTTTCGCGATGCCGGAGATACTAGACTCCCCGAGATGCTGTAATTCACCTCATCGCCAAATGCCTCCGGATTCTTGAGGACGGCTGCTTCAAAACCACGGCTAGCTTGCGCGGGTTGGGGCATCTGGGTGCGCGGCGACGCTTCATCGAGCGCTTTCCGCAAAGCGGCTTGTGCGGCGGGATCGGCCGTATGCTCAAAAACGAAATAGTTCTGCTCATCGACCGGAATCAAATCTCCCCGCTTCCGCCGGTCGTGCGTATGGCGGATCGGATCGCTGTCAGGAATTCGGGAAAGGAAACTCTCGGTGATTTGCTGGGCGCGCGCTCTTTCAGCCGGATCCCGGATATCCTGCAGCCAGCCGGTCCGCCCCAAATCATCGAGGTACTGCGCGATCCAATGGGCCGCCTGGAATTGCGTGAGGCCGAATTCTTGCGCGACAGCGTCGAGTGCTTCCAGGTGATGATGCCTGAGCCAAAACTCAACCCATTCATGCACCTGCGTATCCGCCGACAGAGCTGCGGCAATGACGTAGACCATACTGAGGTTCCGGCCATCCTGCGCCAGCCAGATGAGCCAGGTGTATGCCTGCATCCGCTCGGTGTAGATTCGCGCAATCTCGTCTCCGTCGAGCTGCGCCATCGCGCGGCCGCCCGGCGCCTGAAGAATGTCGCGCGCCGCTTCAAAGACCGGCCGCCAGCGTTCGCCGACGGGGGCATTACTTTCAGCTGCGGCAATCAACTCGCTCAGATACCGCGCTTCGGGGTCGTGCTGGACGAGCCCTTCGCCAGACTTCTCAAGATCGAGCGGTCCCCCGCCTTGGCCCATGGGCTCGTCCGGTTGCGCCTGCTCCGCGGCTGGTGTCAGGTCCTTGACCCAATACCAGCCCATGGCGATGGTCGTGACAATCGGCTCATAGGAAAGCCGGTAGCCGGCCTGCTGATAGATGCGCGCCAAGCGGCCGATAACGCCGGGATGCATGTGGAATTCTCTATTAAAGATAGAGCCCGTGGGCATGCGTATGGCCGTGGCTCCTTCGAACAAATTCCTTTCCTTGAACCGATCGGCCTGGCCGACCAAGTCTACGATGAACGAGTCCAACTCGGCGACGGTGCCCAAGTATTTAGTCACGCCGCCGCGTATGGCATCTGTTCGGATCCACGTCTGCTGGTAGTCCACATCTAGCGTCTTCTTTCCGTCAATGTCGACAATACGGAATTGGATCATACTGAGCGGCAAACGCCACGGTCTCGGGCGCTGATTCAATTTGGTCCAAGCATCGGGCTGTTCAGGATCCTCGCCATACAGCTCGAGAATTAATCTCTTGAGAGAATCTGGCATAGCGGCATCGTCTCCCTGCAGCTCGAGAATCAATTGCCGCCTTCCATAAGCTCCTGCCTCCACCACCAGCAATATATGCTCGGGCGACACGCTGCCCGGGAACGGTATCCCCGCCGGCATACCGACGGTGAGCGGCTCCACCTGCGGCATATTGGAGAGGCCGAATCTCTGATAGAGTCCGCCCTTTCTATTGCTTTCGGCGTCCAAGAAGGCATGCAGGAGCTTGAACAATTGTTCGTCGTCCAAAGCGATCAGGTTGACCGGCTCTCCCAGGAATTGCGCCAGCTCGATTTCCCGCGGGGCATGCCCGCCTACCTCAGGATTCGGGTCTATCAATGAAACCGGTTGGGATTCGTTCCAGGCGCGGTACCACCCCCAAAAGAAGTCGACGTGCTGGCGGTCGACGCGAGCATAAGTGCCGTGGCGCAGCAGCCATTTTTGAAACGCTAGCGGATAATGCTCAAGCGTTGCGGGCTCCGAGTGAATCAGGAGATCCGCCAGCTTTGCAGGTGGAATATTAGGCTGCTCTTGCAGCGCCAGATCAATCAATGGCCAGCGGCTCTCATCGAGGACCTGGGCTCCGAGCAAGGAGAGCACAACTTGCCAGTTCTCACCGAACTGCCTGAGAAGATAGGCGGCTATTTCGGGTACGCGATCTTGGCGATCAGCCGGAACAGCGGGTCGGATCGTGCCTTCCACCACAGCCTGAGATTGCCCGGCTTGGTTGTTGGCACCCTGGCTGGCGAACAGGGCCGCCGGGGCGGCCGGCCGGGCGCCTTTGCCGCGCGGTTCACCGTTCTCCGGCATATGGAGCCCTATTCCCGACTGCGTAATCTCCTCTTGGATCAAATTGGCCAGCGCGTCATTCCCGGCTAGGATAATCCGCAGCCGCGGAACGACCGTCTCCTCGAACCGCGATCGGAAATAGTCATCATCAATCTGAAGGGACAAGTTATCATTCCATATATCCAAGAAATCCCTGAATCGGACCGACGTCCATTCTCTCCCGTTTTGAGCGAGCATTTCCGCCAGCACATCGCGGATTTGCTCGGTGGTAACTATTCCCGTTTCATCCTCCAGGAGCATTCCGATAATTTGCGCGCCGTAAGACAGATCGCTGCGGATAGCGTCGACCCGGCGCGCTAGGTCCGCCGCCGCTTGCGATTCACCCATCTGAGCCATGATCAAGAAGGACCCGACGCCTTCAGAGAAAATGATTTCTTCCAAGCCGGCTGGCCGGGCGCGAATAACCGCGCGGGCCGCTTCCGGACGGTCCCGCAGAAGCGTCAGGAAAGGCTGGATCAACGTCCACATCGAAATGCTCACGTCCGCCGGCTTCTCTTCGGTGAGAAGGCGCCGGATTTCATTCGCGCGGCTGACGTCGTCCAGAATGACCTGCCCTAGAACGCTAGCCAGTTCCCGTGAAACAGCGCTGCCGTGAGTCGGCTCATTGCTCGTCAGAACCAGCGGCGGGGAATAGACATCGCGTGTGTTTTCGTCGTATACCGTACCCAGGCCCATTCTCGCCACGCCGGCGGCGAACGTTCGCGGTTCCGCGTCCGGCTCAACGCCGAAGACCCTCAGGAGGCGGCCGGGGGGCACGGCGGTGTCGAGCAGCTCCCGTACGGTCTCAAGACCGGAATTGTAGAAATTCACTACCTGCTCGTCGCTGAATACGGTCTCAGGAATGGCTTCAATAAAGGCTGTAGCCGCGGACGCGTCAATCTTGATCAGATCGTCCAGCCACTGATCCAACTCGGCGTTGAGCCGCAGGAACCGGCCGTTGCTGAAACGGGCGCGCACGCGCTCAACCGCTTCCTGCATGCGCTGATTCTGCACCAGCCCGACGACCTCGAACTCCAACCCTTCGAAGTGAACCGATTGCACGCTCGCCGCGAGTTCCTCGAATGGAGTCTCGCCGCGGTGGATGGATAACTCGCTTGCCTGTCCGCCCCGGTAGACGATGAGCTTCGGATCGCCGCCCGGATTCGCTTTGAGGAAGCCGCCTATTTCCGTCCACCGCATGGCAAGGAAGAGGATTTTGTCGCGCAGCACCTCGTCTTGCAGAGCCAAGCGCATCACTTCCCCGCTGTTCGCCGTCCAAGCCCGGTAGATCTCGGCCAGGTCTTCGTGATCGTTCGTCATGGCGTAGTCGCTCACGAAGCTGGATCGAGCATTGCTGCGCTGGAACAACTTGAGGAATCGGGCCTTGTCGGCCTCGCTCATACGGTCGTGGATGGCATGCCCCGTTTCATGGGCAGCCACGGCTTCATTCAGGTAGCCGGGTTCGTTCACGCCCGGGATCGCATACAGCGCTCTCCGGTAGCCGAACGGGACAACCGTGATATACGAAGCCAGGCCCCGGGTATAGAAACCGGTGATTTGGTAGGCCTGATTTCCGGCCGGCCGGTCGACACCGATGCGGGTTACCATCACGCTGCGAATTGGCTGGGTGTGATCCTCCGGCAGCCGGTCCGTCATCTGGCGGCCGATGTACCGTATCTCCCGATCCATCCCATGCGAGGCCTGCAGTTGTCGCGTGCCTTCGATGATCAGCCCGGTCTTTTGGAATAGGACCACCGCTTCATCGGCCAGCTGGAGCGCGTCGATGAGAGCCACGCGAATCGCCTCCGCCTTGGTGTCATCCGAGGGCAGCGAGCCGAGAACTCGCCCCACCAGGTCGTTTCTCCGGTTGATCAGGTCGCTCAAGTCTCCGGACGAGCTGTAAGGCAAAATTTCGTCCAAATTACGGATCACATCGGTGTAGCTCCGGATATCACTCAACTGCGATTGCAACAAGTTCCGAGGGGTACTGCCTCCGAGCATCAGCGCCACCCCGGCAAGGCCGAAGAGGTAGAGAATGCTTCTGCGGGAAAGCTGCTTTCCGCCTAAAGAGGGGACGCGTTTTGCCCTCTGGATAACGGCCAAGTTGGAAGACCGTTCGGCCTCATCTAGCTTCATTCTCTGATACGCGCTTGCGAAATATCCCGGCCACGTCTTGGTGCGCATGGCCGACAATGGCCGCACCTGTTTCCAGAGCTCGTTGTGATCCGTACCGGATGCGTACTGAGCCAGAATGTCCGCCAGCGCTAAGAACTGCGCGGCCTCCTGCGTTGAAACCAGGTCTCCCAAGGAAGCGGCTCGGCGCAGCAAATCCTCCGCGAACTTCTGATTGACGAGAAACTCCGGCTCCTCCGCGTCGTAAAACCCGTTGAGGACCATGCGCGCGGCTTCAACCGGGCTGTTCTGCTCCTGGCTCACGTTCCAGGCGTGCTCGATCAAACCGTTGATTCCCTCGGTCGAGCCATGGAGAGGCGCCGATAAGCCGCCGGCAGCATCGGGCTTCGTGAGTCTGGAGAGGTAGGTGAGAAATCCGAAAATGATATACGTCGAAGCAAGCGTCGCTTGCTGGCTTGAATCGATCACGAGCTCACCCTTTGCCGTGTCGGTTTCGAAATGGAGGAAGTGCGTTGGATCCACTTCGCCCAACCGGATGGTGATCGTTTTGCCCGCAAAAATCTGCAGCACGCGCGGGCCATCGGCTGAGATATGTTCGTCGATATAGGGAATGAGATCCTCAACACCGATGTAGTCCTGGATTTCGGGAGAGAAACGGATCTGAAGGCCCGCAACCTGAGCTTCCTGGACGCCGCGAGGCCGCTCAGAAGGATCGCCCACTTGCTCGCGATGGAACTGCTGGGCAATCGCCGATAGCCGTTCGTGCGATAGAGCGGGTAATTGCGCCGGCGCAAGTTCTTGGGCAAAAAGATCATGCCAGGAAGCGACATCGAAGGAATCCTCCCAGCGAGCGCGGGCCATGAGCTGCTCAAGGTTCGCCCTTATGCGGTCGGCAGCCACCTGATCGTCCCGCCGCAGCGCCATGAGAAGCAATCGCTTGGCCGCTTTTTGCAGGTGCTCGACGGCCTTGTCCGGCGACTGTTGAGCTTGGCTCAGTCGATCGGTAGCGCTTCGGTAGAGCGTGTTGTAACCAAGGATCAAACTTCGCCAGTAAGCCGGGGTGTGCCGAGCATGCTCCACCGTAAGCATGAAGTCTTCGGTCGCGTCCGGTTCGCCCACGTACCAATGGTCGTTCATGAACGGATTACCGCCGCTGATCGCCACCGCCATGGGGTGCATGCTAAGGTCGTCCACAAACAAGCCATAGGCGCCCAGCTCTTCGTTCATCGCCTTCTGAAGGCGATCCGAAAATACGGCCAGCGCTAGCCGGAGTTTGCCGTCGATGCTGATGAGGGGCCAGCGCAGCGCCTCATCCCACCACGCATCATCCACATGAATGGTCAAATCAACTTCGTAGCGGCCATCGAGCGATTGGAGCAGATCCCAGTCGGATTCCTGCCCCGTCAGCAAATAGGTGGAGCTTCCCTTCAATTGGGCGATCATCTGCGACGGCAGCAAGTCCAAGACGTCCACTTGCGGCAATGAATCCGCCATCTCTTGGCGGACGCGCGTCTCGGCACGCTGCATGGCGGCATTGACCGCGCCCACAATGGTCTCAGAGCGGCTCTTTAGCCGAAGTGTGGAAGGATCGCGCAGATCGTTCAGCCGGCGCCGGCCGTGGTGCAGAATCTGCGCGGTCGTTTGGAGGCGTTCTGCCTGCTGGATGGCATCCTCCTGCAACAGGATGCCTATGGCATCCATTGCTTTCGGCACATTGCCTTGATTCTCAAGCAACAACGTCTCCGCGAGCCTTAAGCGCAAGCGCGGGTCGGGGATGGCCTCGAGCCGCTCAAGAACAATGTCCGGGAGCTCTCCGCGAAGAAAGTTATCCGGACCTGCCGTAGCCGCAAGCCATTCGCGGACCCATTTTGTAACGGGACGGCCCCAATTCGGATCATGCAGCAGAATACCGACCTGCCAAATGGCAGGCAAGGCGAGCGACTCTCCGGTTGATGGGTCGA
>JAHFGY010000223.1 GCA_023247195.1 Candidatus Omnitrophota bacterium | reverse complement strand
TTCAGACGCAGCCAAGGCCGGCCGCTCTCCCGATGGCTTCGCTGCAAACGCCTGCGATCGATCCCGTTGAAGCGGCGAAAAAATGGGATCACTGGTTTGCTTTGCTGCATCATCCGAGTCTCATCCAGCGCGCCAACGCGGTCCGCACCCTGGCTGCGATCGTTCAAGCGGATATTCTCGACGCTGAACAAACGCAAGCCGTTGCGGGTGCGCTCTTCCGCGCGATGGCTGACAGAGACACGTATGTGGGTTCGCTTGCCGTTGAGGCGCTGAGCACCTTCAGCGATGAAGCGCTGGCAGCCTGTACTGTTGATATCGCCGAGGAATTGGCGATCCGGCGCAGCTTGGACAAGAACCCGGAACAATTGCCGAGGGTAAAGCCGAGCACGCTCCGGGCGTTGATAAGGATAGCTCGCAACGGGAACCAACCGAATAGCAGCGGGAGCATGGTTGCTCTCCAGGCACTGTCGCCGTATGCGCGCTCGCTCGCGCAGCCGCTGGGTATGCCCGCAGGACCCGCGCTGGAGCCGAGCGGCAATTTGGGAGCGCCGCCCAGGGTCGTCTTTTTCTTCTTCAAATTCTTCTATCTCCTAGGCGCGAAGCGCCGGGTCGCCGAAATAGCTTCCGTGCTTCTTGGCATGGCCTGGGAGGATTTCTTCGGGCGGTTGGTCTCCATCGGCATGCTGGCGGATCTTGCCGGAATGGCCGTTCGGGCGCTCGGCCATCCGGAGCTGGAAGACGCAGCGCGCGTCGTGGCCGCTTTCGCGCTCGCGCTGATCCCGCTGGGGAAGAACCCGACGTGGGCGCTCTTTACCGGTTGGCACAGCGGACCGCTCCTTCGGTGGCGCGCGAACGGCAAACTCAGGTTGGATGCGAATCCGTCGCCCGAAGCCAGCCGGCTCGTCAAGCTGTGGAACGGGGTTTTCAATTTGTACTTTGCCTTCGGCCTCCTGATCGGTGCAGTGGCGGGGGTGCCCATTATCCCGACCCTGATTGCCTCCACGCTCTTTGTTTTCGCGCTGCACTTCATGCGGAATTTCATCCTGGCGCGCATCCTGCCGGGACACTACCTGAATCTTCCAGCCGAGCAGCAGCCTCTGGAGCAGCGCGTCGCCGATGTATTCTCCGAGGGATTGCTCTACGGAACCCGTGCGCGCTTGGCAGGTCACTTGATCGAGTTCGACAACGACGATCCGATCGAGTTAGCCCGCTCGGTGCTGGACTACCGGCTTCCCGATGCGGATCGCCAGCCGATCCTCGACGGCTGGCAGGGTTTTGCCGAAGCCAAACTCGATCTCGGCGGGTATGTCATTCCGCTGCGGGAGCCCGACGCCGCCAATCAAGAATTGGACCGGCTGATCGCCGAGATGCGCGTTGCCTGGCTTGAGGCAATCCTTCCGCGCGCGGTGCCGCAGTGGATCACGCAGCTCGAGCAAACAGACCAAGACAGCGAAACGATCACACGGCTCATGCAGGCGCTCGCGCTCGCGCCGGATGCGACCGCACTGATCGTCTTGGAGCAGCTGCAGCAGCGCGAAGGCCTCCTTGCTGAGGCAAATCCGATGATCCGGCAGGTTGCGGACTTGTTCGGCTTGAGCGAAATGATCCAGGACGAGGAACAAAGCGAGCGCTTGAAAGCGTTGATCGCAGCGGCCGAAGGCGGCGTTGAAGCGCTGCAGAAGCAGACCCTGCTGCTGCGGCAAGTGATGCGCGCATACCCGGACGCGCTGTTAGCGCTTTTGGCTGAACGTCGCGGTCAAGAGGCAGCCGCTCGATTAATCGATGAAATTGCTGCCGTTTGGGCGAGTGATGCATCCGTTGCGCAGCGGTTGCTCGACAGCGGCGCGCAGGAAGGACAGGAACGATCTCCCGTCGTTCAAGACATCATTGTTGCGGCCATGTTCGGGCAGCCGGCGCTTCTGAGCGCCATTGTCGGCGGGTATCCGGACGTTGTTCTCTCGGTGTTGGCCGAGCGGAATGAGCAGGAAAACGCGCTTCGGGTTATAGCGGCGCTGGCCGATGCCTGGATGGCCGATGGCGCGGTCGGGCAAGCGCTGCTCGCCGCCGGCGCGCAGGCAGGGGAAGGAGAGCGGACGGTCCTCTCGAACATTCTGTATCTGGTCGTCTTGGAATGGTTGGAACACGCCGATGAGCCGGATGCGCTCCCACAGATTGAGGCTTTGCGGCAAGCCTTCGCAAGCGAGGTTGACGCAACGGTATGGCAATGGCTGCAAGAGCAAGGAGACACGCCTGCCTCCCGCCGAGTCGGCGAGGCGTTCGGCCTGACCGACCGCTTGCGCATGGTGCGGCTCCTTGACCGCTTTGCGGCAGGAGATGAAACCGCCGCCGCCAATCTCCAGGAATGGGTGGATGCCGACTTGGCCCGTTTGGATGAGTTGCTCGAAGCCGAGTGGCAGCACGCGGCTTATTCCGATGCGCGGGACGCATTGTCCGCCTATGGCCAAGAGCTTTTCCTCCGCTTCCTCAATAAGAAGGCGCCGGGCGTGGTGAGGCGCGTGCTCCGGCCGGAAGAAGGAAGCGCTTGGCGTCAGCTCGTTGCCGAGCTGCATAAGAAAGACGATGCGGCGGCGCGGCTGACGTGGTTCATTGCCGAATTCCGAGCTGCCCGAACCGGGATCGCGCAATCCGCGCCCATCGCCGCCGGTATTCTTGACGCGGATCTTACCGACGCGCTCGAAGCGGCGCTGAATGATGAAGCGGCCACCGCCGAGGATCTGGGCTATGCGGTCGCGCTTGCGGAAACGTTCGAGCTTCCCGTGATC
>JAHFGY010000222.1 GCA_023247195.1 Candidatus Omnitrophota bacterium | reverse complement strand
GTGGATGTTGTGCTCGAATCCGCCGTGGTCTTGCATCAGCTCACGCAGCGCGTCTTCGCCCGCGTGGCCGAAAGGCGGGTGCCCGATGTCGTGCGCGAGCGCCACGGCTTCGACCAAATCTTCGTTGAGCCGCAGGATGCGCGCAAGCGACACCGCGATCTGCGCCACCTCGATTGTGTGCGTGAGCCGCGTGCGGTAATAGTCGCCCTCATGGTTCACAAATACTTGGGTCTTGTACTCGAGCCGGCGGAACGCGGTGGTGTGCACGATGCGGTCCCGGTCTCGGCGATACACGGTGCGAAAAGCATCTTCGGGCTCGGGGTGCTGGCGCCCTCGCGTGGCGCGGCTCTTCATGGCATAGGGCGCGAGCCACTGATCTTCACGCTGCTCGATCTCCTCGCGCGTCGCGCCTTGCTGCGGAAAGGCTTCGGTGAGCTTCTTGCTCATGCGTGGAGCAGCCGGTAAAGCTCTTCCAGCGATTGGGAAATGACTTTGGTTTGCGCGGTGATGGGCATGAAGTTCGTGTCGCCGTTCCAGCGCGGCACCAAGTGCAGGTGCAAGTGGCCGGGCACCCCGGCGCCGGCGACGCGGCCAAGGTTCATGCCGAGGTTAAACCCGTGCGGATGAATGGCGCGAGACAGCTTTTTCATGAATTTCTGGGCGAGCTTCCCCATTTCTTGCCACTCGGCGCTTGTAAGCTCGCCGAAGTCGCCGATGTGGCGCAAAGGCGCCATCATCAGGTGCCCGTTGTTGTAGGGATACCGGTTCAGCAGAACAAAGGCCAAGCGGCCGCGCCCGACCACGCCGTGCTTATGATCGTCGGCTGACCGGCGAGCCGCGCAAAAAAAGCAGCGGCCTTTGCCGCCTTTAGCGAGGAAGGTGCTGCGCCAAGGCGCCCACAGGCGCGCTTGAGCGGTGGCTTTCGGCATGCAGCATGCCTCCGTAAAGCGACATCACAACGTTTAATTCACGGTTTTCCCAGACCCACATGTTCACGGCCTTCGCGAGCAGCAGCGCGTTCGGCTCAATTCCCCGCCGCGCAATCAGCACCTTGCGGGCGGGTTTGGACTTGCGCATCCGGCAAAACGCGTCAAAGCTGCCGACAGTTGCTTCGTCGATCTTTTTTTCCATAACCGCCGCGCACCAGGTCTTGCCGTCGCCTTCGGCAAGCAGGTAGCCGACCTGATCTTCCATGGTTTCGGCATGAACGCGGGAAAAACGAGGAAGCCGGCCGGTCTTTCCGTCCAAAACAATGGTTTCGTCGCTGAATCGGCCGAACAGCCGGACAATCTGGTCCACAAAAGGCACCTGCTCCGCTTCGATCCACTCGCTCCAGACAGCGGCAAGAAAGGCTTCGAATCGCCGGCGCAAGACAACGTCGTCCACCAAAAGCCCGCTGCGCTGAGAAGCCGCGACCGTAGCCAGCCAGCAACGCAGCACCGAGTCCTGGATGAACCAGCAGCTGCCGCGCCGCAGCAAAAGATCCTGCTCCACTAACTGTTGAAGGATTTCGGAAAGCGATGTTCGCCCGACGCGGCTGCCGATGTCGGTCAACGTGCAAGCGCCCTCGGCGATGTGGATCAAGCATTCCATCATCCGGGAGCCGGAACGAAGATGGCTCAGCGCGCTCGTGCGGGTAAGGCACCATTGGTGCAGCGGACCCTGCTGGCGGCCGACAACGTCCCACAGCGCTTCGGCAAGCAACTTTTGCCCGGAACCCGCGCCGGCCGAAAGAGCCGCCAGCTCTTGCACCCGCGTGAGCACCACCGTGAGGTACCAGGGCGAAGCGCCCAGCCAGCTGGCGATAAACGGGGTCAGCTCAGCCGCCTCCGGAATCGCGGCAAGGTGGCTGCTGATCCACGGCTGAGCCGGAACCGGGTCCGGCGCGTCCAA
This sequence comes from Candidatus Omnitrophota bacterium, assembly GCA_023247195.1. Classification (GTDB taxonomy): domain Bacteria; phylum Omnitrophota; class Gorgyraeia; order Aquiviventales; family Aquiviventaceae; genus JAHFGY01. The sequence continues at coordinate 900 of JAHFGY010000222.1, read as the reverse complement.
TTCAAGCAGCTCGAACTGGCCGAACAAGAGCTGCAGCCGCTCGCGCAAGATAACCCGGGCGCGGTAAGGCGAAGAGCTCGCCAGGACAAAGAGCGTGGACGGCCATGTCATCACGCGCTTTCCCAATTCCTGAAAAGCATGGCCCAGCCCCAAGTCTTCCAGATGGAGGAATTCGTCGAGAACGAAAACGCACGGCTTGCCCGTTTCCTCGACAAAAACAGGCACCACGTCGAGCATGCGGTTGAACGCTTCGCTGAAGCTGCGGCGGGACAAAAAGCCTTCCGCGGCTTCGATGGCTTGGGAGGTGCGCGGCAGATCGGGGTGCGCGTGCCGGATGCTGTTGGCCAGCCGCAGCAAAAAGCTGCGGCAGGATTCGCGGTATACCGGGCAGTAAATCAAGTTCATTCCGGCCGGCGCGGCTGCCGCCATTTGCTGGAGCTGGTAAGTCTTGCCGCTGCCGGAAGGGCCGATCAGCGCCAAGTTATGGCGAAACCCGTGCTGAAAGGCTTCCAGCCGCTGTCCCAAATGGGACGCCAATTCTGGCCTTAAATTCATGCGCGGTTCAACGTCTCAAGCTTCCGGCAATTGGGAGAGGATATCTAAAGCCGCGGTTCCCTGCCTGATCTCGAAATGAAGCGGCCGGCTTCCGAGCGATCCCACGGCTTGGCCCTTTTGAATGAGCTGTCCGGGCTGGACCCCTAACGTTTCCAGTCCCGCGTAAACAGTGTAAAGACCGTCTTGGTGATCCACGATCACGGTTCCCTTCCAACCCACGAGCGAATGCGCGGCCAATGCCACCAGGCCTCCACGCGACGCACGGACCTGCACCCCGGGCGGAGCTTGAATCGCGAGCCCTGTTGCCGCGGTGTCTTCATACACGCGCCCCCGCACCGGCCAAAC
>JAHFGY010000090.1 GCA_023247195.1 Candidatus Omnitrophota bacterium | reverse complement strand
CGTCGCTGCGCTGGCCGGTTGGCCGCTCGCTACCATGGCCACGCAAGCGCTCATCCTTAACCTGATCGTTGCCGGAATCGCCTGGGTCTTATTCTGGCGCGCGGGCCACGGTTCGCTGAACCTGTTGCGGCCGTTCGCAGTGGCGTCGGTGCCGGCCGCGTTCGTCGGCGGCTGGATGCCGCTGCCCATCTCAATACTCAAGAAATGCCTGGCCTTTACCCTGTTCGTGGCCAGCGCGCGGCTCGCTTTACCCGCTCTATCCGCGCCGAAAACCGGCTTTGTTCGTCCGCCGGCTCTACCGATGGCGCTTGCAACCGGCGGCGCCATCGGCTGGCTCTCCGGCGCGGTCGGCGTCGGCGGCGGCATCTTTCTGAGTCCGGTCATGGTGCTGGGCCGCTGGGCCGACATCAAAACAACGGCCGCCACCTCCGCGGCTTTTATCTTCCTCAATTCCGCAACCGGACTGCTCGCGCGTTTCGCATCCGGCCGCGCGGTGGCCGAAATTTCTCTGCCGCTCGTCGCCGCGGCAGCGATCGGAGGCCTGCTGGGTTCTCGCTTCGGATCGGCGTGGGCGAACGTCGTGTGGCTCAGGCGCATCTTGTCGGCGGTGCTCGTTATTGCCGCCATCAAACTGGTGATTACCCATGGTTGAGATCATCGCAATCGTCAATCGGGCGCGAACGCAAGCCACAAAGGAAGAGCTCGGCCGCATCGGCTGCGCGGGCTACACGCGCTTTACTGTGCTGGGGCGCGGAAAGCAGCGCGGCCTGCGGGATCAAAACGGCAAGGCTTCGCTCAGTTTTCTGCCTAAGGTTCTGTTTCGCATCATTGTGGAGGATGCCGACGAAGCGGAAACCGTCGAAGCCATCATCCGCGCAAACCAAACCGGACAGTACGGCGACGGCCGCGTTTTCGTCATGCCGATCGAGTGCGCCTTGCGCGTGTCCGAACCCTGTACCGAAGCAATGCTGCAGGAGTGTGCGCAATCATGAAATGCATCCAAACGATTATCCGTCCGGAGAAAGAAACGGAAGTGATCCAGCAGTTGGAAAAAGCCGGCGTCTCGGCGCTAACGAAATGGGATGTTCTGGGCCGCGGCCGGCAGCGCGGCATCCAAGTGGGCAGCGCCCATTACAACGAGCTGCCGAAAGTCTGCCTGATGCTAATGGTGCCGGATGAGCAGGTCCAAAGCGCCGTTGGAGTAATCCTGGAAAGCGCGCGCACCGGCCATCCCGGCGACGGTCGCGTGTTCATCAGCGACGTAAAGAGCGCTTACACGATCCGGACAGGCCGGCCGGATCCTAAACCAGAATAGTCGAACGCACCCATTAATCGGAGGAGGCTTCATGGAACGCAAGATGACTCGGCGGGAATTATTGAAGGCAACGGTTTCAACCGCGGCAACGGTCGGAGCCGCGACTCTCTTTGCGGGGCTGCCCACGAAGTGGCTCGGCACCGCTTATGCCGACGAGGGCCCGGAAGTCACGGACATGCGCTTCGGCATCATCGCCCTAACCGATTGTTCCTCGATCGTGATGGCGCATGAGCTGGGTCTGTTCAAAAAGCACGGCATCAAGTCCGTTATTTCCAAGGAAGCCTCCTGGGCGGTCATCCGCGACCGGTTGACGCTCGGCGAGAACCACGGCACGCACATGCTCACCGGCATGCCCTACGCTTCCACCATGGGACTGCTCGGCTCGCCGGTAAAACCCATGATCATCGCGATGGGCCTGAGCAAAAACGGCCAAGGCATCACGCTCCAGAAAAAATACATGGGCAAGGTTAAATCCGCGACGGACATGAAAGTGTTCGTCGACGAAGCCAAGGCCAAAGGAAGCCCGCTCACTTTTGCCATGACCTTTCCGCCGGGAACCCACGCGATGTGGATGCGCTATTGGCTCGCCTCGGGCGGCATTAACCCGGACAAGGACACGACCTTCATCACCGTGCCGCCGCCGCAGATGGTCCAGAACATGAAGATCGGCAAGATGGACGGCTTCTGCGTAGGCGAGCCGTGGAACGCGCGAGCCATCGCGGACAGCATCGGCTACACGGTGATTACGACGCAGGAGATCTGGCCGGATCACCCGGAAAAAGTGCTCGCTTTCACCGAAGAGTTCGCGCAGAAGAACCCGCGCTCGGTCAAAGCGGCCATGAAAGCGGTGATCGAAGCCAGCCAGTACATCGACAAGATGGAAAACCGCGAGCTGGTGGCTGAGATCGTTTCGCAGCCGCAGTACATCAACTGTCCCAAGGACATCATCCTTGGCCGCATTCAGGGCAAATACGACTACGGCGACGGCCGGCCGACCGTGGAAGATTCACACTACATGACCTTTTACGACCGGTTCACCAACTTCCCCTTTCAGTCCTACGGCGTCTGGTGGATGACGCAGTTCCGGCGCTGGGGCATGGTGCCGTCGGCGCCCGATTACGCGGGCTTGTCCGCTCGCGTCCACCGCACGGACCTGTTCCGCGAAGTGGCCGGCGAAATGGGTATTCCGGTTCCGGATGCGGACATGCGAACCGAGAGCCTGATGGGCGGCGTGTTCGATCCGGCAAAACCGGAAGAGTATGCGACGGGGTTTGCCGTGAATAGCCTGGCGTCCTAATGGAGGCTTCGATGAAAGCCGCCGCCCTGCCGGGCGCGCTTGCCGCAAGGCAGCCGGCGCCGCCGGCGGCCGGCAACAACGCTCCGGTGAAGCGACGCCTTCCACGCGTGGAAGCAGCCTCCATCATACTGCCGCTGCTGGCGGGTGTGGGTGTGCTGCTGTTCTGGACCGCCCTTAGCCAGACCGTTTCGCCGGATTTGCCCTCCCCGCTCCGGACATGGCAGGAAAGCAAGCGGTATGTGCTCAATCCGTTCTTCAAAGAAGGCGAAATGAGCCAAGGCATCGGCCGCCTGGCGTTCTACAGCCTCATGCGCGTCATGAAAGGTTATTCGCTGGCTCTGCTTTTCGGCACGCCGCTCGGTTTTCTGATCGGACTGTCGAAGTTCGCTTCGCGCGCGTTGGATCCGCTCATCCAGGTGCTGCGGCCCATCTCTCCGCTGGCGTGGCTGCCGCTGGGCCTTGTGATCTTCCAACGGTCAGAGCCGGCGGCGCTGTTCACCATCGCCCTGTGCGCCATGTGGCCGACGGTGCTCAACACCGCGGTGGGCGTGCGGAGCATCAGCTCGGACTACCTGAACGTCGGCCGGGTGTTGAACTTGCCGCGCAGCAAAATGTTTTTCAGCATCATTCTGCCGGCAACCCTGCCCTATGTGTTCACCGGCTACCGGCTCAGCTTGGGCATTGCCTGGTTGGTCATCGTGGCCAGCGAGATGCTCACCGGCGCTCCGGGCGTCGGCGGCTTTCTCTGGCAGGAGTACAACGCACTTGTTTACAGCCACATCATCCTGTCCATCCTGACGATCGGCTTCGTCGGATTTTTGTTGGACCGCTTGATGGGCACCATCGAGGCGAGGTTCAAGTCCACCTGAGCATTCCCATGAGCTATCTCGAGCTGAACAACGTCACCAAACGGTTCTCAACGCCTAAGGGCACACGCGAAGTGCTCAAGGGAGTCAATCTCTCCGTGCAGGAAGGCGAGTTCGCCGCCATCGTTGGGTATTCCGGCTCTGGCAAGACCACGCTTCTGTCGCTGATCGCGGGATTGCTCCAACCGGACGAGGGCGAAATCCTCCTGCAAGGCAAGCCCATCGACGGACCGGGGCCGGACCGCGGAATCGTTTTCCAGAACTATTCGTTGCTTCCCTGGATGACGGCGTTTGAGAACGTACACCTGGCAGTGACAGCGCGGTTTCGCGATGTGAGCGCCGCGCAGCAGGAAGACCGGACGCAGCATTACCTCAAGCTCGTGCGGCTGGAACACGCGGCATGGAAGCGGCCAAATGAGCTCAGCGGCGGCATGCGGCAGCGCGTGGCCGTGGCCCGCGGGCTGGCCATGCGTCCGAAAATCCTGCTGCTCGACGAGCCGTTCAGCGCGCTGGATGCCTTGACCCGCGCCAGCCTGCAGGATGAGCTGGCCAGCATCTGGGAACGCGAGCGCACCACCATTCTCATGATCACCAACGACGTGGACGAAGCCGCCTTGCTGGCAGACCGCATTTATCCGCTCACGCCCGGCCCGGGAGCCACGCTGGGAGATCCTATTCCAGTCGAGATTCAGCGGCCGCGCGTGAAACGAGAGCTCAGCCTGTCCCCGGCTTACCAGAAGGTACGCAAACAGATTGTGGAATTCCTCACGCGCAAACGCGCCGGAGCCGCGCGATGAACACTCCCTTGCTCGAGCTCTCGCAACTGGGCAAGACCTACGAGACACCGCAAGGCCCCGCGGTTATTGTCCGCGACGTAAACCTCCGAGTCGAGGAAGGCGAGTTCGTCTGCCTGATCGGCCACTCCGGGTGCGGCAAATCCACGGTGCTATCCATCGTGATGGGATTGATCGAGCCCAGCGCCGGCAGCGCCATCCTAGGCAACCGTGAAATCGACGGCCCGGGCACGAACCGCGGCGTGGTTTTTCAGTCGCCGTCTTTGTTCCCTTGGCTGAGCGTGGTCCAAAACATCCAGCTCGCGGTCGACCAGGTAAAACCCAATCTCAGCGCCGCGGAACGGCTGGCCTGCGCAAAAGAAACGTTGGCTCTGGTGGGTCTTGCGGACGAAGCCGACTGCCGCCCCGCGGAGCTTTCAGCCGGCATGCGGCAGCGAGCCGGCATCGCGCGCGCACTCGCTGTGGACCCGAAAATCCTTTTGCTCGATGAGCCGTTCAGCTTGCTCGACGCCCTGACCCGCATGGAACTCCAGGATGAATTGCTGCGAATCTGGGAGCGCCACCGGAAAACCGTTTTGATGGTGACTCATGACGTGGACGAAGCGCTGCTCTTAGCGGACCGCATCGTGATGATGACCAACGGCCCGGCCGCGACGATCGGCAAAATCATGACCGTGCCGTTTGCTCGCCCGCGCGTGCGGGCCGAGCTAGCCGACAACCCCGAATATTACCGCGCTCGGGATTCTTTGATCGCGTTTTTGGAAGGACAAGGCACCGCGTTGCCAAAGGAGGACTGATGGCTCGTTTAGGCGTACCGGAATTACTCTGCATTTTGGGCATTGCCATGCTTGTGTTCGGCGCAAAACGGCTGCCGGAGATCGGCCGGAGCCTAGGACGTTCCATCTCATCCTTCAAGGACGGGCTGGAGGGACGAGAATGAATCCTGCGAAATGGCTGGGGACGATTTGTGCGGCGGGCGTGCTCGCCTTTGGCGGCTTGGCTGAGGCGGCTCCCCTGGATGTTTACAACGAGTTTATCGCCAAGTCTGACCAGGAGCTGGATCAGCTTGGGAAGATCCATTTGTTCGAGAGCGGCAAATACACGCTGAAAGTAAGCGGCGAGGCGCGTTACCGGCTGGAGGTACGCGATGACTTCACCTTCAACAACACCAGCTACGAGGACGACGCGTTTCACCTGCTCCGCACGCGGCTGGGCATTGAAGCCGGCATGCCGTCGATCGGAAAAGTATTTGTTCAAGGGCAGGATGCCGAGAGCTTCGCGAGCAGCAGCCTGAACCAGACCAACGCGTTCGTCGATCGCTTTGACCTACGGCAGCTTTTCGTCGAGCTGAAGAGCCCCTGGGAAGAAGCACCGGCAAAACTCAAGATCGGCCGGCAGGAATTAGCGTACGGCGAGCAGCGCTTCGTGGGCGCGTTCGACTGGTCCAACGTGGCGCGCGTGTTCGACGCGGTGAAATTGAGTGTGACGCCGACTGATAAGCTGCAAGTGGACGCGTGGGTCAGCCAGCCGGTGCTCGTGACCCGGGTCACGGCCAACAGCGCGGACCACGAAGACCACTTTTACGGCATTTACGCCGCCGGCAAACCATTCCGCGACCACATTCTTGACACTTTTCTTTTCGTTCGGCATGACCTGGACAACGAGATCGCGGGCGAAATTTCCGGCCATCGCGGCCAGCTCAAGGAATACACGCTCGGCAATCGCTTCCGCGGCCGGTACTCGGATTTTGACTACGGCGTCGAGTGGGCCTTGCAGCTCGGCTCCCGCGCCCACGAAGATATCGTGGCTTGGGCGCTGCACAACGAGCTGGGCTACACGTTCGTTCGCGCTCCCTGGAGCCCGCGCGTCGGCATGGAATACAACCACGGCTCGGGCGACAACGAGACGTCGGACGGAAACTTCGGCACCTTTGATAACCTCTTCCCCACCAACCACCCGCATTACGGCTTCATGGATCTCGCCAGCCTGCGCAACATCGACCAGCTGGAGACGAACCTCTCGGCCAAACCGTTCAAGTCGCTGATGCTGACGTCAAAGTACCACTGGTTTTTTCTTGATTCGAACAAAAGCGCTTGGTTCAACGCGGGGCAGGGGGTCATCCGGCCCGCTCGTGCGAACGCCAGCCAAACCATCGGACAGGAGCTCGACCTGCTGGCGAAATGGACGGTGAGCAAGCACATCGACACGCTGTTCGGCTACAGCCACTTCTTCCCGGGCCCGTTCATCAAGGACACGGGCGCCGACAATGACGCCAACTTCTTTTACTGGCAAACAGCCGTTAAATTCTAACGAATCTCCCGAGACCCGCGATGACCAAAGAACGCGTCGTCATGCAAGTCGTCCAAGAGACGGGCGAGATCGAAGAGATCCCGCTCACCGAGGAGGATTTGCGCCTTGATTGGAAAAAAGGCACCTGCTGCTACTGCGGGGTCGGCTGCGGCGTCCTGATCGGCAATAAAGATGGCCGCGTTCTTAAAGTGCGCGGCGACCCCAATCACCCGGCCAATTACGGGCTTCTGTGCGGCAAAGGCGCCACGCTGCCGCAGATGGTTCACACGCCGGACCGGCTCCACTACCCGCAGGTGCGCGCGGACCGCCAGCGGCCTCACGAACGCGTGACGTGGGAGACCGCTATCGGCTACGTGGCCGAGCGATGGAAGGACATCATCCGCCGGCACGGCCCGGACTCCGTGGCTTTTTATATTTCCGGCCAGATGTATTCCGAGGACTACTACGTCGTCAACAAGCTGGCCAAGGGCTTTCTCGGCACGAACAACGTGGACTCGAACTCGCGGCTGTGCATGGCTTCCGCGGTCACAGGCTACGTGACGTCGCTGGGCGCGGACGCGCCACCCGGCTGCTACGCCGACATCGAGCTCTCCGACTGCTTTTTCCTGATCGGCACCAACACCGCAGCCTGCCACCCGGTCACGTTCGAGCGCATCCGCCGGCGCAAGCTGCATGCGGCCAAGCGGGTGAAAGCCATCGTCGTGGACCCGCGCAGAACGCGCACCGCTGACATCGCGGACATTTACCTGCCCATCCAGCCGGGTACCGACGTGGCGCTGCTCAACGCCATGCTGCACGTGCTCATCGCTGAGAATCTGATCCAGCCCGACTTCATTAAGCGGCACACGACCAATTGGGAAGAAATGCGGCGCGTGGCGCAAGAGTATCCGCCTGAGCGTGCCGCGGCGATTTGCGGCGTCGACGCGGAGGCGATTGCCGCGGCGGCGCGACTTTTCGGACGCGCGCGAGCCGCTATGAGTTTCTGGAGCATGGGCTTGAACCAGTCTTCGCACGGAACCGCCAAGAACAACGCGGTGATCAACCTTCATTTGGCCACAGGCCATATCGGACGCGCGGGCGCAGGCCCCTTTTCGCTGACCGGCCAGCCCAATGCCATGGGCGGCCGCGAAACCGGCGGGCTTTCCCATTTGCTGCCCGGCCACCGGCTCATCGCCAACGAGCAAGATCGCCGCGAAATGGAAACACTCTGGGGCGTGCCGAGCGGCCGCATCGCGGACCAGCCGGGGTTGCACGCGGTGAGCCTTTTCGACGCGCTGGCCGAAGGGCGCGTGAAGAGCGTGTGGATTCTGTGCACGAACCCGGTTGTTTCCATGCCCAATCTGAACCGTGTGTTGGAAGCTTTTTCGCGCGCGGAGCTGGTTATCGTGAACGATATCTATCACCCCACCGAGACCACGCAGTTGGCGGATGTGATCTTGCCTGCCGCGCAATGGGCGGAACGCGACGGAACCGTGACCAATTCCGAGCGGTGCATCTCGCACTCCAGCAAAGCCGTGGAGCCGCCGGGCGAAGCGCTGCCCGACTGGGAAATCCTGTGCCGGTTCGCGCGCGAGATGGGCCTGGGCGAGTCGTTCGGCTTCCGGAGCGCCGAAGACATTTTCGAGGAATATAAGCGGACCACCCTTGGCAAGGATCTGGACATCACCGGCGTGACGTACGAGCGCCTCCAGCAAGGGTCTCTCCAATGGCCCTGCCCGACCCCGGCTCACCGCTCGACCCTGCGGCGCTACACCGACGGCGTTTTCTCCCACCCCGACGGCAAAGCCCGGTTTGTTGTTCATGGCTATAAGCCGCCCGCGGAAGAGACGGATGCCGCCTATCCGTTTGTGCTCACAACCGGCCGCGTGCGCGACCAATGGCACACGCTCACGCGCACCGGCAAAATCCCGGTTCTGATGAAGAAAGACCCTTCCGGGTTCGTCGAAGTCAACACAGCCGATGCCGCGCAGCTCGGCCTGGCCAGCGGTGATCCGGTTGAAGTGACGTCGCGCCGCGGCAGCGCCACCGCCCCCTGCCGCGTGACCGACGCGATCAAGAGCGGAACCTGCTTCATGCCGTTTCACTGGGGCAGCCTCTGGGGAGACGCCGTGGTCAATCGAGCTACCATTGAGAGCCACGATCCGCTGTCCAAACAACCGGAGCTCAAGTATTGCGCGGTTCAACTCAAAAAAGCGGCGGAGCTAAGCCATGCTTGATCAATTCGGCCGAGCCATCACGTATCTGCGGATCTCCGTGATCGCCGCGTGCAACTTGCGCTGCCTGTACTGCATGCCAAACGGGCTGGTCAACCGCACGCGCATGGACGATCTGCTGACCAACGACGAGATCGTGACGCTGGCCGGCATTTTTGCCGACCTCGGCATCCGCAAGATCCGGCTGACCGGCGGCGAGCCGCTGCTGCGCCCGGGGCTGGTCAGCCTGGTGCGCCGCCTGGCCGATACGCCCGGCATCGAGCA
>JAHFGY010000221.1 GCA_023247195.1 Candidatus Omnitrophota bacterium | reverse complement strand
GCTGCCCTCTTCTTCGCCGAGCGCCGGGATTCGGACAACTTTAAGGCTTTGTCCGGATTAAGGAGAGGCAGGATAGTGGCCAGATCTCCAGGCGTGGGGAACCACTCGCCTGCCACCATGCGTTCAAACCAACCCGCTTGAAGGCCGGCCGCGGTGCCGAGCGCATCCGAATTCAATGTGGATTCCGCCAGCAACCGGCAAATAGCCGCCACTGTTTTTGAACGGAACACGCCCTCGATAGACTCCAGCGCCTGCAAGGAAGGTTCGCCTTTTCCTTTAAAAGCATGCCCAATCGTCACCTCAGACAGGAAAGAGTCTTCGGAAATAGACGCTTTACTAATGTCGGTGTATGCGCGCAACGTTTCCATGAGCGGCTGGTACGATTGCAGCCACTTCGAAAGCCGGTCGCGCGCCGCGATCGGATCTTGGATGCCCTCATCGGCGGTCATTGCCACGGGCTCAGGCGAAAGAACCGCGCCGCTCTCCAGAGACCGGAGCGCTTGATCCCAACCCGCCCGTTCCTGGATCGCCACGGATCGTATCCTCTCGCGAAGGCCTATGGTATTGCCCGATTCGATGCGGCCTGACCAGAAGGACAGTTGCATGCCCAGTGTTCCGATGGCGCTGCCCACGACATGGTTTATTCCACCGCTCAATTCGTTCAGTCCGGCGGCATGGGCGGAATCGACGGCTTCAGTGAGTACCGCCAACACTTCACCGACCGGCTCAGACAGTTGCTGTAATTGAGTCAACACGGCATCCCAAGCCGCGGGATCATCCGTTTCAGGAAGGCTGGCGAGCAGGCGATCCAATCCTTCATGGACCGTGCGGATCTTTGGAGCAATGGCCTGAGCCAGCACGTCCAGGCGAGGCCCCCACTCGTTGAAGCGCTGAGCACTTACCCGGTAGCGTTCCCGGTTATAAGCGGCGTGGCGCCTGCCGGCAAGAAAAGCCGCCAGAAGACTTCCTGCCGGCAAGATCACCAGCAAGCCCAGCGCTATCCACGGCGATGCGAGCAAAGCCGGCGCAATGAGCGCCGCGACGCCGCTTCCTACCAGTGTCAGAAGCCCGAACCGGTACATCCATTTCAGGTACTCCAGCCGGAATTTTTCGCCCTGATGCAGCAGCTGCTTGTAGGGATGCTGCGGAAGATGCGGGATGTCGTAATCCCACTCAGCTTGTTTCCAAGCGGCCGGCTCGATGCGATTGCCGCGCACCACATGGACCTTTTTCCCGTGCCCGTGCCAGCGATCAAACTGTTTCCGGCCGCGCTCACCGTTGATTGCCCGCAGCATGAGCGCGATCAGCAACCATTCGCCCGCAATCAATAGGAGAGGCGCAACCCCCAGCGCCAGGCCTAAAACAAACGGCAATCCGACCAGCGCCGTCAACAGGCCGCGCTGCAGCTGCTCTTCCAGGTGGCCGCTGATGGCCGAGGCGCTTTCATCGAGGTTCCGCTTGCCGGGAAGGATGCGCTCCAAACCGCGCGTCACCGACAGCACGAGCGATCCCAGCGCGCGCGGCATCGCCAACCCGTGCCCTTCTTCCATCTGAAGCAAAGGGACAAACCGTATGGAAAGATCTGCGCCGGCCTCCTTATTTGGAAGGACGGAGACCTCATACCGCATATCCTCCGGATCGTTACTCATCTCCTCACTCTCGGTGTTCACGATGAGCAAACGATCACCCAACGCCTGGCGGCATTGGTGTCCAAAGGAAGGGCCGGAGTAGATCGTCTCTTTTACCCTCCCGACCGTTTCGTTTGTATAGTGGACGATTTCAGCCTTGGCCCCGATGCCCACGACCATCACGGTCCAAGGCATGGGCGATCGGCTGAGGAGCCGGCTGCTCACTTGCTCAAACCATGCATCCATCTGCAAATAGCCGGCGCTGAAAAGTACGACTTCCATCTGTAATTGCCGCGCCCTGAACAGGAACTCCGCGTAGGGCGGCTCCCGGTGCGCCAAGTAGTCGACCAGTACGTCGGAGAGATTACCCGTTCGCAGAAACGCCTGCACATGCTCATCAAGCTCGACCGGCATTTCCAGCGCCAGCACCGGCCGTTCCCCGTTCTTTATCAAGTGAGGCAGTAAAGCCACCAAACCATAGGTAGGAAGCACGTCATTGCCAATCGCCTTCCAGATGACCGCATCATGCTCTGTAAATGCCTTCACAAGAGTTCGTGCAACAACGTCCGGCAGAGCCGCTTCGATAACGGGCAACCCCTCGACAGAGCCGCTCGTCAGCACAGCCTGATAGGTGTTGTATTGCTCGCCCCGGCGCGGATTCCAAACGCTGACAGGAGCTTGGTGGGGCTTCTCCATTTCAAGCAGAGCGCCGACGAGCGGATCCGTTTGCGCATGCGCGATGACCGGGGTCGGATCCTTCATGTGCACCGTGCCCCGCTCCAAGAGCATGCGGCCAACAATTTTGTTAAGCACGGCGGGGTTCTCAAGCATCGCCGCCAAGGAATCTTGCTCGGTCAAATACCCGGCAAAGAAATGCTGCATGTGAAGCTGAATCGGTATTCCGGGGAAAGCACGATCCAGGTTCGCCACGCCGTTGAGGAATATCAGGATATCGTGGTAGCGCATGGCCACGGCCTTTGCCAGGTTGTCGCTTGGAATCGGCCAGGCGCCCTCAAAGTCGTGCGGAACAATTTCAGTCAGCTCGAGCTCGCCGCGCTGATCCGCGGGCGGAGAAACATTTTCGATGTGCGCTGTATTCCAAATGCGCCGGACATCATCCTGCATCCAACGCACAAAACGGCCCATTTGACGCTCAGCGCTGAATACGTAGTTAACAATGTCCCCATTCTTGCTGGAGGCAGGCCCGAA
>JAHFGY010000089.1 GCA_023247195.1 Candidatus Omnitrophota bacterium | reverse complement strand
TCTCAAGAGTTGAAAAGGGTAGATCCCGGTTTGGTGGCCGTCGGACCAGCGGATCGTGATCGCGTACCGCCCGATCAGCGATACCTTTACAGGGTGCACGTCCGCCGCGATGCTGCTGCCGATGATGCGGATATGCCCCGTGAGCTCATCCACGCAGCCGGCGCACGGGCAGGCCATGCGCAGCGAATGGGAGTTGTAACGGCTTGCGTGATTGTCTTGCCAGGTGATCAAAAGATCATGCTCGCCCGCCCGGCCGACTTCAAGCGGCACAGGCGTTTGCGGCTGCATCGGCGCGGGGGCCTGACCGCGGGTCAAAAGGTTACTTTGACCTGCGACGCGGGATCGCCCTGCATGCCGCGGATGCTCACCTGCGCGGCCAGCTGCTCGGCGACGCGAAGAAAAGCCTTGGCAAGATCGGAGTCCGGCTCGGTCAGCACAAGCGGCCGGCCGTCGTCGGAAGCGGAGCGGATGCGCGTCGCGAGCGGGATTTCCCCGAGAAACGGCAAACCCATGCGCTCGGCCACGGCGCGCGCGCCGCCCGAGCCAAAGATATCGTCGCGCTTGCCGCAGTGCAAACAGGAATAGTACGCCATGTTCTCAATAATGCCGAGCACCGGCGCGTTTAACTTGCGAAAAAGGGTGATCGCTTTCTGCGCCACGTTGAGCGCAACGTCCTGCGGCGTGGAAACCACCACCGCGCCGCTGATGGGAATGGACTGGCAAAGCGAAAGCTGCACATCGCCCGTGCCCGGCGGCAAGTCGACCAGCAAATAATCCAGTTCGCCCCAGAGCACGCCGCCCAAAAATTGTTGAACCGTCTTGTGCAGCATGGGCCCGCGCCAGATCACAGCTTCCTCCGGCTGCATGAAAAAGCCCATGGATACCACTTTGATGCCGTCTTGTTCGACCGGCGTGATGCGGTTCTGCTCGTCGACCTCCGGCTGCTCGGTGATGCCTAAGATCCACGGGATGCTCGGGCCGTACACGTCCGCGTCCATGAGGCCGACGCGGGCGCCGGTGCGCGCCAGCGCCAAGGCTAAGTTCGCGCTGACCGTGGACTTGCCCACCCCGCCCTTGCCGCTGGCAATGGGGATCACATTCTTGACCGTGGGAGCCAAGCTCGGCGCTTGGGCGGCACCGGCTGGTTGGCCACCTGACGCTTGGCCGCCAAACGCAGAACGCCTCACCTGCGCGGTCATGCCGATCTCAACCGACGAAACGCCGGCCAACGCGGACACGGCTTGGTGCGCTTGGTCGCGAAGCAGATCCTTAACCGGGCAAGCCGGCGTGGTGAGCTCGATCTGGAACGATACGCGTCCGTTCTCGATCGCGATGTGCTTCACGAACCCCAGCGAGACAATGTCCCGCCCCAGGTCCGGGTCTTGCACCACGCGAAGCGCGGCAAGGACTTGATCAGAGGTAACCGCCATCAGAGAACTCAGCCTTCCTTAAGAACCACAGCGCGCTCCAACTTGGCCCCGGAGCCGCGCGGAATAACCACCCAAAAGAGTTTTTGGATATGATCCCAATTGCTTAAAATTTCCAAGGCGAACGTGCTCTTGGTCGCCACGAAGTGGCGCTCGAGAAGCGTGCGGATGTTGTCGCAATCTTCGCGCTGTTCCAGCCGCTCGAGCTGAACCAACTCCAGATTCACACGAGTGCTGAAATCGCCGTCGCGGTCAAGCACGTACGCGCGGCCGCCGGTCATGCCCGCGCCGAAATTCCGGCCGGTCTGCCCGATGACCAGCACAATGCCGCCGGTCATGTACTCGCACCCGTGGTCGCCCACGCCTTCCACAACCGCCAGAGCACCCGAGTTTCGAACCGCGAAGCGCTGCCCGGCTTGCCCGGCTCCGTACAATACGCCGCCGGTCGCGCCGTAGAGGCACGTGTTGCCCATGATCGCGTTCTCGTTCCAGCGGAACGTCGAGCCTTCCGGCGGGCGGATCACGATCTCGCCGCCTGCCATGCCTTTGCCGACATAGTCATTGGCTTCGCCGATCAGCGCCAGGCGCAGGCCGTTGATGCAAAACGCGCCAAAACTCTGGCCCGCGACCCCGGTGAAAGCCACGTCAATCGTCGATGCCTCCAGCCCTTCGTCGCCCGCCCGTTTGGCAATGCGGCCCGCGAGCCGCGCGCCCACCGTGCGATCGGTGTTGCGGATAGCATAGCTCAGCTTCACTTTGCCGCGGCCTTCCAGCGCCGGCGCCGCGTCCTGAATGATTTGGTCGTCGATCGGGTGCACGCCAGGACGGTTGTTTCGCTCATCGGTGTGGTAGCGCGGGCCCACGTCCACGGTCGCAATCAGGTAGTCCACATTCACCGTCGCGGCTTTGCCCGTGAGCGCCAGCTCGCGCCGTTTGAGCAGGTCGGTCCGGCCGATAATCTCTTCCATGCGCCGCGCGCCAAGCTGCGCTAAAGTACGGCGCACTTCCTCCGCGATCGAACGCATGTAATTAACCAGCATGTCCACGGTGCCGAAGTACCGCTTGCGCAGCGTTTCGTCCTGGGTCGCGACGCCCACGGGACACGTGTTCAAGTGGCACTTGCGCGTCATCATGCAGCCCGTGGCTACGAGCGGCCCGGTGCCGAATCCGTATTCTTCCGCGCCGAAAAGCGCGGCCATGACCACGTCGCGGCCGGTTTTCATGCCGCCGTCCGCGCGCAGCAGCACGCGCTTGCGCAAGTCGTTGAGCCGCAAAGTCTGCTGCGTTTCAGCCAGGCCCAGCTCCCACGGCAAGCCGGCATTCTTGATCGAGCTCAACGGGCTCGCGCCCGTGCCGCCGTCGTAGCCGGAAATTAAAATATTGTCGGCATAGGCTTTGGCCACGCCCGCGGCAATGGTTCCTACCCCGGCTTCGGACACGAGCTTTACCGAGATCCGTGCATCCGGGTTGATCATTTTTAGGTCGTAGATCAATTGCGCCAAATCTTCGATGGAATAAATGTCGTGGTGCGGCGGCGGCGAAATCAAGGTCACGCCGGCAATCGTGTGGCGCACGCGCGCGATCTCAACCGATACTTTGTGGCCCGGAAGCTGGCCACCCTCGCCGGGCTTTGAGCCTTGCGCCATCTTGATTTCGATTTCGCGGGCCGACATCAAGTACTCGGGCGTCACGCCAAAGCGGCCCGAAGCCACCTGTTTGATGTACGAGTTGCGGTTGCGCGCCGGGTCGATCTTGCGGTACCGCGCCGGGTCTTCCCCGCCTTCGCCCGATCCGGACTTTCCACCGATGCGGTTCATGGCGATGGCCAGCGTCTCATGCGCCTCCAAGCTCAACGCGCCGTAAGAAATGCTGGCCGTTGCGAACCGGCGGGTAATGGATTCCACAGACTCGACTTCTTCAAGCGGAACGGGTTTGCCGAGCGGCTTGAAGTCCAATAAATCGTGCAACGCTGTGGGCGGCCGGTGGTTCACCGCATTCGCGAACTTCTCAAAATCTTCATAGCTTCCGCTCTTGGCGGCCTGCTGCAAAAGCCGCACGGTCTCGGGATTGAACGCGTGGTATTCACCTTCGCGGCGGTATTTGTAGAACCCGCCCGGGTCCAGATACAGCGGCCCTTCCCGGTGGTATGCGCGCTTGTGCAGCTTGAGCAGATCTTCGGCCAGGTGCTCGTATGTGATGCCGCCGATCCGCGACGGGGTGCCGGTAAAGCATTCTCGGACCAGCTCTTCGGAAATCCCCAGCGCCTCAAAAATCTGCGCGCCGCGGTAGCTGCCGACCGTGGAAATGCCCATCTTGGACATGATCTTGAGCACGCCCTGGTCCATGGACTTGCGGTAATGCGCCAAGATCTGTGGGAACGTTTGGTCCTTGAACCGGCCTGCTTGATGAAGCGCCATCAGCGATTGAAAAGCAAGATACGGATAAACCGCGGACGCGCCGTACCCGATCAAGCACGCGACCTGATGCACTTCGTGCACGTCGCCGGCTTCGACCGCGATCGAGGCTTTCATGCGCCGCTTTTGGCGGATCAAGTGGTGATGCACCGCGCCCGTTGCCAACAGAGACGGCACCGAGGCATGCTGGGCATCCACCCCGCGGTCGCTTAGGATCAGAATCGTGGCGCCTTCGTCCACGGCTTTGACCGCTTCGCTGCGGATGCGCTCAACCGCCTTGCGCAGCCCGGCCGGACCGTCCGCGACTTTCCAAAGAGTCGAAATCGTGGCCGCGGCAAGATCCTTGTCTTTCAATGCTTGAATAGAGGAAAACTCCTGCGGCACCAAAAGCGGGCTCTTGATCGCGACCAGCCGCTTGTGCGCCGGACCCGGCTCGAGCAAATTCGGGCGCGCGCCGAGCACGGTGTTCAGCGACATCACGAGCTCTTCGCGGATCGGATCGATCGGCGGATTCGTCACCTGCGCGAAGAGCTGTTTGAAATAAGCGAAGAGCGGCCGTTCGTGCTTGGAAAGCACAGCCGGCGGCGCGTCGTCGCCCATGGACCAGATCGGCTCTTTGCCCGACATCGCCATGGGCTCCAGGTACATCGTGACCTCTTCCTCGGTGATGCCGAAAGCAATCTGATGCCGCGCCAGCGCGTCGGAGTCGGACATGACTTCGTCAGCGATGGAGCCGGTCATGATTTCCTGGATCGGAACCACGCTGCGGTTCACCCAATCCACATAAGGCTGCGCCTTGGAGAGCTCTTGCTTGATCTCTTCGTTGCGAAGGATGCATTTGCGCGCGGTGTCCACGCCAAAGACTTGACCCGGCCCCAAGCGTCCCTTCTCAATGATGCGCGAAGGATCCACGTCCACCACGCCCACCTCAGACGCCATGATCACCGTGCGGTCTTTTGTGATCCAGTACCGCGCGGGGCGCAAACCGTTGCGGTCCAGCACCGCCGCGGCAATGGTTCCGTCGGAAAACGTTAAAGCGGCCGGACCGTCCCACGGCTCGCTGAGCATCGCGTGGTATTGGTAAAAAGCGCGCACAGAAGGGTCGATGCCGACCATGGCTTGCCACGCATCCGGCACCAGCATCATCATGCTGTGCAGCACGTTTCGGCCGGACATGACCAGCAATTCCAGCACGTTGTCCAGGCTCATGGAGTCCGACCCGTTGGCCTGGATAATGGGAAACAGGTCCTGCAATTCTTTGTCCCACACGCCGCAAGAAAGCTCGGGCTCGCGCGCGGCCATCCAATTGCGGTTGCCCTTCAGCGTGTTGATTTCGCCGTTGTGGCCGAGAAAACGGAACGGCTGCGCGAGGAACCAATTCGGAAACGTGTTCGTGGAGTAGCGCTGATGAAACACGGCAATGGCCGTGGCGTAGTCCGGATCGTTGAGGTCCCGGTAGAAATTGGCGAGCTGCGGCGCGACCAAGAGGCCTTTATACACAAGGGTTCGAGCAGAAAACGAAGGGATGTAACCGTTCTCAATGCCGGCGCGCTGCCAAGCCCCTTCGATGCGGCGCCGCACCAAAAAGAGCTGGCGGTCGAATTGTTGGGCTGACCACCCGGACGGCTTGCGGATCAGCACCTGCCGGATTTTGGGCAGCGTTTCAATCGCTTGCTTGCCCAAGGCGGAAGGGTCAATCGGCACGTCCCGCCACCCTATTAAAGGAAGGCCCTTGGCATTGATCGTCTCTTCAACGATCCGCTGAGCGGTTTCCGCTAGCTTGTCTTCCTTGGGCAGGAAAATCATGCCCACGGCCAGGTCGCCGGCCGCGGCGGGCGGCGCTTTCATTTCAGACAGCACCCGCGCAAAGAGCTTGTGCGGCACCTGGGTTAAGATGCCGGCGCCGTCGCCTGTTTTGGCATCGGCCGAGACCGCGCCCCGGTGAGTGACGTTGCAAACGCACTGCACCGCGGACCGGAGAATAGCGTGGCTGGCGTCGCCGTCGATGGAGGCGACAAAACCCGTGCCGCAGGCGTCGTGTTCGTAAGCAGGATTGTATAAGCCGATTGGTTTCATAGCGTCCGTCAGGTGGTTAGGTACAAGTAATTATTTTAACGGGTTTTTGCCTGGCTCGCTAGCTGTTTAGAGGTCCAGGCGGGTGCGCTGCTGCAGGTGCGGAATCCAGCGCGGAACTTGCTTTTTATACGTGCAGTAAAGCGGGCCGAAACGCTTTTCCAAATCCGGCTCTTCCACGCGCAGGACAAACGCGCGCGCCAGGAGAAAAATCACCAAGCCATAAAGGGCAACCCCCAGCGAACTGTAAAGACAGGCTTCAGCCACCAACAAAAGGCATAGGCCGATCGCCATGGGATTGCGCACATAGCGGTAAGGGCCGACCGCGACGAACCGCTCCGGCGGACACGTGGGCAGCGGCGTTCCCTCGCCTTCCCCGAAAAAGAGGAGCACGCACCATCCGGCCAAACCCGTGCCGTTGAGCAAGAGCCAGAGGCCGAGCCACTGCTGCGGCGTCGCGTTCCATTCCAAGGGGCGGCCTTCAAGCGAAGCGATCCAGCGAGGAACAAAAAACAAGAACACACCGGGTCCGGTCAAGAGCCAAACGATGGTCCAAAAATAGCGGCGCATCCAGGCCATCAGGCGGCTGCGCGAACGGATTTACTGCAGGGGCTTGTGCAGGTTGGCATGCTGAAGGATGTACTGCTGGTCCTCTTTTGAGATCGCAACGTATCGCAGCCCGGTTTCAAAGCGCCGGGTCCGGTCAATGCCTTCGGTCTGCTCCAGAGCCTTGCTCCAGACCACCTCGCCGGTGAACGCCACGGGCTTGGCCCGGTCCGGGAATTTGACCTCCACCTGCAAGCGCGTATTCAAACCAAACTGCACAGCGGTCATCAGGCGAATGCCGCCGCCGCCGACATCTTTGGTCAGGGACTGCACAACAGAGCCGGAGAGATCTTGTTTCGCGTCCGCCATCTTGTACGTGGCGTTCAGCTTGGAAGACAGCCGCAAGAATGCGCGGCGTTCGTCCTTTCTTTCGTCCATCCGCTCCCCCTGTTAGTTGATTACTATACCGTAATTCGTCACTTTCGGCTCGCGACAAGCGTGGCAAGCGCCTGGCGGTCCGTGGCGGTCGCATCCGTGAAAATAACCGCGGTCTCGTATGGCAGCGCGCCGGGCTCTTTCGAAGGCGGGGTCACCAGCCGGCTCCACAGAACTTCCGCGGTGAGCCGAATCGGCTGCGGCCGACCGGAAAGCTGAATGGTCATTTTGAGCGTTGTGCCGGAATCCAGCGGAGCGATGGTGAAAAAACGCAAGCCGCCTTCGCTGATGTCCCGCGTAAGGGTCGGGTTCGGCTCGGTCAGGTACACCGTGCGGTACGCGATGGCAATGGCCGCGGGAATCCGCGGGAACTTCCGGCGCTCGCTTCCCATGCCGGTCTCCTAAAAACTTTCCTTTAAGCCGCGGCCGGTCACCCCGATAGCAATCAGAATAGGCATGGTCGTACCCCAACTCATGCGCCCGTTTCGGTCCAAACCCACGGCGCCCGCCCGCCGCTTGCGCGCCTTGATCTCGGGAATCAGCTTCTGAAAGGCCTTATGAATGGAGAGCGCGGCGTGAGCCCGCTCGACCAATCGCACGGACAGCGCTTCTTCAACGATATCCTCTCCAATGCCGGTGCATGAAGCGGCCGCGAACGAGCTCGCATAGTTCCCCACCGGCAATCCGCTGTCGCTTACGCGGCCGGGCAGCTCAAAACCTTTGCCGCCGGTGGATGTCGCGACCGCAAGGCGTCCGTGGTCATCGATTGCAGCGGCGCCGACCGTGCCGTGCTCTTCTTCCTTCAATAATTTCCATCGCTTGAGGCGCTCGGCCGTGACCGGGTTCCAATCGCCGAAACCCTGCCGGCGGGCATAGCGCCGCGCGCCGTCCGCGGCCAAAATGCGGTCGCGTTCGCCCAGCAGCCGGCTCGCCACCAGCACCGGGTTACGCACGCGCTCGATGTTCAGCACAGCGCCGAAGCGGCCGGTGTGGCCGTCCATGATCGAGGCGCTCATGCGGGCTCGGCCGTCCCGCTGCAGATAAGAACCCGTGCCCGCGTTGAAAAAAGGGTCGTCTTCCAATAAACGAACCGCTTCCGCGACTGTCTCGAGCGAGGAATGCGAGGCCAAAAAAGTGAAGCAGGTTTGCGCGATACGGCGCAGCCGGCGGCGCGCCTGGGAAAGGACGGTCTTGTTCGGCCCGTAGCCCGTGCCGCCGTGGATTACGAGGGCTCGTCCAGGCATGTGCGGACCTTTTCGAGCAGCACTTTCATGTCGAACGGCTTGGAGAGGTAAGCATCTCCCAGCTCATGCGACCCTTTTTGCTGCTGATCATCCACCAGCGCGCTCAGCATGATAACCGGAACGTTGCGGAGCGCTTCGTCCTTCTTGAGCGCTTGGCACACGCGCCAGCCGTCCATGTCCGGCAGCATCAGATCCAGGATGATCAAATCCGGCTTTTGGCTGCGCGCCGCGGCCAGCCCTTCCTTGCCGGTGTTCGCCGTGAACACTTCGTACCCCCGCGGCTTCAAGAAGTCCGCGATGGTCGTGCACAGCTCGACCTCGTCATCAACGATAAGCACTTTGTTCATAAGGAGAACTATACCTGAAAAACTAATTTTTCGGGGTTTGCCCTTGACACTTTATATCACTTCTTTCAGAATGGTTAAGCGAATTTCAGTTGAGTCCAAGTCATAGGAGGAATATATGAGAACATCCGTTTTAGCGCGCATTGCACTGGTGGCGGGCTTGATGCTCGGGGCGACCGCTGTCCATGCCGATGACTTCTCCGTCAATCCCGTAGGCTCCGATGGCAGCTCCACCGTTAAGACTATTTTCGGATTCGACGAAACTCCCTTCCTGCACCTTCACCTGCCCAGCAACGCGCTCAACTTCACCACCTCGTTCTGGAACGCGCCAAGCAGCACCAGCTATTTCACGAGCCACGGCCCGAGTACCGATCAGGATGTCTGGTTCTCGCTCGTGAACTGGAACACCATCCGCGAGAAAGGCCTTTGGAACGTGAATGCGGGCGTCCTCTTCGCGCAGGGCGGCAGCGCTTCCGACCAAACCAGCTTTACCGTCACACCTGAACCCATGAGCGCCGCTCTTTTCGTCGTTGGCGGTTTGACGCTCGCGCTTGCGAGCCGGAGAAAGAAGAACGCCCTCAACGTTTGACGCTCCGGCTTTGTCGCTTCGGAAAACGGGGGAGCCTAACGCTCCTCCGTTTTTTTCTCAGCATCCCGTTTCTTATTTAGCCGC
>JAHFGY010000220.1 GCA_023247195.1 Candidatus Omnitrophota bacterium | reverse complement strand
TCGATCATTTGCGCATGCACCGAAACCCCGGCGGTCAGCGGCGAGAGCGGCGTGGTGCGCAGGTCGCGCAGCCCGCTCGCGCTTGTGCCGACAAGCACGATCGCGTTGTGCAGCACCCCGGCAGGCCCTGTCCCTTCCAGCACACGCCACGCGGGGATCCACGTGCTCGCTTCATCCGGCGCGTAATAAACCCACACGCGGCCGTTGGCGTCCGTCGGCACAACGCGGCTGCCGATCTTCACATGCGTGACGCCGGTGTCCGCGCTTTTCACCGCATATCCGCCGGCCTTTGCGTCCAGCCGCAGCGCTTCCGCGCCAAGCGACGGACAAATTGTGTCGCCGCTGCGCAGCAGAAGAGGCACGCGCCGCACGACGCCGTCGTGCTCGCCGATGAGGTTGAAGTGTCCGTTACCCGCGGCTTCTTTCTCAAGAATGGGGAGCGTTGGCACAGCGCCGGGGTAATCGAACAGGAAGGCATTCGGCATGGGCCCGGAAAAGGCGAAGCCCGCTTTGAGTTGGGGTTTTAAATCGTTCGCGCGGTCCGTAAGGGAGAAGCCGGTCACCACGCGGGCGGATGCGATTGCTTGCGCCAGCACAGCGTCGTGATCCGGCAATGCACGCAAAGCCGAAACCGCTTCCGGCGAAATTTGAGCTGTATCCCAGGTGTTGAGCACCTGAGCCGGAGATGTTCGGTCGGGCTCGGCAAACACGATGTCGAATGCGACCACCGACGCGCCCTCTTGGTGCAGCGCGTCGATCAAACGCGCCACCAGCGTGCGGGGCCAGGGCCATTGCCCGAGCCGGTGCAGCGATTCGTCGTCGAGGTCCACGACGGCGACAGTCTGATTCCGCACCCGCGGCTGCCACCGCTGGTATTGATCAAACGCTTGATCGCGCACCGATTCCAGGAGCGGCGGCGAAGCGATGCGCAGGGCAATGGAGGCGAGAAAAGCGACGAGCGGCAACGCATGGAGCCCTAAGCGCCAGGCTCTAGCGCGCATGCGGCATCACCGAGTCACTGACTCAAATCCAACGTCATTCCCGGAGTCGCGGCGGCTGACTTCGGGAAACGCGCGCGTGCCGCGGCCAACAGGCGGTCCACGGCTTCGTCGGTTCGCACCGGATCATGCGAAGTGAGGATGAGCTCCTTGCTTCCCACGCGCTCGGCTGTTTCCACGGCGTGCTGCCAGGTGCAGTGTCCCCAGCCTTTGTGCGCCCCGTAATCATCGGGCGTGTACTGCGCGTCGTGCACCAAGATATCGGCTCCCTTGGCGAACGCCGCAAAGCCGCGATCAAACATCTCTTCGCCGATCTCATAGTCTGTGGCAATGACGAGCGACCGTTTGCCCGACTCGATGCGGTAGCCCAAGCAGCCTTGCGGGTGCGAGATCGGGCAACTCCGGATTTCATGGCCGTACAACGCGAGCGGGCCCTTAGCGGGAAGCGGCGTGAACGAAAGCTCGGCGCCCATATGAATCAAGTCCACCGGCCAGTAAGGCGCGCTGATCAAACCTTGCAGCACGCGTGGCCAGTCGCCGTGCACTTTCGCATCACCCATAAAAGTGATCTTCGCATCGCGGCGAAGCAGCGGCTTGAACGCCGCCAAACCGAGCAAGTGATCCAGGTGAAGGTGCGTAAACAGAATCGTGATGGGAGGCAAGACTTTGAGTTCGTTCAATTGCTGGCCGAGGTCGCGGATGCCTGTGCCCGCGTCGATGACCAGTATTCCCTGATCATTCTCAACGGCGAAGCAGGAGGTTTGGCCTCCATACCGGCGATACGCATCCCCGAAAACCGGAAAGCTGCCCCGCGCACCGTATACGGTCAGACGAGCCATGGCTGTCAGGATCCTTTTTAGCGCAAACTCGCTTCGAATGCTTGTTGGAGCTTGGCGACAATGCCCTGATGAATAGCATCCGCTTCTTCCGCGGTCAAGGTGCGCGCCGGATCGCGGTACGCGAGCGAAAAGGTGAGGCTGCACGTGCCCGGAGGCAGCGACGAGCCGGTGTAGCGATCGATCAGCGCGAGCTGCGCAAGCGCGGATCCGCCGGTTTCGCGGATCGATCGCTCGATTTCCGCGTAAGCGGCGGTGCTTTTAACCAAAACCGAAAGATCTCGTTTGACCGGAGGCAGCGTCGGGGTCTCGCGAACGGCAACGGACTGCTGCGCCTTCAGGAGAGCGTCGGCCCGGATGCCGCCGCACCAGACTTCGGCATCGATGTCGAGCGCCTTGGCGATGGCCGTGCTCAGACGGGCGCATAGACCCGCCACGCCCGAGCCTTCTCGCGGATCACGGATCAGCGTGCCTTGGCCCGCTTCCGCCCACGGGATCGCGGACGCTTCAGCCGAAACCCATTGCAGCTGGTTGGCCGCGGAACCGAATAGCTTATCGACCAGTCCTTTGAATAAATAGAAATCCGCGCTCTGGCGCGTGCGCCAATCACGCACCCATTCTCCCGCAAGCAAGATGCCGAGCCAGGTTTGCTCCGCTGGTGTTTCTTTCGGGCGAACGATCGCGCCCAGCTCAAAGAGCCGCACGCCTGTCGCCCCATGGGAAAGATTCCGCCTCGCGGTCTTGCTGAGCCCGATCGCCAGCGTCGGCCGGAGGAATGCGAAGTCTTGGTTCAGGGGATTCTCGAGCCGTGCCGCGGCTGCCGCCGGATAGCCGAAGCGCGCGAGTTCGGCTTCGGACACAAGAGACCAGTTAACGGTCTCCACAAAGCCGGCTGCGGCAGCGGACGCTTTCAATGCTCGCAGTTGCGCGTAACGCGAGGCGGCCGCCGGAACCGACGGCTCAAGACGCGGCAGCGTCGGCGAAATGCGATCATACCCGATGCCGCGCGCCAGCTCTTCA
>JAHFGY010000219.1 GCA_023247195.1 Candidatus Omnitrophota bacterium | reverse complement strand
ATGTCCTCGTCGTCTCATCAAGTCGCTCGGCCGCATTCTCCACGCCATGTTCCAAGTTTTTAACGAATCCCTCATAGGCGCGCGCAAGATCTTTCTCCAAGGAAGCCTCGAAGACCAAGCCCGTATTCGGATCCGAAACGTCGGACCAGAGGTTCGACTCCACCCGGAAACCGTTCGGCGTCGGCTGCACAACCGGCGCCGGCTGAGCAACCGGAGCGGCGGGCACTGCAGGAGCCGCGGCGGCGGCAGGCTGAGCCGGGGCCGCGGGCGCGAGTCTAGCTTGCTTGAGCATCTCGCGGGCAATAATGCCCGATATGCCGGGCGTCCGCTTGAAGTCGCGCCGGGCGTTGAACACGAACTGCTGCGTGTAGGTGAGGATCGGCCCAAAAAAGAAGGTGTTCAACGTCCAAAGCGTAACGATCTGCAGCGGCATGAGCACCAATTCATGCACCCACTCGTAAACGCGATCAAGCATGCCCGCGAAGCTCGGGTGGCGCTCAAGGAAGCGGTGCACCGGGCCGATGCGATGCACAATCGGCAGACCCGTGCGGTGTTTGGGTAGTTTTGAAGCGGAGAGGAAGACCTCGGTGATGATCTCCCGCCATTGCTCGTTCGTCAGGTTGAGTTGGAGGTAGACCTGCTCTTCCCAATCCGGCTCAGCGAAGTTGACGCTGCCGGCTGGAATCAGCCCCTGCTCGATCAGCATCCGCGCCACGGCAGCGGGATCGCCGAACTGCTGGGCCAGGCGCTCGCGGACTTCGGCGCCGGAGGATACGTCGGTAATGGCGGTCCAACTGGCGGACTCGGCCGGGGGCGCGCGCGTGATTTTCGACCAGAACCAAGGCAGGAGCTTCGCGCCGAAGTAAAGGATAAACAGAACGCCGACGGCAACCAGCGCTGGAACGGAGCCTGAAACGATTCCGCCGATTGCGGTGAACACTCCGGTGATCTGTCCGCCAAGAACGAGGATAGCCGTCACGCTGGCCCATCCAAAGATGCGCGCCGTCCGGTGTTGCGCACCGGTCAGCTTCTTCGTGTTCAGCAAGAAGTTGATTCCGAATTTGGCAACGGTCAGCACAGCCACCGCTATTAAGGTAGGCGCCACCACCGGCGCTCCGACCAGCAACAGCACCACCGGCACCATCGCGACCGCCGTTGTCAGCGCAGTCAGCCCAAGCACGCCAAGCCAGCCCGCGATCCCGCGGCGGCGGTCCAGCAAGTGCGGGACAAAGAAAGCGAGCGCGACCGTGGCCACCAAGCCCGCCGGCCCCACCAGCAGCGCGGCAACCGTACCCAGGGCAAACACGATCGGAACTTCAACCCATGCCCAGCGCGTGGTGTAACGTAAGCCGGTGTTCCAATTGCCTCCCAAGCTCGGCATGGAGCCGGCCTCAACCGCCGGCAGAGCGGCCAATTGCTGGCTGATGGCGCTCTCGATCGCATCAACGCCCCTCACTTCCGCGGCGTCCGTCACCAGGCGTCCCCAGCCAAGCCCGGAGAGTTCCGGCGCAAGCGGCTCAAGGAAAGCACCCGCCATGGCGTCGCGCACCGCGCGGTCGGCCGACAGCGAGTCCAAATTGGTTATGGGAACAAGGTTTCCGTTGCTGATTTGCACGACCCATATGCCCGTCGCATCCTGGGATACTATCAAACCGCGCGCTTCGGCCGCGGGAGCAACCGCGTACTGCACCCAGTAATTGAAAGCCTGTTGGGCGTATACGTCGCCGCCCTCAACCGATTGCAAGGCTCGGAAGAGCCCCAGCACGTGCAACGGGGTCGGGCTCGCAGCACTGCGGCCCGCTCCGTTGAGCAGCCGTTGCGCTTGCCAAGCCTGCAAAGCTTTGGCTTGTTTATCTGCCGCGCTCGCGTTGGGATCGTCCTGCGTCCGGCGGGCGGCGGTGTTCAGGTCCGCGCCAAAGGCATCCCAGGAAATCCCGTTTTCCGCCGCAAAGTTGTCGCGGAACATTGTCCAACCCTGATCCTCGGACCAGTAGGCAAACATCTCGTTCACTACCCCGAGCGCCACATAACGATTGACCTGCTCGAACGAAATTTGCGGCGTAGCCTGCAGTTGGTCTTCCTCGGCCGAACGGTCGGCGTAGGCTTGTCCGTACTGGGCGTGCGCGGCTTCGTGCCTCTCATTGATGGCTAGCAGCCATTGGGCGAACGGCATAGCCGGGTCGTTCGGATCGCTCGGCTCAAAGGCTTGCTTGAACGCGTCCGCGGGAAAGCCCAGCCGCACCCACTCGGCAAGTTCCGGATCAGCCATCGGGCTCATATGCATACCGCCGACATGCGCGAAGCCTTTGCTCGCGGCCGGATCGAACTCAAAAAATACGGTCGTCGATGGGCTCACAACGCCGCCCGCGAGTTCCAAAAGGTGGATGGCCCAGTCCCGATCCCTATCTGAATCCACGGGTGTGGCAAATGGCGGGAGAAAATCCGCTTGAGCCGGCGTCACCTGCAGGGTTGCGGCGCGCGGCGGCACACCAAAGCGGGGCAAAGCTTCTTCCTGTACGCCTATTAACCGGAGGACAAGTAAAATGACAGCGCCAATTGTAATCGCAATACCGGCAAAAACGCTGCCTCCGCGCATACCTGGATTAACGGATTTTTTCGAACCCTGGCGCTTTGCGGAGCTTGCAGACGGCTTCTTTTTTCCGCCGCTTGCCTGCTTGACCATTGCCAGCGGAGCGAGCGCGAGCCCGGGAAGGACCTTGACCAGGACCGGCGCTACGAACGGAGCGCCGACCGCGGCGATGGCGAATACAATCGTAGCCGCTCCCATGACGATCGAGGCGCGCTTGGTTCCCTGACTTGTGCTGCGGGTTCCGACCCAAGAAAAGAAGGTCATCACAGCGAA
>JAHFGY010000218.1 GCA_023247195.1 Candidatus Omnitrophota bacterium | reverse complement strand
GCCGATTCCGAGAACCGGCCCGCCAGGCGGACGCTCTTTCGTATCGGCAACCGCGATTTTTACAGTTCGGATTTCGTCTGGGTGGATGATGCGCGCATCCAAGCGCGCGAAAAACCGCGGGAAGCCGTGGTTATCGAACGCCTGGAGTGGGGGCCGTTCTACGGGTTTCTCACCGAAGTGAAAACGCCCTCCCGATCGACCGAGAGCGTGAGCGAGCGGGAACTGTGGACGCTCCTCCGTCAGGAGATGCGGCTTGCGCGCACGCGAAGGAGCCGCATGCATCAAATCGAAGACCGCAGGATCGGCGACATCAATTATGCGATGGAGCAGCTGCGGTTGGAGAATCGCCGGCTGCAACTAAAAGGGCTGCCGCCCCAGAATAAAGAGAAGCTCGCCGAGCAAGAGGCGCGTTACCAAGAGGCTGCCAAAGAATTGCGGACGCTGCGCAAAGAGGACGAGCAGTACCGGGTCACGCTGTCCACGCTTGAAGGCAAGAAAAAGGACCTGCCGATCTCTTCGCTCGTGCGCGTGCACCAGCCCAATGCGCTCTCCTGGTTCGGGCGCCTGGGCGTGTATGGGAATCGGCTTGCCGAGTTCGTTTTCGGGCAGCCCCGCGAAGCGAACGCGGAGGGCGGGGTAGCGCCGGCCATCTTCGGCACGGTGCTCATGACGCTGCTCATGAGCTTGGCGGTTGTGCCGCTAGGCGTGCTGGCCGCGCTGTACCTGCATGAGTACGCGAAACAAGGCTGGGTCGTCTCGTTCGTTCGCGTGGCGGTGAATAACCTGGCCGGCGTGCCGTCGATTGTTTTCGGCGTGTTTGGCTTGGGGTTCTTCTGTTACTTCATCGGTGGCACCATCGACCAGCTTTTTTATCCGGAACGGCTGCCCACGCCGACTTTCGGCGGCGGCGGCATTCTCTGGGCCTCGCTCACCTTGGCGCTGCTCACGGTTCCCGTGGTCATCGTGGCCACCGAAGAAGCGCTCGCCGCGGTGCCGAACGGTTTGCGCGCGGCGTCCTTGGCGTGCGGCGCGACAAAGTTCCAGACGATTTGCGGCGTGATCGTTCCGGCGGCGCTGCCGGGAATCCTGACAGGCGCGATTCTGGCCATGGCCCGCGGCGCAGGCGAAGTGGCTCCGCTCATGATCACGGGCGTGGTGAAGCTCGCGCCTCAGATGCCGCTTGATCATATGGCGCCGTACATGCATTTCGAGAGGAAGTTCATGCACCTGGGTTTTCATATTTACGATGTCGGGTTCCAATCACCGAACGTGGAAGCGTCTAAGCCCATGGTTTACATGGCCACGCTGCTTCTGCTCGGCATCATTGTTTGCCTCAACCTTGCGGCTATGCAGATCCGGGGTCGCCTTCGCGGGCAATTCCGGGGATCGGAGGTTTGATGATCATGACGACGCATGCGGACGCTTCCCAAGCATCAGGTTCCCGGGCAACGCCGACGCCAAAGCCGACCGCACATGTTCAGGCGAAAGCGCAGAAATTGGCCGATCTGCGCACCGCCTTGGAACTCAAGGATGTGCATGTGTGGTATGGACAAGGCCACGCGATCAAGGGCGTGTCCATGCTGATCCCGGAACACAAGGTCACGGCGCTCATCGGCCCATCGGGGTGCGGCAAGTCCACGCTTATCCGGTGCTTGAACCGGCTTAATGACCTGATCGAAGGGCTGCGGGTGGAAGGCCGCATCGCGCTGCACGGCCAGGATATTTATGACCCGACTTTGGACGTCATTAATCTGCGCAAGCGGGTCGGCATGGTTTTTCAGAAATCCAATCCGTTTCCGCAGTCGATCTATGAGAACGTGGCGTACGGCCTGCGCGTGGACGGCGAGAACCGCAAATCCGTATTGGACGGGGTTGTTGAGCAAAGCTTGAAGCGCGCGGCGCTGTGGGATGAGGTCAAGGACCGGCTGCATGCGAACGCTCTTGGCATGTCCGGCGGGCAGCAGCAGCGGCTGTGCATCGCGCGCGCCATCGCTATCGAGCCGGAAGTCCTTTTGCTGGACGAGCCCTGCTCGGCGCTGGACCCGATCGCCACAGGCAAAATCGAAGAACTGCTCTACGCGCTCAAAGAAAACTATACGATCGCAATCGTCACGCACAACATGCAGCAGGCGGCCCGCACATCCGACTTTACCGGGTTCCTGCTCATGGGTGAGCTTGTTGAGTTCGACTCCACGGAAAAGATCTTCACCAACCCCACCGATCCCCGCACGGAAGCCTACATCACCGGTCGTTTCGGGTGACGCATGGAACGGCACGCCGATCGTGAATTCAGCGAGCTCAAACGCGCGCTGATCCGTATGGCGGGTCTGGCAACCGATGCCATCGGGCGCGCGCTGCAAGCGCTGGTCAACCGCGACGCCGCTCTTGCCGATGAAATTCTGCGCGGCGACTCCGCTTTGAATGACATGGAGCTCGATATCGACGAGCGATGCATGCGCATGTTTGCGCTCTACCACCCGGAAGCCAGCGACCTCCGGTTCGTGGCCATGGCCATGAAAATCAACGGTGACCTGGAGCGCATCGGCGACCAAGCGGTGAACATCGCGCAGCGATCGCTCGAGCTTTTGAAAGAGCCGCCGCTCAAGCCGCTGGTAGACATCCCGTACCTTGCGAATCTGGCGCGTTCCATGCTGGAGCGCAGCGTGGAGGCTTTTGTGCGCCGCGATGTAGCGTTGGCGCGCCGGATCTGCCAAGATGATGACCAGGTCGACGCGCTTGATGAGCAGATCTTCCGCGAATTGTTGACGTACATGCTGGTCGATGCAAAGGCCATTACGCGCGCGGTGAACTTGGTGCTGATCAGCCGGCACCTGGAGCGCGTCGCGGACCATGCCACGAACATCGCGGAAGACGTGATCT
>JAHFGY010000088.1 GCA_023247195.1 Candidatus Omnitrophota bacterium | reverse complement strand
ACGTTTTTGAAAAGCTGGGCCACGAATTCCTGGGCCTTTGCTTCATCGCCGTTGTTCTGTTTAAGTGAATACCCCCAAGCAGCCAGGTAGTTCCAGCGCGCGCCTCCGGAGGTCTTGGGATTCGGGGTGATGACGCTGATCCCCGGCTTCACAAGGTCATCCCAGTCCTTGATTCCCTTGGGGTTCCCCTTGCGGACGAGGAACACAATCGTCGACGTGTACGGCGCACTGTTCTGGGGGAGACGCGACTGCCAATCTTTCGGCAGTAGTCCTGCCTTTTCGTGGATCGCATCGATGTCGTAGGCAAGCGCGAGCGTGACCACGTCCGCATCGAGCCCGTCGATCACCGCGCGCGCTTGCTTGCCTGAACCGCCGTGCGCCTGATTAAAGGTCACGTCCTCGCCTGTCTTTTCCTTCCAGTGCGCGCCGAACGCCTTGTTGTATTCCTCGTAGAACTCGCGGGTCGGGTCATAAGAAACATTCAAGAACGTGCGGCCTTTCTGGGCCCAGGCGTTTGCCGCAATCCCCGTGCCGGCTAACACGAATACAGTCAGCCGTATCCACTGTTTGATGTGCATTGTCTTTTCCTTCCTATGGTATCTTCCTCCGGTGGTCCGGTCGGATGTTTCTGAGTAAACTGGAGGCATCCCTATATAGTCCATCTAGTGACTAGGCTATAGGCCACAAAATCAAATCGCATAAACCAAAACCTGCTTCCGCCGTTGTTCAAGCGCGTCCTCGCGTCGGATCAAGTCCGCCAAGCTTTCTTGGTCCAGGATCTTTGCGGTTGTATCCCGGATATCCTGCATCACCGCGCGGATACCGCAGCTCGCCTCGTCCGTACATTCTTCGCATGTGCGGTAAGCGCTCTGGCTCACGCATGGGACAGGAGCCAACGGCCCGTCGAGCGCGCGCACAACCTCGCCGAGACTGATTGAATCCGGCGACCGTGCCAGAAAGTACCCGCCGCCCTTTCCCTTCTTACTGCCCAGGATGCCCTGGTTGCGAAGCTCCAGGAGAATAAGCTCCAAAAACTTCTTAGGAATCTGATGCTTCTCGGCAATGTCCCAAATAAGGACAGGGCCTTGCTCATACCGCTTGGCCAGCATAATGAGCGCGCGAAAAGCATATTTGGATTTCTTTGAAAGCGCATACATAGTCTAGTTACCCTATGGGTTAATTAGATATTACTTGGCGGGATTTATTCTGTCAAGGGGCTTTGTGAGGAAAAATAATCGTAAATGAAGTGCCGGTATTCGAACTGAGCTCTACCTTTCCGCGCAGCTGGTCAACCAGCTCCTTTACCAGCCCCAAACCCAGCGACTGAACCGTCTGTAGGCTGAATCCCGGCGCAAATCCCTTGCCGGTATCGGAAATTACCAGGAGGCAATCCGCGCCCACATGCTTCATCTGTACCTTAACCTGACCACCCGCTCCGCCTGGAAATGCGTGCTCGAACGCGTTCACCAGAAGCTCATTGATAACAAGTCCGAGCGGCACGCATTCATCCACCGTGAGAAGAATAGGATCGCAAGAAACATGAACCGGAATCTGGTAAAGCGCATTCCCCTCTTTGATCTGACGGACAAGCGCGGGCAGATACTCTTGCATGGGAATGTGCGCCATATCTTTTGAGCGGCACAGCTGCTCGTGAACAAGCGCCATGGAGCGGATCCGGTTTTCGCTCTCTTCCAGCAACGCCAACGCTTCCGCATCCTTGGTTGATCCGGACTGCAAGGTAAGCAAGCTGCAAATCACTTGCAGGTTGTTTTTAACGCGATGGTGCACCTCGCGCATCAGGACTTCTTTTTCCTTGAGAGACGCAGCCAGCCGTTCTTCGGCCACCCGGCGCTCACGAACAAGAGATGCCAGCACCAATCCGGTAAGGGCAATTGTCCCCATAAATGCCTGGAGCATGAGCAGCGCCGTATTCGGATCAAAGGATGAGAAGGGACCGAAACCAGCCAACGTGCCCCAGACCGCCGCCGCTGAAAGCGTGAAAGTAAAAAGTGTGACGCCGCGCAGGCCGAAACGGAACGCCGCCCAGATGATGATGGGCAAGTGAAAGAGGTTAGGCACATATTGGACGATGCCCGATCGCCCGCTGAAGCTCACGACCGCCAGCGAGAAAATCAAAGCGTAAAGCGCCAAGATCTCAATTGTCCGTTTCCGGTCGAAGAATACCGGCTCCAGCGTCCAAGCAACCAGAACGGGCGTGATGGTCAACGCTCCCACAAGGTCACCGAGCCACCAGGTGGCCCAGATCGAGCCATAACGCTGCCAAGGCGCGAACCCGGCCGCGGCCAAAGCGGTAACACCGATGGCTGCGCACAGGGCGGTGCTGATCAGGCAAACGGCGGCGAATCGGCCGACGTCACCCGGTTTTTCAAAGACTTGCCGTCCGTGGGCAAAGCGGTTGATCAGGTAGACAGCGCTCAACGCTTCAAGCGTGTTCCCGGCAGCGATCGCAAGAGAAGTAGCGACCGTGCCGGCGGTGAAGATATTCACCAGAAAAGCCCCGATGAAAATTCCTGGCCAGACCCAATAGCCCGCCAAAAGCATGCTGGCAATGGCAAGGCCTGTTGGAATCCAAACCGGTGAGGCGCTGGGATGCAGAAACGCAAGCGAAAGCCCCCATTTTCCGACACAGAAGTAAACAGCGGCTAGCAGGAGGATGACCAACAAGCGGGCGGGGCGCACCGTAGCCATCAGCCGATTCCTTCGTCCACTTCAAACTCCACGGAGCAAACCTCGCAGCGATAGAGTGACGCTTCGTGGCGCATGCCAAGCAGGCGCGCCTGCTGCAGCCCGCAGCTCGGGCATGTAGCCGGAGGCCTCCAAATCGGATCCTCTTCCGGCGGCAACTCCCCTTCCTCGAAAAAATTAGGAGTGTCGCCGGCGCTCATGGCAAGCAATCACCGTCATGGCCAGCACCGAACCAACGAGATTCGACACCAAATCCCAGGCGGTGTTTTCATACCCGCCAACGTTTGTATTGGGGACCGTCAGGGTAGCTGCGAACTCTAACACTTCGTTCAAAGCGCCGAATCCCATGCCGGCGGCGATGCATAGAATCGCAAGCCCCCAACTGAGCTGAACGGCACCGGGGCTGCCGCAGCGCTTAACAAGCGCGGATCGGAGCGCTTGCCAACATAGCCAGGTTGTCATGCCAAAACCAAAAGCGTGCACCACTTGATCGTATTTCAGGCGTTCCGGAATGATCCAAAGATTGTAGAAGACGCGCTCCGGGCCGGAGGCGGGCCATCCCTCCGGCAGCGTTACCGTGCCGCCGAACAGGTGCAAAGCGCCCCAAAGGCTGAGGCCCCACAAGAGGCCGGAGGATAGATGAACAGCGCGATCGACCGCCAAAACCGCGGTAATGATCACGGCCATGGCGATAACATAGAATTGGAATTCCTGGTTGCCGGAACTCCAAGCTCCCCATGCTCCAAGGAGGAGGTAAGCCGCTGTGAATACAAGCACCGTGAGGCGGGAACGCGTGATTCGGGACAACCCCTGTTACACTAGCAGCTTCGGAGCATCCAACCGAAAAACTCATTGTAATAGCGCTCAAACATCAGCACAAGCATCATCGTGTTCTCGGCAGCGTCGACACATATGCGGAATCGCAATCGAAGAAACGCCAACCCGAGTGGCCCGGCCAATCCGCATTTAGCCGGCGGTCGATTCCCATTGCCCGGCAGAGCAGTCCGGGGCCATAGGTGTTGTCCGTAATTCCCTCCACCGGCTCCACCGCTCGGATCAGCACAGCGTGCGGTGCGTCCACGCGAGGAGTGCGACGCTAAGTCTTGAGGTCCCTGGTAGGCTTCGGTTTCAACAATACATCCCGCGCGCCACCCGGAGCGTGCTCTTTGCGTAGAACGCTGGCGGCAGCGCCACAAGAACTTAGCTGGATTTTAAGACGGGTGCGGAGATCTTCTTGCGCGATTGAAAGCGCAGATAGATATCGAATAGAACCGCAGCAACGATGAAGGCAATAGCCGCAGCATACTTAGGCCAGTTATTCGGCGAGAACAATTCGCCTTCTTGCAGAAGCTCTTCGCGCAGATAAAAAACAAGTATCAGCACGATCGACCAAACAATGGTTTTCCATTCGCGGCTCGCAGCCAGCCCCTGCCATGTCCACAATCCCTGCCGGTCGCGATAGCGGCCATGGATCGGCAGCCAGCGAGGCACCGAAGCCAGGTACTTCACATAAGGCTGCCCGACCTCTTCGCGAATCAGTTCTTCCTCTTCGGCCATCTTTTTCCCGTAAACAAAAAGAAAGAAGCCTGCCGTCGCCAGGCTCAACCAGATGCTGCCGGCAATCGAGCAGAATCCCGCGCCCATCAGAAGACTCCCGAAGTAAAGCGGATGCCGGACAAAAGCGTAAGGCCCGGCCGTGATCAAGCGGCCGATTTTAGCCTGGCCGTGGGCCTGCTTGGTTCGGTTGACTTTGACATGCCCGACGTAGCCATTTGCCCAGATGCGAATCGCCAAGCCCAAGAAAATAAGGCCGATCCCGATATGAAGTCGCCGTTCGGTTGTTCTCGCGGCGAGGGCAAAACAGAGGCCGAGCGGATAAAGAAGTACAAAGCGGGGCTTCAACAAGCGGTTCTTCATGCTCGCTCTATTTGAGCGTGCCGGTAACGCTTGATTCTTCGATGTAGAAGAAAATTCGGCGCTTTTTCAGAGCGTGCAGCACCGCATAAGTTACCAAGATCGCCAGCACAACGGTTATCGCTCTGGGTGCTACGGCTTTGAAAGCCTGAAAACCGTCGAGAAACTCGACTCGCCACACGGGCAACAAGCTGAGACCGATGAACAGTCCTGCCAAAGTGCTTAAATCCTTTCTCACAGCACGCCGCCAGTCGTAGCTGAGGCCGGCGAAAGCCTGTTTGGCCTTCCGTAAATCAGGAAACCACCGAGGAACACGCGCACTGTATTCCGCATAGATGTCCCCGAATCGCGAGCTGAGATAAGCTTCCTCCGCGCGAACGATGGCATGATACACGAAAAGGAAAAAGGGCAAAACGGTTAAATACATTCCCGGCGAGCCCGCGGTCATGATCACGCCAATCGCTATGAGAGCATTCCCCAAGTACATTGGGTTACGAGTTAAGGCGTACATCCCTCGCTTCGCCAGGAAAGTTGCATGGATCTGTTTGTTCTTGCCCCCTCGTTCGATATAGTCAAACCCGATCGTAAGCAGACGAATAGCCGCGCCAGCCAGGGCGACGAACATACCGGCGGTCATCAACGCATGGTCCATCTGCCGGCTGCCGATAATGGCCGGGCGAAACACGAGAGCGGAACCGATGAAGATAATGGGAAACACGGTATTGCGGTAGTGGAAGAAATAATTGCCGATTGCAATGACAGCGCGCTTCAGAGAGGAACTCATTTAATAGCGAGTAACCCGCAGAAATTGTACCACTTGAAGAATACCTCACATTGGCTGAAGCCGGAGCTGCGAAGCAGCTCCATGTTCTCTTCGAGCCGGTAAGGGACCAACACGTTCTCAAGCGCTTCGCGCTTCTGGGCTATCTCGAGCTGACTGTACCCTTGGCGCTGCTTGAATGCGTAGTAGTACTTGATGAAGAGCCGGTTGAGCATAGATGCTCTTGGAATGACTTTTTCGACAAGAATCAAACAGCCCTGCTCGCGCATGCCTTGGGCAATGCTCCGGATCAACTGCTGCCGGTAAAGAGGCCGCACAAACTGCAGGGTCAAATTCAGGATGACAACCGAAGCATCGGTGATGCGCACGCCCTCATTTAGATCGGTTTGGATAAGTTCATGGTCCCGGACAAACTGCGCCTTGGCCAGCTTGGCGCGGGCGTGCTCCAGCATCTCTTGGGAAGCGTCGATTCCCACAAAACGCACGCCCTTCTCTACCGATTTGTCCAAGGCAAGAAACGTGGTGCAGGTTGAGCAACCCAAGTCGTAGAGGTTGGTGCCGTCCACCGCAAAATCCGCCGCGATCTCCCCCATCATGCGTTGGACTTCAGCATAGCCCGGAACGGAGCGGCCGAGCATGTCGTCAAAGACCTCGGCTGTTCGTTTGCCGAAGTCAAAGTCGGTGAGAACTCTCCGCTTTTTCCTGAATAGGTGATCTTTTGCCATGGCCAGTCAGATATTGTAAAGGCAATCCGTGATTTCGTGGAATTTCTTCTTAGACCTTATTCCTCGACAGGCATGGCCTCGCGCGGCCGGCCGACCGCTCGGGGCACCAGGAAGCGGCCCAATACCCTGGCCGCGGACCGCTGCGCCCATCCCAACCGCACCCGTGGGTAAAGCTCGCGGAAGATTTCTCTCGTCTTTTCCGGCAAATTAGCCGAGATCGAATCATAGCCCGACGAAACGCCGACCATTTCGCCCAGCACCAGGATGTTGCGCGTATGCTTTTCCAGGTTCGGGGAGGTGCTCGCGTGGGCGCGCTCGATCATGCGCGAGAACTGTTCCATCCAATCGCGGCGCTCGGAGAAAGAAAGGCCCATGATCCGGTAGACCTTCGTCATATACGCGAGGTGCAGGCGCTTCTGCTCATCCGTCAACGGACCAACCTGCTTCTCCACCATTTCCACAAGGCTGAACCCGAAGTAAGTCATCATCCACAAGGGGATATTAATGCGCTGGTGGCGGGCCATGATGGATTTGAGCCGATCGCGAATCGCGGCGCTTGAGATGCCGCCGGTTGGTTTGAGCCCGGAATCCGTGACGGCGCGTATGAAGAGGTCGGTATGGTAGAACGACGCGGCCATGGAACGGAAAGAACGAAACCGCGGCGGGTAAGCGGTATCGTGCGTGACAATGAAGTCTCGCAGGATAAAGAAATTGAGGTAGGACGCGATCCCTTGCCCGTAGCCGCAAGCGAACCAGATGCGGCTGACCGCCGTCAGTTCTTGCGGAAACTCCGAACCGAGAAACGAGCGGTCGAACTTCTCAAAGGGAGGATCGAACCGGGCGTATACGTCGAGGTAATCGGCCATCCGTCGTGCCGGATGCCCCGCGAACCGAGCTTACGCTCCGGGATTCCACTGCCAATGCACCGGCGAGGCCAAATTAGCCGGGGTATCGCAGTGAAAGCGAGCAAAGGCCCAAGCATCGGGACCGACCGCGCCAAAGAGGTAATGCGTCAATTCACCGGTTATGGCGCCGAAGATCACGCGGAAACGAGGATTCGCATCTCGCTTCTCATCGAGGAACTGGACGAATACCCGTCTTTCATTGTCGCGTCCTACGCGAGCGACCGGCGTGTTCCGTTCCCCGTACCGGAGCTCGAAATGCTCTTGGCTCGGATCCACATAACCTTCTTCCCATGTGGGCTGAGCGGTCTGCTTCCGGCTACCCCGGGCTTTCGATCGATGTATCATCGGTGCGCCAACCTTTCCGCCGTGCGGCGGCTCGGCTTTCGCTAAGAAAGGACAAACTGAACTATTTTAGCACTACAGAAGTGGGAAATAAATCAGGCGAAGCTTATAGCTTGACCACGTTGTTAGCCTGGGGGCCTTTTGCGCCGCTGGTCATTTCGAACTCGACCGATTGGCCTTCTTTGAGCGACTTGAAGCCGTCACCCTGAATCGCCGAGTGGTGTACGAACACATCCTTGGAGCCGTCCTCGGGGCTGATGAAACCATAACCCTTTTGGTCATTGAACCACTTGACTGTTCCTCGTGCCATTCTTCCCCCTTGTCCTTACTTAACTTACGTTTTTACCAAGTACACGATTCTTCCTTGACTCAAATCATAGGGCGATAGCATGAGGCCGACCCGATCGCCTTCGAGGATGCGCCGCGCCTGCCACTTGATCTTGCCGGCCAAGTAGGCCAGCACGGAATGACCGCCCTTTATCTCCACCCGAAATCGAAGGTTAGGCAACCGCTCCGTTATGGAGCCTTCAACACCGATCGCTTCCTCTTTAGCCATAATGAAGCAGGATCTCCAGGTTGAAGGTAGTTGCCAATGAAAAGGCCGCAGAGCATTACGTCACCTCCGCGGCTATTTGCGCTATATCTGAAGGGCAGATCATTGTATCCGGGTTTGGGCACTAATTCAATCAAATTCCATTGGATCCCAAGGACTTAGGCTGTCCGAGGCTTCACGCGCTTCAACTCCTTTTCCCAGTCAAGAGGCATCACCGGGGCGGCGGCTTCGTATTGCTTCCATTCGCTTCGCGGGAGCAGTATCATCAGCTCAAACTCGTTTCCGTCAGGGTCAACCCCGTAGAGCGATTTTGTCGCACCATGATCACTTTCGCCGGTCAGCGCGTGGACGCTGACAAGCTCCGCGCGGGCGGCAGCTAACTCCCGGATTCCCGGCAGCTCCCAGCCAAGGTGGTAAAGCCCGATGCTCCCCCGAGGCGGACGAGGCGAGCGGGCGCCGACTTCCATCAGGCCCAGATCATGGTGATTCTCCGAGCCGTTTGCGCGAAGAAATGCCATGGGTCCTTCGCGCGCGATCACGTCAAAACCGAATACCTGCGTGTAGAACGCAACGGAGCGCTCAAGGTTTGAAACAAAAAGCACAGCATGATTGAGACGGCGGATAAAAGTCATCTTATTCCTATTATATAATGTTTCGATACTGACCGGATAACCGGAAGTCCCAGGAAATGAGAAACCGCTTTGCTGGGGCTTTCGGTTTTCCATCCGCAAAAGGCGACAGCATGCAGACAAAACTCATTCGCGTGTGCACGGAGAATGGGCTTCACCTGCGCATCGCTGCCCGGATTGTGGAACTGTGCAAACGCTACAAGTCCACCGAGGGACGCGTCATCCGCGAGCTGCCTGAGATGTTCACGGACGGCGCGGGCATCTGAAGCTCATGCCGCACGCGTCGATTTCCCGAGACCAAGCGGTCCGGTTCGTCTGGATGATCGGCTTGGTCAGCCTGCTCTCGGACATGACTTATCAAGGAGCTCACAGCAACGCCGGGCCTTACTTGGCAACGCTCGGCGCCAGCGGGACTGTCGTTGGTTTGGTTGCCGGCGCGGGCGAGGCGGTTAACCTGGGGCTCCGCCTGGTATTCGGCTACCTCACGGACCGCACCCGGCGCCATTGGCTGATCGCATTCTTCGGGTACACGCTGAACCTGCTAAGCGTTCCCTGCCTTGCCCTAACGGGATCTTGGCCCGCGGCAGCGTCGCTGCTGATCCTGGAGCGAACCGGCAAAGGCATGCGCACGCCGGCGCGCGACGTGATGCTCTCCTATGCGGCGGACAAAATGGGGCGCGGCCGGGCGTTCGGCATCCACGAGGCGCTGGATCAAACAGGGGCCATGCTCGGGCCTTTGCTCGTCGCCGCCATGCTGTTCTTTCACAAGGGCTACCGGGCCAGTTTTGCGGTGCTTGCGGTTCCGGCACTCCTTGG
>JAHFGY010000217.1 GCA_023247195.1 Candidatus Omnitrophota bacterium | reverse complement strand
GAGGTCGCTGACCGCGGGCCTGGCCTGCCGGAAGGCCCCATCGATCGCTTGTTCGAGAAGTTCTACCGCGGCCGTCAGGGCCGGGAAGGGTTCGGGCTGGGTCTGGCGATTTGCCGCGGTTTTTTAAAAACGCATGGGGGAACGATCGAAGCTTCCAACCGGCCCGAAGGCGGGGCGAGTTTTCGCTTCTCGCTGCCTCTAACGAACTCCGAACATGAGCCAAAGGAATGACTGAAGGACCGCTTGTGCTGTTTGTAGAGGATGAGCTCTCGATCCGCCGCTTTGTCCGTGCGACTATCACCGGGCAGGGGTTTCGGTTTCTCGAGGCAACGACCGGCCAGGAAGGTTTGATGCTGATCGCTTCCCACAAGCCCGATGTCGTGCTGCTTGATCTGGGTTTGCCGGATATGGACGGATTGGATTTGACACGCAAGCTGCGCGAATGGACGCAGGTGCCAATCATTGTGGTCTCCGCGCGCGGGAAGGAAGAGGAAAAGGTAAAGGCTCTCGATGCCGGCGCCGATGACTACCTCACCAAGCCCTTCGGCGTTGGCGAGCTCATGGCCCGTATGCGCGTGGCGCTGCGTCATTCCAGGCAAGCGGCCCAGCCGAGCGGCGAGCCGGTGTTCGAGACCGGGCGTCTGCGCGTGGACATGGAGAAGCGCCGGGTATTCGTCGGTGATGAGGAAGTGCACCTGACGCCGATCGAGTACCGGCTGCTCACGGTTCTTATCCAGCATGCCGGCAAGGTAGTTACTCATAGCCAGCTGCTGCGTGAAGTCTGGGACAAGTCCAGCAACGAGCACAGCAACTACCTGCGCATTTACGTCCATCAATTGAGGCAGAAGCTGGAGAAAGATCCCGTCCGTCCTGAATACATCATTACCGAGGCTGGCGTGGGGTATCGTCTGCACACCGACGAGTAAGCAGGGCGCGCCCACGCACCGCCGGCTGATGGCCGAGTGTTTCGGGCTCGTGGAGCCGTGGCGGGCATTAAAGACGCGCAGCGTGCCGTTGATATGTTCCTGAGCCTTATCTCGAACGGCGTACAGAGCATCGGACTGGCTACCATGGATCGCCGGCGGTCGCTGCTGGGCCGCGCCACCTACAAGGGCGGCGCGAAAATTCCGCT
Organism: Candidatus Omnitrophota bacterium; assembly: GCA_023247195.1. Taxonomy (GTDB): domain Bacteria; phylum Omnitrophota; class Gorgyraeia; order Aquiviventales; family Aquiviventaceae; genus JAHFGY01. Next base: position 1,803 of record JAHFGY010000217.1, on the reverse strand, counting down.
CGCGATAAAGTAAGCGCGCCGGGTGTTATAATCTTGGTTCATGAGGCGGCTCCGGCAAATCCCAAAAATCTTCCTCGAGCACCCCTACGGCATGACGCTGGGCATTTTGCTGGCCGCGGCCGCGGCAACTGGCGTGACCTGCGTCTGGTTCATGTGGGCGTTCGAGTGGGTGCTGGAGCACCGGCTGGACCCTCTACGCATTGGCGCCTGGTGCTGGCTCACCACCCCGCTTATCTTCCTGCTTTCCATCGAACTCATTCGCCGCGTTGCCCCGGTGGCCGACGGTGCCGGAATTCCCCAAACCATCTTCGCGGCCAAGCATATGAGCGAGCCGCATGTCAAAGCGCTGCGGCCGTTGGTTTCGCTGCGCACCATGAGCGTTAAAATCGCGGCGCTGCTGCTCGGGGTATGGGCTTGCGCGTCGACCGGTCGGGAAGGCCCCACGGTCCACGTGGCCGCGTGCCTCTTTGTCAGCGTGGTGTGGGCGCTCAACCGTTTCACCAAGCTGCGGCTTGATATGCGCTCCATCGTGGTCGCGGGCGGGGCAGCGGGGCTGGCCGCCGCGTTCAACACGCCGCTCGCCGGCGTGACGTTCGCGATCGAAGAGCTTTCCACCGACTACTTCGCCAGCATCAAAGAAGTTGTGCTCATGGCGATCATCGTGGCCGGGCTCATGGCTCAAACGCTTACAGGCGAATACACGTATTTCGGCAAATTGGCCTCAGGGCCATCACTGCCGTTGCGGGCGATCGTGGCGACCGGAGTTCTCGGCGGCGCTGCCGGCGCGTTCTTTTCTTCGGTGCTGGTCGCGGGGCGCAGTCAAATCGCCCGCCTGGCGAATAGTCGCTGGAGATTCGTTCCCACGGTGCTGCTTTCCTGGGCGGTGCTTGGCGTGAATGCCATCAGCCCCATGAATGTGTTCGGCCCGGGCAACAAGCCGGCGCAGGCGCTGGTCGAGGGCGGGTTCAGCTCATGGGCGCTGAGCTTCCCGTGGTGCAAAATGTTGGCGACTCTGTGCACGTACTGGTCCGGGATCGCGGGCGGGATTTTCGCGCCGTGCTTGTCGATGGGAGCGGGATTAGGTGCCGATATCGGCTGGTGGATGGGAGCGCCCGCGGCCGGCTGCGCGATGATCGGTATGGCCGCGTTTCTGTCCGGAACGATTCAGGCGCCGATCACCGCGTTCGTGATCATCTTCGAGATGACAGGCCAGCACCAGATGCTGCTGCCCATCATGCTCGCGGCCTTGATAGGTTTCATGACCGCCAAAGTGCTCGGCGCAAAGCATCTCTACCAAACGCTCGCCACGTCGTACGCTTACCTGCTGCCGCACAAGCCGGCGCAGGCGCACTAGCTCAATTCGGCGCGTGCACGCCTTTGCCGCCGTAGCTGCGATTGGCTCCCATCGCCTGCGATTCCAAAATCTCCGCGTTGTAGTTGTTCATCGGGGCGATGTATTGCTTGATCGACCCTGGGAACGGCGCGGTCGAGGCTTTATTCCCGAACGGATCCGTGTACCAAACCGTCGGACCGCCTGGGTTCCGCAGCCACGTTTGGTTGAAGTACATCTCGCGGTGCACCCCGTTGAACGGAGACCGCGGGTCGTCGTAAGGGATGCTCGTTATCTGCCCGTAGTTCGTCGCCAGGTCGCACGACCCGTCGTGCGCGCGGTCGCCGTTTGATTCCGTCTCAAAGCACAGGTCAACGGAACGCGCGAGCCCGTTCGGCTTTGTGGGGTCGTAATACCGGCTCGGGCTGAACACCGCGAAGTGCGGGTCGTAGTACGCGAGCTCGGTCCCGTCG
>JAHFGY010000087.1 GCA_023247195.1 Candidatus Omnitrophota bacterium | reverse complement strand
CTGGCATGGATAATCCTTCTCCGTGGACCGGCCGGCGGGTCGCGGTCATCGGCGGCACCGGGTTTCTCGGCTCGCATTTGGTCCGCAGGCTGGTCGTGGAAGCTGCGGAGGTTCATGTGGCCTCGCGGTCAGCGGTATCCAATCACGCCCGCCAATCGAATCCGCTTATTACGCCGCACGCGCTCGACCTCACCGACGAAGCGGAAACCGCCCGTGTACTCAGCACGATCCGCCCGGCTGTCGTGTTCCATTTAGCGGCCTATGGCACGCTGCCCGCGCAGTCGGACGCTGCGCTCATTTCCCGGGTCAATGTGAGCGGCACGCTGCATCTCTTAGAGGCTTGCCGCCGCGCGGGCCGGCCGCTCGTCGTCTACGTGTCTTCTTGCTCCGAGCGTACGCTCGCCGCGTTCTCCGATCCTTGCGACCAGCGCATGGCCTATTCAGCCACGAAGCTCGCGGCAGCGGGCATTTGCCGTGCATATGACAGCGAAGGGATTGTGCCGTGCATTGTCACCCGGCTCTTCACCGCTTATGGGCCGGGTGAGCCGGCTCATCGGCTGGTGCCCAGCGTTGTTCGCGCATTGCTGCGCGGTGAAACGCCCCAGATATCCTCGGGCGAGCAGCGGCGCGATTTCGCGTATGTCGATGATCTCGTTGACGGGCTGCTGCGCGTGGCAGCCGCTCCGGGCGCTTGCGGACAACGGATAGAGCTTGGCACAGGCCGGGCAACTTCCGTGCGAGAGGTTGTCGAGACGCTGGTGCGCATCAGCGGGCGACCGATTCAAGCTCAGTACGGCGTGATGCCGAAGCGTTCGGACGACGTTGAAGCGCTGCATGCCGATCCCGAGCCCGCGGAGCGCATCGCGGGCTGGCGCGCGAGCACAAGCCTCGAAGATGGATTGCGCAAAACCTGGGCATGGCACGCGGAGCAATCCGTGGAGCAGGCGGTTGGGATCGGATGAGTGCGGTCCTGTCCGCCCCGGACGGCCGCGCGCGATTCCAAACAAGCGCTGCTCCACAACGCTCAGCCGCTCAGCCGGGCTGCAAGTCTTGGTTAGGGATGCTCATTCTCGCAGCTGCGGCCACGGGCTTGCTGCATGTGGCGCCGGATATCGCGTTTTTGGCCGTCCATGGCGAGCGAGCCAATGGGTTGCACCTGCTGGGCGCGGCGGATGAATCGTTTTACCTGACTCGAGTGGGCGCCGTGCTCCTGGGCGAGTCTGCCGCGGGGAATGCCGCTATTCTGGAGCACCAGAATGACCCTGCGATCATGCCCGCGCTGCCGGAGCGCATTGAGGGAAGGCTCGGGCGGGCTCTTCACCTTTCCATCATAAGCACGGACATCCTTTGCACCTTTCTTTATCCCGCGTTGCTGTTGCTGGTCGCTTACGCTTGGCTCGGCTCTTTTGCGAGCGCTTCGGGCCCGCGGCTGGTGGCCGCGCTGACGATGGCATTGGGCACGTCGTGGATCACCGTCCACCCGGCGGCGCTGGCCGCGTTTTGGCGCGAAGGCTTGCCGCTTGCCTACGTTCGGCCGATCAGCCCGGTGTGGCATGTGCTGGTGCTTCTCTCGGCGCTCTGGGGGCTTTTTTGGACGCTGGATCCCGATCATTCAGGGTCGGCTCCGGTGCGGGTTGTCGTTGCGGGGATACTCGCGGGTCTGGTGTGCTACGCGAGCGTATACGTCGCAACCGCGTACTTTGTTGTGGCGGGGCTGATCGCCGCGTCAGCGCTGCTGCGCGGGAATGGAGGCGATCTTGCAAAGCTGGCCGGCATCGGCGTGGTCATGAGTTATGTGGCGATTCCGGCTGTCGTCAGCGGAATCCAAGTGCGCCACGCCGCAGGCTTTCCGGATCTGTGGATGCGGTATGGCTTTGAGTTCACGCGCAAGCCTGAAGCGCCTATTGCGATGGCACTGGGCGCTGTACTGGTTCTTGCCGCATTTCACCCGGCTAATACCCGACGCCGCTGGTGGCTCATCGCTTGCGTTGCGGCCGGGTGGATCTGTTTGAACCAGCAAATCATGACCGGAAAAACGCTGCAGCCGTTCCATTGGCAAACAAATGTGCTGAAACCGATAACGCTGGGCGCCGCCACGCTGGCGCTTGCGACTTGGCTTTCCGCCTCCCGATGGCGATGGCTTGCGCGGCCGCTCGGGTGGGCAACGGTCATCGCCCTGGTTGCAGGCGCTGCCGCATTCCAAATGCGCTACTACCAGGTCGCGACACCGAGGGTGCTGGCGCACGCGGAATTCGCGCCGGTGTGCGAATGGCTGCGAAACAACGCGCTTTCGGGCGATGTGGTCCTCACGAATCCCATGGAATTGAAAGATGCGGAGCTCGTGACGACTTACGCGGGCACGCCGGTGTACTTGTCGGACCCGTTCTTCATCACATCGCTGCTGACGCGGCAAGAAATCGAATACCGCTATTTGGCCGCGCTGCGTTTCTACGCTTATGACCGCGATGCGGCAAAAGAGCTCCTGTATTCAGCCGGCGGCGGAGGGCTGCTCTTGGGCATGCAAGTTTTCCAGGGCGGGGAGGACGGCCGGCGCGCGTACGACCAGTACTTATCGGTTTTGCTTGAGCGCTATGAAGCCATGCTGCGCCGCGATCCCATTGCGGGTTTGCGGCCGTTCCGCGCAACACTCGCCTACCTGAGCAATGAAGACCTGGAACGATTGGCCGCGCGCGCGCCCGCCATGCTGGGCCGGCTCATGCCGGTCTTTGCCACGCCGTTCGGCACGCTCTACCGTATCGCAGCCCCGAGAGTGTGATGGAACAGACCTTTTACGCGGAATACGCGCAAGCCGAACAAGACCACTGGTGGTTCGCGGCGCGCCAGCGGATCCTCGAGTCCGTGCTTCGCGCGAATCTGCGCGGCAGCGCAAGCAACCGGTCGCTGCTCGAGATCGGAACAGGCACCGGCCGACTGGGGCAGATGCTGAGCCGGCACGGCTGGTTTGTCGGCTCTGAGTTGAACGCCTCGGCGCTCGCGTACGCGCGCCGGCGCCTGGACCGGCTGGTCGGCGCCCGTTCCGAGCAACTGCCGTTCAGAGACGGTGCATTTGACGCGATTTTCGCGTGCGATGTGCTGGAACATGTCTCGGATGACGCATCCGCGCTGTCGGAAATGCGCCGCGTCTGCCGCAACAACGGGCAATTGATCTTGACCGTACCCGCGTTCCAATGGCTTTGGAGCGACCACGATGAGATCAACCACCACCAGCGACGATACACGCGGCCTGGTCTTGCGGCCGCGCTCGCCCGAACCGGATGGCGCATTGATCGCTTGAGCTATTTCAACACGCTGCTTTTTCCGCCGATAGCGCTCGCCCGGCTCTTGGGCGGCCGGCGGCGCCAAGGCCCGCCGAAATCCGACCTGTCGCGGCCACTTCCGCGCCCGGTATCGCGCTTGCTGGAAGGAATCTTCGCGAGCGAGCGAAGCCTCCTATCGCGATGCGATTTGCCGGTCGGCGTCTCGCTTCTGGCAGTGGCCTCGGCCGGTCGGACCAACGCATGAAGCGAGCGATTCTGCTGGCAAGCGCAATCGCGTGCGGCGTATGGCTGGCCCTTGTGCCGATCACCTGGCTGCTGGCTCCCACGCTGCTCGTCATCGGGTGGATGGTTCGGTCGTTTCAGGTCAGCCCGCACAGGCGGCTGCTGCTCATCGCGGGCGCCGCGGCGCTCGCGCTGCGCCTCCTGGCCGTCTGCGCGAACGGCGTCGCGGCTCACTATTCCTTAGGCTTTGCGCAGCCCTGGGATGTTGTCGGCGACGCTTCGTCGTATCATTCGCACGGCTATTACATCGCACACCATGTGACGCAGCGGCCGATACCGCTGTACTATAAAACGTTTGTCCATGAAATTGAGCACAAGGGCCTTTTGCCGAGGTGGGACACGTATCAAGTGACCGGTTTTTCCTATTGGGTAGCCGGCTTGTTCGGAATATTCACGCCCGCGCCGACTGCCGTTCAATGGATCAACGCGCTGCTCAACGTGGTGACGGCTCTCCTATGCTTCCACGTGTCCCGGCGATGGGCGGGCGAATGGTCGGCGGCGGCGAGTTTTATCGCCGTTGCCTGGTATCCGACCCTCTTTGCGTGGTCGGTGAGCGGTCTCAAGGAGTGGCCGGTCATCTTTCTCTCAGCGGTGTTCCTGCTCGTCCTTGCGCTGGCGAGCCGCCCGCCGGTTGACATCAAAAGAGCCGCCGCGGCCGGTGCCGCGCTTGCTGTTGTGGCCACGGCTGTGTTCTTCATGCGGCGCGATGTGGCCAGCGCGCTTGTAGGTGTGGCAATCGCGGTTGCGCTTGTTCGTGCGGTAGCATCTGCTTGGGCATGGCCGCTTGGCCGAGCGGTTGCATTAGCCGGAGGAGTTGCTGCGCTGATCCTGCTCTTTCTGTCCGCGAACACCCTTGGTTCACAGATAAACACCTTCTTGCAGCACAGCGCAATGCGGGCGCTGAACACGACCTTCACGGATCTGACCGGAGGCAACTACCGCATTTATCCTCAGCGTTTCCATGATCACTACGCCCTCTTGTCTCAGGGATCCGGCTATTTTGTTCTTTCGCCCGCCGAGACGGCAACGCTGATCCCGAAGGCTGTTTCGCGGCTGCTCTTTTCGCCGTTTCCCGACACGCTTTACCGGAGCCCTCGGCTGGCGGTCGCTCTGCCGCTTGCGTTCGTTAACCTGCTGCTTGCGCCCTTTGTACTCGTTGGAATGGGGCGGGGGATCCAGGCGGACCGGTGGGTGTTCGGAACCTTGGCGCTTTACCTCGGGGTAATGGTGATCTCAATCGGGCTTCACTGCAGTAATGCGGGGACGGCGGTTCGTCTTCGCGATATGGTGATGCCTTTTTACCTGCTTTTTGCGGCGATCGGCATGAGTCGGAGCATACGGCATGTCAGTAATCGATGATCGGGGACGGATCTTTGGCCGGGTGAACCTTATCGATGCGGGCGTCGCGCTCGTGGTCGCGCTGGTGATTACCTTTGGCGTGCAACTGCATCGCATCGCCACTTATCCCACGCCGGTCATCGAGCGGGTGGAGCCTGTTAAGATACCGCCCGGCAAAGATGCCCTCATTACCATCCATGGCCGTAACTTTGACCCGCAGACCGTTGTGAAAACCGGGGTCTCCTCCACAACAGGCATTTTCCAGTCGGTGCGTTTCATCAGCCCCACGCAGATCGAGTTCGGGATATCCGAGGGCGTTCCCGAGGGGGCCTATTTCGTGCTGGTCGCCAACCGAGCGAACAAGATGGCCATATTGAATAATGCTTTTGCGGTTGAGGCTCCCCCGCCGAAGCTGTCACCCTCAGTGGAAGAGGCGCCGGCGCCCATTCCGGACGGCCCCCCTCCGGTATTCTTGCGCATCCGCAGCAGGGCTCGTTCCATCCCTGCGGCTGTGGCCGAGGCTATTCAGCCAGGCGACATTGATCTGGGTGAGCGGCGGGGCGAGCTCTATCCCAGGGCTGAGATCGAGCGGATCGTTGAAGTCGTTCCCTCCGAGTTCCCCAGCGGATCCCAATCCGACAAAGATGTGACGCTTGAGGTGATCATCCACGCGAACAAAGAGAGCCCCTACCTGCCTCCATCGTATAGAGATGCGGGAGTGCGTTTGGGGAGTGCGTTTTTGTTTGATACCTATCGGTACCACCTTTCTTTGATGATGGAAGGCATTGAACCCTCGGAGCGCGGGCCGAAGCTGCAGGAGACCGAGCCTTGATCGTTCAAGCGTGGGAAAGCAGCCTGATCGCGCGCGGCGTCCGCGCGCTCGACCGCGGTCTGGATCGGCTTGGGATCGCATGGAACGCGCGGGCCGAAGCGATTGTTCGGGATAGCCGAACGGTCCGGGCGGTTTCCTCTGTCTTAGGTGGGTGCTTCGCGCAACGGATTGACTGGTCCGCGACCCTCCGGGAAAGCTTGTTCGGGCCGCTGGCAGGTCCGTGCGGTCGCCTGGCAAAAAGTTCGCAGACGTCAGGCGCCGCCGCCGCGGCCGGCGACCTAGTAAAGCCAGGGATCTTGGGCTCTTGGCTAGTTATTGCGGTTGTTGTTTCCACGGCGGTTCGCGCAGGGGTTGGGCCAAGTCTGTCCATTGGAGAAGCGGCCATGCACAGCTACCTGGTGGCTCTGGGCCTTGTATTCATGCGGCTTGCGGTTCCGGTGCACCAAATGATTGCCGAGAGTCTGGTTGGTCGCGCTGTGAATTGGCTCGCGAGACGGGAGGATGCGCCTGGTGGGTAAGCAACAGCCGTGGCGCCTCGTTGTTCTCTCCGGACTGGCAACGCTCATCGCGCTCGAACTCGGGTGCCAGTTATGGCTCCGTTTTGCCGCGTCCGACGAGCAGCAGCGGCTCTATGCCGCGCCGGTCGGCCCCGGCGCCTCGTACCTGGGGCATACCTCGCTTTACCAGCCGCATCATTGGCTCGTGTACACCTTAAAGCCGGGATACCGGAGCGTCAAAGACCCGGTGCGCCACAACGCGTACGGTTTCCGCGGTCCCGAGATCAGCATCGATAAACCGCCGCACTCGTACCGCGTTGTTACGCTCGGCGCGTCGACCACGTATTGCACCGCGATCACCGATGATGCGAAAACCTATCCCGCTCGGCTCGAAGCCCATTTGCGAAAGCGGTATCCCGGCGTGGCGATCGAGGTGATCAATGCGGGCGTGCCGGGCTACACATCCGCCGAGGACCTCATGAACCTGGAATTCAAAGTACTGGATCTCTCCCCGAACCTTGTGATCCCGTATCACGCGCACAACGACATCCATCCGCGGCGGCAGCCTCAATTCACCGGCGACTACACCGGCTACCGGAAGAGTTGGTCCGGGACAACGGCGAGAGAGAAGCTCTTTGGCTGGTCCGCGCTCACGCGCATCCTCGGGATCCGGCTGAACCTCTGGCGGCCTGAAAGCATTTATAAGTACACGACAACGCTCGTGGACGAGCGGCCGGAGCCGGCCGAAGCGCTGGCGAACTTCAACCGATCGAGCGGCCGGTATTTCCACCGCAACCTGCGTTCGATCGTAGACGTGGCGCGCGGGCGTGGAATCGACGTGCTGCTACCGACCGCAGTGTACCGCGCGGACGCGGAACCGCCAGGCCATTACCGGGAAGTTTACGAACGCGGCATGCGCGAGCACTTACAGATCGTTCGCGATGTGGCCCAAGAAACCGGCGCCGCTTTTTTCGATTTAGCCGCTGAGATGCCGGCCACGCCCGAGTATGTGGCGGACGCGGTGCATGTGACCGAGGCGGGCGCCGAGGTCAAGGCGCGTCTCCTCGCCGACGCTATTGCGCGCGCGGGCTTCATCGACCGGTGGAAGCAGGTGGACCAGGCTGAAACGGGGAACGGGACGCCATGAGAATTGTGTTCAACACGCGCCACGACAAGAAGCTCAGCACGCGGCGCTTGCTGTTTGACTACCTCGCGCGCGACTTAGCCGCGCTCGGTGTTGAAACCGCGGTCGATGACTGGGATCACTATGACCGCTACGACGTCGCGGTGCTCATGTGCTCGGATCTTGAAAGCGCGCGGGCGCGGCAACTGAACCCGGGCCTCCTGATCGGCGTTGTGCACCCGTCGGATATCCGGGCGGAGCAGGTACAGGAAATCCGCGGGGCGGACTTTCTCATCGCCGGCACGGTTGAAGAGCGCGATTATTACCTTTCCTATAACCCGTCTATTTTTCTGGTTTACTTGATTGAAGACGACTGGAAGCTCTGGAAGCGCCATGAGGGCAAGACCGAAACCATCCTCGGCTACCACGGAAATCTCTACCACCTGGAGCAGTTTTATCCTTATCTCTCTCCGGCGCTCGAGGCGCTGGCCAAACGCCATCCCATACGGCTGCGCGCGGTCTACGATGTAAAAAGCCACGGCTTGTGGAAGGTCGGCCGTCCCGCGATTCCGATCGACGACGTACAGTGGAACCTGGAAACGCTGGGGCAGGAACTTGTTCAAGCGGATATCGGGCTGGTCACAAGCTTGGCCCCGATACCGGACAGCCTGCGCAAGCGCGCTTTCCGTTCGGTGCTTGGCGAGGCCTGGAACCATTTCGGCGCTTACCCGAACGATTACCTCATTCGCTTCAAGAACTGCACGAGCTCCGGTCGGGCGCTGGTTTTTATGCAGTTAGGCGTTCCCGTGGTATCGGATATGTCGCCTGAGCTGTGCCATATCCTACAAACGGGGCGCACCGGCTTTGTGGCGTACAGTTCCGCGGGGTGGTATGACGCGCTCGCGCGTTTGATCGAAAGCCCGCTGCTCCGCACGCAGATCGCCGGCAACGCCAAACAGCTCGCCGATGACTGGTTCAACCGCCGCACCCTAGCGGAGCGACTCCTGCTGGACCTCAGCCAGCTTGTGCAGCAGAAGCGCAAAGGCGAGCTCCCGCAGCGGATAGGCATTCCTTTGGCCAATGAAGCGCTGTACCGCCGTCACGCGGCACGGCGCTCGCCGTTGCGGCAATTAGCGGCACGGCTGCGAGTCGGGCGGCGCAGATCAGCCTGATGTCGCGACATCGGAGCTGGCAGATCTTTCTTCTGCTCATTGTGCTGAGCGTGGGCGCGGTTGTTCGGTTTCATGGCCTGGGCACGCGCGGGCTTGTGCTCTACGACGGCGCGTACTATGCCAATGCGGCCAAGCAACCCGCCTACTTGCTGGACTGGTGGCGCGAAAAACGGGATACCGGGCAGCGACGCGTGGAATCCGCCGGGCAATTCCTGAAGGACCGCGGCGGCGCCGGGTATCCGGTAAAACCCTTGCACGTGCTGCTTTTGGCTGGGGCGTTTTTGATAGCCGGCGTGCGCGATGGGGTCGTTCTGGGTGTTTCCGCCGCATGCAGCTGGCTCACGCTCTTTGTGCTGTGGCGGATCGGCCGCGGTGTGGGCGATTCAAAGACCGGGCTGGCAGCCGCCGCCTGCCTGGCCGTGTCAGGCAACAGCGTTGCGTTCGCGCGAACCGGTTACCCGCAAGCGGATACGCTTCTTGTGCTGACAGTGGGCACGTGGCTTTATATGCGCAGCCTGCGCGACGCGCACGCGGATTCGCGATGGTTTATAGCCTCGGCGGCCGCGTTCGCCGCCGCTTCGCTGATGCACCCGACCGCATTCGCAGCCGCGGTGGGTTGCATGCTTGCCGAGTTCTGCCGGCGCGAACAACCGTGGCGCACGCGCGTGATTCGCGTTGCCACGCTCATGGCAGCGGCAACCATTCCTTACTTGCTTGGCTACGTCGTATTAGGCTTTATGCGCGGCCGATCGATCTTGTCGCCCGCGCTTCGCCTATCGGATCCGGCCAAGGGGCTTGTGGATCTGCAATTGGCGCGCAGCCAGGGATGGTGGGGGGTCTATGGCGAGAACGCGCATTTTTTTGGGATATGGCCGGCCGGCTTGAAACCGCGTGGTTCCTGGTACCCGCGGCAGCCGGATTGATCTTGCTCGGCATCCGCGCCTGGCGCGATCACAAATCCGCGCACATCCTTTTGGTGCCGC
>JAHFGY010000086.1 GCA_023247195.1 Candidatus Omnitrophota bacterium | reverse complement strand
GACCGCGAAGACGTAGCCGATGAATTGGCTGCCGCTGTCTCCCAAAAAAATCTTGGCCGGGTAAAAATTGTACCGGAGAAAGCCCAGGCACGCGCCGGCCAGCGCTGCCATGAGGACCACGGACCGCGGGCTGTCCAAGTAAATACCTGAAGCCATGAGCCCGTAGGCGATGATCGCGGCGACACCGCTTGCCAGGCCGTCGAGACCGTCGAGTAAATTCATGGCGTTCATGACGCCGATGACCCAGGCCACCGTAATCAGGTAGCTGACCGGCCACGGAAAGAAGATTTCCCCTCCAAGAGGGTTGCTGATGCGGTCGATAGCGATGCCGGACACGAAGGTGAGGCTCGCGATGCCGATCTGCGCCGCGAGCTTCACGGAGCCGGTGACGTCCCGCCAGTCATCCCAAATGCCGAGCACCATGACCATGCCGGCCAGCGTCATCACCGGCACGAGCGAATGCAGCCACTCTTGCCGGCCCGTTAGCCAGAATCCCACGATCACCGCGGTCGCCCAGGCGACATAGACCCCCAGGCCGCCGAGCCGCGGCGTCGGGTGGCGATGCACTTTGCGCCAGTTCGGCTTGTCTAGAATGCCCACGGCCAGAGCCAGGCGGCGCACCAGCGGCGTCAAGAGCACCGAGAGCGCGATGCCGCAGATAAGAGCGATGAGCGCGCTCATCAGGCGTTTCTCCGGCTCATCGTTCGTCGCTCCGGCGGTGGCGAAGAAGCCGTTGATATACCGCGATCGTTTCCCTGACCATGGTCTCCTCCGAAAAACGGTCATCCACACCGCGCGCAGCCGCATCACCCAGCTGCCGCCGATAATCCGGGTTCTTGTACAGCCGGTCAATGGCCGTGGCCAGCGCTTCGGCGCTGCCAGGCTCGATCAACAGGCCGTTGTCGCCGTCGCGGATCAAGTCCGGGATGCCGCCCACGCGCGTGCCGATGACCGCGCAGCCCGCGGCTTGAGCCTCGATCACGGCGCGGCCCATGCCTTCGAACAGGCTCGGCAGCACCGCCACGTCGAGCGAGCGCGTGATCGCGGGCACGTCTTCGCGGAAGCCCGCGAACACGACCCGCTCTTGGAGGTGCAACGCTTGCACATCGCGCTCCAGCTGCGACCGCAGCTCGCCGTCGCCTACCAGGAGCACTTTCAGGTTCGGCGCCCGGCCGCGCAGCATGGCCGCGGCGCGCAGCAGAATGCCATGCCCTTTTCCCGGCCACAGTTTCGCGACTTCACCCACGACGAAGTCATCCTTGCTCAGCCCCAAGCTGGCGCGCACTTGCCCCACATCCACGGGCGCGCGGAAACGCTCGACATCGATGCCGCTGTAAATCTTGACCATTTTGCTCGCCGGCGCGATGCGCTCAGCCAGCGCCCAGTCGATGAGCGGCTGAGAAATCACGATCAACACATCGCACCACCCGCTCGCGACGCGTTCAAGCGTGCGGTACAGCGTCTGTTTGAAGGGGCTCTCATTCCCATGAAACGAAAAACCGTGAACCGTATGCACGACGATCGGCGCGCGAGCCAAGCGCGCGGCTAATCGCCCGATAAATCCGGCTTTGGAATTGTGCGTATGCACGATCGTATACTTTTTTCTGCGGATCAATAAAGCCAATTCCAGCACCGCGAGCGGATCATGCCAGGGATGGACCGGCCATACCATGTGCCGCAGTTTGCGCACGCGCATGCCGGCCTGCTCCACTTGATCGATCAGGGCTCCACCGTCGGCGCAAGCCAGTTCCACGTCGAATCCGTCTCTGCTCTGCCCGCGCATGGTGAGGAATGTATTGATGCCCGATCCGCTCACAACCGGCAGCGTGTGCACATGCAGCACGCCCAGCCGGCTGCGCACATTCCGGATCCCCGTGAGTGTCTCGCCCCGCAAGATTCCCAGGCACGCGTTCAGCACCGGATCGATGGGCAGGCTCCGAAGAGCCGCGTGCCCGCGACAATCGTGCCGGTGGCATTCCGGGCAATCCGCGGCGTGAAAAACCACCTGTCCCGGACGATTCAAGGGAAAGGGACCATACCGACGAGGATTCGACGGTCCGGTCATGGCCACGATCGGAATGTTTAGGAGGCTGGCCAAATGCATGGGCCCGGAATCGTTCGTCAGCAGAAGGCGGGCCCGGCTCATCAACCAAAACAGCGTCGGCAGCGAAAGCTCGCCCGTTGCGACAATGGGCCGCTTGAGCTTTCCCGCGATGCGATGAGCGAGCGCCCTCTCGCTCCGGTTACCGATCAACACAATGCGCACGCGATTCAATTCCTCGAGCTTGGAGGCGACCTGGGCAAAGGATTCCGCCGGCCAGCGGTGCGTGGCGCGGCCGGAACCGGCATGGATCAGAATCAAGCGTTCCTCCGGCTCAACATCCTGCTTAGTCAGCCAAGCCAAGGCTTTCTCAGCATCTCCCGGCCGCATATGAAGCCAGGGCCCGGAAGGCCACGGCGTAGCTGAGCCGCCCAAGGCCGCGGCAACGCGCATTTGCCGCTCGGCTTCATGGAGCGGTTCATCCGTGCTTTCGTCGACTTTGACGTGCAGCCATTTTCCCCGGCCATCGGTGTTGCGGCCCGCGGTCACGCGCGGGTGGATCAGCCCAAGGAGAAAACGCAGCTTGCGCACCCCGCTCGGCCGATACAAATGATAAAGATTCACCGCCAAGGTCACGCGCGCGCGCCGCATGCGCCAGACCGATGCCAGATTCCTCAGGAGAGCGCCGGGCGAAGTCGCGTTTTCCAGGTAGAAATGACCGTCCACGCTTTTGAGCCTTTCGGCAATCGCCGCGTACGGCTTCCAGGTAAGAAGATAAATTTTTGCCTCGGGATAAGCGTGGCGCAACGCCGCCAACGCCGGGAACCCGATCATGAGGTCGCCGAATCCCGCCAGGTGAATGATAAGAATGCGCTCGTTCATGCGTCCACGTAATCCCGGCACCACAGCTCGAGAACCAGCAGCGCGTAGATAACATGCGGACTGACCTTTCGCTGCCGGTGGCCATCGAGCAGCGCTTCCACGGCCTCCGGAACAAAAAAACCGCGCCGACGCACCGATTCCGGGCCTAGAACATCGCTCACCATGCCGGACAGATCATCTCTGAGCCACGCATCCAGCGGCGCCATGAATCCTTGCTTGGGTTTGTCAAGAAGCTCGCGCGGAACAATGCCGCGCATCGCACGTTTGAGAAGCCCTTTGAGCGAGCCGCCGGCCATGCGCCGGCTCATGCCCACGCCCGCGAGCGATTCCAGCAGCCGGTGGTCGCAAAACGGCACGCGCACCTCCAACCCGTGAGCCATGCTCATGCGGTCCGCCATGGCGAGCAGGTCGTCCGGCAAATAGCTGATTAAGTCCAGGCGATGCACGCGTTCCGTTATTTCCTCGTCCGTCCGCTGCAGAACGCTCCGCATCCCTTCTTCCGCGTCGGAACGCACAAAAGCCTGTCGCATGGCCGGACCATAGAGATCCGACTTCATTTCAGGCGTCACGTACGTGCGCCACGCCAGGTATCGCTCAGCGGTCGGCAATGTTCCCGCGGACAAAAATCGCCTGAGCCAGCCGAGCCGTCGGTGGCTCCCATCATGGGATTCCGGCAGCAGCGACGCGCAGCCGGCCAAGCCGCGGCGGATCGCCAGCGGCAGCCGCTCATAGCGCTGCGCGTGTTGCACGCCTTGGTAACGGGGATAACCGCCAAAGACCTCGTCTCCCCCGATCCCGGTCAACGCGACGGTCACTTGCCGCCGGGCTTCCTGCGAAATCAGATAAGTCAGCAGCGCGGACGAATCCGCAAACGGCTCGTCCATGTGATGAACCACGCGCGGCAGCGTGGCCGCTGCCTCGAATTTGACCCGGAACTCGGTGTGGTCCGTGCCAAAGGCTTTTGCCGCAACGCGAGCGGAATCCAACTCGTCGAAGTCCGCATATTTCGCCTGGAAGCCAACCGAAAAGGTCCGTACCGGCCGGCTGGACGCTTGGCTCATGAAGGCCACAACACTCGACGAATCCAATCCGCCGCTCAGGAACGCGCCAAGCGCCACGTCGCTGATCAGCCGGGCCTCAACACTGCGCTGCAGCTCGGTTCGCACGAAGCGGTCAAGCTCCAAGCCGTCGAGCGTGCGTCGGTCTGTCACGACCGGAGGCTCCCAATACCGATGAATCTCGAGCCGGCCATCCTGAAAGGTCAGCGAGCAACCCGGCGGCAGCTTGCGGATCGAGCGGAACGCGGTCAACGGAGCGGGTATATAGAGGAAGGTGAGGTACGCATCCAGCGCTTCAAGATCAAGGTCTTTGGAAACGCCCTCGATCGTGAGCAGCGCTTTGAGCTCTGAAGCAAAAGCAAACCGGGTGCCGTCATGCCAGTAGTAAAACGGCTTCACCCCCAGCCGATCGCGGGCCGCGAACAATCGCCGCTTGCGCGTGTCCCACACCGCGAACGCGAAATCGCCGTCCAGGTCGCTGACGCAAGCCTCGCCCTTGTCTTCATACAGGTGGACGATGGTTTCCGTGTCACTCTGGGTGGCTAAAGTATGCCCGCGCTTTTGCAACCCGGCTCGGAGCGCGCGATAGTTGTAGATCTCGCCGTTGAAAACGACCCAGTTCTCTTTTTTTTCGTCGCTGAGAGGCTGGTGGCCGGTGGGAAGGTCGATAACGGCGAGCCGGACCATGCCGAGATGCGCGGGGCCGTCGCTGAAATCGCCGGCGTCGTCCGGACCGCGGTGGCGCAGGCGTTCCATCATCCGCACCATCGCCTGGGGCTGGTCCAGGCCGACCATGCCACAGATGCCGCACATGGGGTGTGGGCTGTGCTTTTTTAGGTGGACTTGATCGCTAAGAGAAAGTACCCATAGAGTCCCGCACGCAAAATCAAGTTCCCCAGCATGCCGGCCAGCACATCATCGGTCAGCACGCCCAACCCGCCCGGAAGCTTCTGCGAATGCCCGACAAACCAAGGCTTCCAGATATCCAACAGGCGGAACAGAAAAAACCCCGCGATCAAGATCGGCCACGTGCGAGGCAGAAAAGCCACGGTCCACCACACCCCGAGCACTTCGTCGATCACGATCCGGGGATCGTCGTGGAATTCAAAATGGGAGGCTTCGATGGTCCACCAAGCGATCGGAAAAGAAAGAATGAGAATCGCCCACAGCGGCCAGCCGCTTGCGGGCAAGACCAGCCAGATGAGCAGCCCCACGGCCGTGCCCGCGGTGCCGGAGCCGCTGTCGCGCCGCTCGCCGCGGACAAACGGAAGGCTGGAATACAGGCCGGTTGAAAAAAATCGGGCAAAGGCCTGTATTAACGAGGATTTTTCCGCAGGCTTAGGAGATGACAAAGGGAACCCACTCGTGGCGCGCGTAAATGCCGAACGCGCAAACCATGATCCAAAGGATGATATCCAGCAGGATAAACCGGTCCGACAGCACGATCTTCGCCGGGTCGCCGCCCAGTTCCTTCTTAAAAACAAGGTACTGGTAGCGGAACACGCCGTACCAAACGAATGGAATGGAGTAGACCAGGTTGTGCGAGCCAAAGCGCTCGATCTGCCGCGGGTCCAGGGTGTAGAGCATGTAAACCACTAAGACCGAAGCCGTGATCGCGGCGCACATCTGATCGATGTAGTACGCGCTGTACTTTTCCAGCACTTCCCGGTGCTCGCTCGCCTTGCCGGCCAACCGAACCAGCTCAAAGCGCCGCTTGTTCAAAGCCAGAAAGAGCGAGAGCAGCGCGGTGAGGATGATCATCCAGTACGAAACCGGTATCTGAAGCACCAGCGGAGCGGCGATTATCCGCAGGACAAAAAAGAACGAGATACAGAACACGTCGATGATCACGAAGTCGCGCCACCACTTGGTGTAGATCACGTTCATGCCGATATAGAGCGCGATCACGTGGCCGAACCAGAGCTCAAGCCCGTACGAGCCGAGGAGCGCGATCGCCATGCCGATAAAGGCCGCGGTGGTGGCGATCTGCGGCTTCAGCGCGCCGGAAGCAATGGGACGTGTCTTCTTGGTCGGGTGCAGCCGGTCGGAAGCGGCATCGGCCACGTCGTTCCAGAGGTAGACCGAGCTCGCGGCGATCGAAAAGCAGACGAACATTTTGATCGCGTCCAGCCAAGCGTCGACATCGCCCAGGCGTTGGGCAAAGACCACAGGCAAGAACACAAAGGTGTTCTTGATCCAATGCTGCGGCCGGGCCGCCTGCGCTAACAAGCTCAGGATATTGGGTTTCTTAGAGTTCGCCATAGCCTGTTAGTATACCTTCCCACCCGGCTTTTGCGCTAGCCCTTGCGCCCGGCGGTCAAGAGATCTTGAGCCGCTTCGGTCAGTTGGCCGACCGGGATCGCGGCCAAGCAGGTGTGGTGGGAACACTTGCCCAGGTTGCAGGGACTGCACGCAACCCCCAGCCGAACGGTACGATGCCGCGCTTCAGGAGTCGAACCAATGGGCGCAAAGCGTACCGGGTCGGTCGGGCCGAGCGTGGAGAGCGTGGGCACCCCAAGCGCCGCGGCCAAGTGCAGCGGGCCGGAATTGTTCGCAAACACCAGCCGCGCTTGAGCCAGCAGAGCCGCCAGCTCCATTACAGTCAAATCCGCGGCAATAGCCGGCTTTGGCTGGCCGCGCGTGATGGTGGCCGAAGCGGCGACATCCGCCGCTCGCTGCCCTTCCCCCGGCCCGCCGACCACGACCAGCCCAAGCCCATGCTCCTGCGCCATGCGTCCGGCCGCTTCGCCCATGGTCGCGGATGGCAGCCGCTGGGTCGGGTAATACCCTCCCACGGCGACAACAAGCCAAGGCTTATTTCCTTGGGCCGCGAGCCGATCCGTGGCCTGGCAGCGCGCTTCTTCAGGCACTATCAGTTGCGGCCGCAGCAGCGGCAGCTGCCAGCCAAGGATGGTCGCGAGCCGCACGGACTGTTCGGCGAGCGAGCCCGGAGCGGGCGGCGGCGCGGGGTGCGTGAAGAATACCCCGCGACCCGCGATCGCGTACCCGGTGCTGGCTCCGGGGCGCAGCGCCGCTGTCAGCCGAGCGGTCGCGAGCGAATAACTGTCCACGGGATCGAGTATCACGTCCCAAGCCGCGGCCTTCGGCTTGGGGGGAGCTTCGATCACTTCGTCGAGGTAAGGCTGCGCGCGCAGGAGCGGCGCAAAAGCCGGGCGGACCGCGACGCCGAGGCGCGCTTGCGGAAAACGAATGCGCAGCGCGCGCAAGAGCGCCGTGGTGAGAACCACGTCGCCGAGGCGGTCGAGTCGAATCACGAGGATAGAGCCGGGCTCTTCAATGGCTCCGGGCCGCGCCAACGGCTGCCGGCGCGCTTTGAGCGCGAGCGCGCGCACGCCTAAATAAGCGTTTCGCGCACAGCGCCTGAGCGCATCGCCGGTAAGCTCAGGGGTGATGAGCGG
Organism: Candidatus Omnitrophota bacterium; assembly: GCA_023247195.1. Classification (GTDB taxonomy): domain Bacteria; phylum Omnitrophota; class Gorgyraeia; order Aquiviventales; family Aquiviventaceae; genus JAHFGY01. The sequence goes on along the minus strand of JAHFGY010000086.1, from coordinate 2,166 downwards.
CACGCGGGGCGGTCGCGCCTCAACGCTCATGTGTAATGTGTTTCCCCGCTTTCGGCCCCAACTTGCCAGGCGCTCGGCTGCGCATCCTTCACCTTTTCGAGCACGAAAAAGATATAGCTGGCCAGCCCCGGGAACGCGACCGCGACGGGCTCGGAAAGGAAAGGCGGCAGCGGGTAAAGGCATGAGCCGAAAAATCGCCGCATGCGGAAATTCGAATTAGTCGCCAGATAGGCGCGCAGAGCGCCCAGCGTGTAGCCGCGAACGTGCGGACCCGGCATGTGAATCGCGGGCGGCTGCCGGCCCATTAAAAGGTAAACGCGGTTCATCAAGCCGGCCAGATTCGGCACGCCGATAATGAGCGTGCCGCCCACGTTGAGCACGCGGTCGCATTCCGCCAGTAAATGGAACGGGTCTTTGATGTGCTCCAGAATCTGGTTGATCACGACGCATGCCGCTGCCCTGTCGCTAAAAGGAAGCGCGCGCTCAGCGTTCGCAGCAACGCAGCGGAAATGCGTCCGAGCGTCGGCCAAGTAATCGGGGTTCAACTCGACGATCACCGGCTCCCAGCCGCTCGTGGCGGCCCCTCCGGTCTTTGCGGCAGTTGCCTGACGCGCGGCCAGCGCATCCAAAAAGGTGCGGGTATGGCCTCCGTCGCGCGCGCCGATGTCCAGAAGCAAGCCTTCCCGGCCGTCGAGGTAGCGGCCCTGGGCGATCACGCGGTTGAACGTCGCGTGAAAGCGCTGCTCTTCCTGATCGGCGCCCATGAACCGCAACAGAGCCTGTTTCAGCATCACTTGGGCGTCTGGATAAGCTTTGTGGGTTTTGCCGGGTAGCCGACAACAACGGCTCCATCCGGAACGTCGTGGATAACAACGGAGCCGACGAGCACGGTCGCGTTTTCGCCGATCGTAACCCCGGGCGCAAGCGTCACGCGCCCCGCCAGCCGGGCACCGCGCTTGATAACCGGCGGGCTCACCTGGTAGCCGCCGCGCATCATCTCCCGATCGCACATGGTCATGACCCCGGGCCCGATGAACACCGACTCGCCCACGTTCATTTTCTCGCCGATCAGCGTAAAAGCCTGAATGCGCGTGCCGCGGCCGATCACCGCTTCCCACTCAATGATGGACTGCTTGCCGATTCGAACGTCGGACGCGATGCGGGCACCTTCGCGGACAATCGCGCGGTCCGCGATCCAGACGTCATCTCCGATCGACGCACCCGCATAGCAGATGGCGCCTGTTCCGATTTTCGCGTTGTCGCCGATGACCAGCGGCTTAGGCGCTTGGCCCGCCGTGGGCGAGCTTCCCGCGCTGCCGGTCGCAAGCGGCCCTTTGCCGAGAATCGCGCCGTCCTGCACCTGGCAGTTGGCACCGATGCGCGTATGAGGATGAATAATCACCTGGTGGCCGAGAACCGTACCCTCGCCAATCACCACGTGCTCACCGATAATGCATCCTTGGCCCTGTTTGAACATCAACCTGCTCCTTCGGTGTTTGCGCCGGCAGTTGTCCATCGCACGAATCGATCCATGACGAACATGCCGTCCCACGGCAAATCATAGAGGCTCATCCGGCCCACAGGCACGCACCGGTCCACGCCGCGCGCCGTCGCGGCGTCGGCAAAGGCCAATGCCCGCTCCGGGCTCAACGCGGTGCCCACGGTCTGCGTCAGCGGCCCGGCAAGCTGCGCGCACCGCATCACGTCGTCCACCGGCTTCACGAAAACCACGCGGCCGCGGCAGGGCGCGGCCAGCTCCAGCGGCTCCGGCGCGTAAATGACCGTCCAATCCGTTGTCGCGGGCGAGAATACATCCCCGGAAAGCTCATGCTCGGTTCGCGCGCCCAAGATAGCCATGGCTTCGGCCGGCGACACGTCGCGCCGCGGCACGCGCGTGAGCGTGGCTTCCATGGCTTTGGCGAGCTTTCCGGCAAAAGCTTTGGCATCGATTGCCGCGCCGGATTCCACAAACACGGTGTGCGGCGATGAACAAGCGTGCTGGTCGAACAGCGAGGCATCCAGCGCAACGCGCAGCGCCAGCTCGTCGACGGAAACAGGTCCCGCCAGCGCTTCGCGGCCGATCACGATGAACGAGTATTTGGGGCCGAAGAGAACGTCCTCGGCGTGAAAGGGTTTCGGCAGCGCCAGGACCGCTTCCATGGCCTC
>JAHFGY010000216.1 GCA_023247195.1 Candidatus Omnitrophota bacterium | reverse complement strand
TCGCGCTTGCGCTCCCGTTTCGCGGGTACGAGAGGTTGCTGGCCAGGATCCTGCCGGGCGCTGATCCGGAAGCTGTGTTTGCCGCGCGGCTGCTTCAGGCATTTCCCGCTCAAGCCAGCGCGGCTGCTGTGGGCAGGCATTACCTCTTGGAAAATCGCGGGGAAGCAACCCGCGCAAATTTGCTTGCGGCTCTCCGAGAGCGGTTGCCCGCAAGCAGGGTTCAAGCGGACGCCGCAGCCTTGCGGCAAAGTATCCGGGAAGCGATCCGGGACGATTTTGCGGCCGCCCGAACGGAAGACGTTGAAGGGTGGATGCTATCCCGAACCGAAGCCCGGTTGTGCGCATTGGCGGCTCTTTCACGGAGGCGGGCATGAAAGTCGGCGTGCTGGGCGCGGTTCCCGAGGAAGTGGAGTTATTGAACCAAGACCTGGCCGCGGCCGGGAAGGACATTGTCGGCAATCGGACCTACCGGTTCGGGCGGCTGTACGGCCAGGAAGTCATCTTGGCGCATGCCCGGATGGGAAAGGTGGCGGCCGCGATCACCGCCACCCGGCTCCTTGAAACGTATGGGGCTGATTTGGTTCTTTTTGTGGGAGTCGCGGGAGCTGTCGCGCCGGATGTTTCCATCGGTGACATTGTGGTTGCCAGCGAATTGATGCAGCACGACATGGATGCGCGGCCGCTTTTCCCGCAGTACGAGATTCCTCTTTTGGACTCCGATCGGTTTACCGTGGACCCGGACCTGATCGAGGGCGCCTTGGAAGCGGCTCAGGGGTATATCCAAGAAGACTTGCCGCGCGATATTTCATCCGCTCAGCGGGAGTCGCTCGGCCTCACGAGCCCGAAGGCGCTTTCCGGTTTGATCGTGAGCGGCGATCAATTTATCCATGATCCCCGGCACCTGGCCGAGATTCACAGACACCTACCGGACGCGAAATGCGTTGAAATGGAAGGCGCTGCCGTGGCCCAGGTCTGCGCCGAGCACCAGATACCCTGCTTGGTCATCCGTACGGTTTCGGACAGGGCCGACGGCAAGGCAGGGAAAGACTTCTCCGTTTTTATCGAGCAAGCCGCGCGGTATTATTCGCGAGGCATTGTTCGACGGCTTTTCTCGCTCTTTTAACGGATTGAACGCCATCGAGAACAAACGTGAGCGCCTCGGCTAAGCAAACAGCCGGCCTGCGGGATGTGCTGGCCAAGCCGGCTTTTATCCGGCTGTGGGTCGGACAAGTCATCTCTTCCATCGGCGACCGCTTCACGCAGATGGCGCTCCTCGGACTGCTCATCGGCTCGGCTCACATGGAAGCCGAGATGAGCGCCGTTACCTTCTTCAGCCTCTTGCCTGCGCTGATCTTTGGGAACGTTGCCGGCGTGGTCCTTGACCGCATGAGCCGGCGCGGCGTCATGGTCGCGGCCGATTTGCTGCGCGCCCTGCTGGTTGCCATGATGGCCATCTGGATCGGCTACTCGGCCGAGCAGCACCACGTAGCGCTGTACACCTTTATGTTCACCATCGGGATTTGCAGCGCTTTTTTCATGCCCGCGCGGCTGGCAATCGTCCCCGATATCGTGGAATCCCACCAATTGCAGGCCGCGAACGCGCTGATGAGCGGTAGCGGCACCATCGCCACCTTGATCGGCACCTGGATCGCCGGCGGCGTGGTCGAGCGCATCGGCAGCCGGTACAGTTTCATGGTGAACGCCGTGACTTTCCTTTTGTCCGGCCTGGCCATCTACCTCATCAACGTGCGCGAGCGCCATATCCAGAGCGTGCCTTTCCCCCGGCGCCGCAATTTGTGGAGCGATGTGCGCGACGCGCTCCGCTACTTGAAATATCACCGGCTCGCTCGGCAGGCCATCCTCCTTTCCGTTGTGCTGTCGTTTATGTCCTCCTTCTTCTATGTCACATTGATCAGCCTCGGGGTGCGCCATTTTAGATTGGGAACCGGAGGCGTCGGATTCTTCCTCGCGTTGCTGGGTTTCGGGATGGTGGCCGGATCTTTCTCCGCGCCTTTCTTCGCGAGGAACTTCAAGGGCGCGCGCATTCTGGCCACTGGCTTTATAACGATCGCGATTGCCAGCCTGGCGCTGGCCGGCGGCAGCGCGAAGATGGCGTGGGTTTTGCTTTTGCTGCTCGGCATGGCGAACGAAGTCATCATCATCACGCTGGATACGCTGCTGCAGCGCATTTCGCCGGATCGTTTCCGCGGCAAACTCTTTGGCCTTCGCTCGGCCCTGACCACGGCCATGTTCCTGGGCCCGCTGCTGGTTGCCGGCGTTATCCTGGACATGACTTCGCCCATGCGGGTGCTGCGCTTGCTGGCGGCGCTGAGTTTTTTCACGGCGCTGACCGTGCTCGTCGTGGGAGAGCGCTTTGGGTACATGGTTTTCCGCATGGTGGTGCGCGGAATCCTCCGGGTTGTCTTTCAGGTGCACATCGAGGGCGTCCAAAACCTCAACCGCCGCGGCTCCTTTATCCTGGCGGGGAATCACACCGGTTTTCTCGACGGGCCGCTCGTGATCGCGGCGTGCCGCAGGCCGGTGCGCTTTTTGGTGGCTCAAAAAGTTTTCAACTGGCCGGGGATCGGCCGCTTGGTCCGCATGGCGGGCGCGATTCCCGTGAAAGGCGACGCGCGGCGTAGCGCGTTTGAGGAAGCCTTGAACCGGCTGCGGCGCGGAGAAGTCATCGGTATTTTTCCGGAAGGCAAGCTCACCGAAGACGGCACCATACGGCCGTTCCGCCGCGGCGCCACGCGGCTGCACATGGAAAGCGGCGTGCCGATCGTGCCCTTCATTATCCACGGAGGGTTCGAAGCTTGGCCTGCGCGGCGGCACTTGCCGGCGCTTCGGCCCGCTCTCCGGCGGGTGATTATTCAGTTCGGAACGCCCATCGAACGGCACGGCGGAACGGAAGATACCATCACGCGAGAGCTGTTCGAGCGCATCCAATTCATGAAGGACGCGAT
>JAHFGY010000085.1 GCA_023247195.1 Candidatus Omnitrophota bacterium | reverse complement strand
GGTGGAGCCCTGCTGGTGGCGCCGGCCGATCCGGAAAGCATTTATTTTCCGCCGGGCGCTGATGGTTTCGCGCCTGTTCCGCTCAAACGATTACCGTTTTCGAGCATTCTTGTATCGAGCAACGACGATCCCTTTGCAGAACCCGGGTTTGGGCAGCGCTGCGCCGAGGCGTGGGGCAGCCGCCTGGCCAATCCCGGAGCTGCGGGCCACATCAATGCCGAGAGCGGCGTGGGCGATTGGCCTTTTGGCCGGGCTCTTTTAGATGAGCTCACGCATGCTTAATCGCGCGCTCAAACTGCATGGCTCACACCCCCACCTCCATTCCAAATTACTGATCCACTGGACCGGGAGAAAGCAAGCCAATCCCGCTCGGCGAGCGATCAACCCCCGGCTGAGAGAAAAGTACGTGGATTTGCTCGAAGAGATCTGCCAAAAGGGGCTGTATATGAACCCCGGCGAAGAAACGATTCACGGCGTGAACGATGCCTGGATCAAGGCCAAGATCTCGAGAATTTGTTTCACCGAGGTCCGGCTCAGCCAGGCCGAGCGCCACGCGCGCCAGTACGGCAGCCTCGGCATCGGCTTCAGCCGAGAGTTTGTCATGGAGCGGGAAGGGAATCCGGTTTTTTACGTGCAGAGCGGCGGAAAAGGGCATGTGGCCGAGCACCTGGCGTCCGTCGAGTCTTATCTCAAAAAGGCCAACAAGCAAGAATGGGAAGCGCTGCAGACCGTCTTGGGGTATTTGAAGAACATGTCGCAGCGCAATTCGACCGACCTGCAGTATTACGAGGAAATGGAATGGCGGGTCGTGCACCTGGAGCGGCTTGAAAGAGAAGGCTATATCATCCCTGATGACAAGCAGCGCGGCTTGTTCCGGCTAACCTTTGAACCGGATGATGTGAAAATCTTGATTTTTCCCGACAGAAAGACCCAAAAAAGCGCTTTAAAGAACCCCACTATCGCTCGCTTCTTCAACAAAGATTTCCCCATGGTCGCCACGCTGGATGAGTGCAAGAATTTCTGAGAACGGCTGGACGTGGAAGCGCGCGGCCGCGGCCGGAATGCTGCTTGCTGTGTTAGCCCCTTTTGTCATTCTTTCCTTTTATGCGCACCCGCAGGGCGATGATTTCCACATGGTAAATACGGTCGCCAAGCTGGGTTTTTGGGGCGCGCAAGTCCATTGGTACACCGAGTGGCAGGGCAGGTTCTTTTCCGCCGCGCTCTTGAGCGCAAATCCGCTTCTCTTTCGGTCGATCGCGCTATACAAGCTTATCCCGGCAATCCTCATTGTCTTGATGGCGCATGCGCTCAGCCAGCTCCTAAAAACCTTTGCTCCGGAGTTGAGCGGGTGGGATCGAATCTGCGCTGCTTTGGCCGTTGTCGGACTCTATCTTTGGCAAATGCCCAGCCCGGCTGAAGGGATTTACTGGTACACGGGCGCCATGACGTACGTGTTCCCATGCGTCCTGCTTATCTACCTATGCGGGGCGCTGAAGATCAATTGGTGGGCAGCTCGGGTTGCTATGGGCCTGCTGGCGCTGGCCATTTGCGGAAGCAGCGAAACCACGATGATGGCGCTGGTCGCGCTTTCGATCGGCGTCCTTTTATCAAGCGTTGCGTACCCTGAGCTGCGTAAAACAGCCGGGGTTCTTTTAGGCTTCGCCGTTATCGGAGCGCTCGCGGTCGTGCTTGCTCCGGGAAACCACGTGCGCCTGGGCTACTTTCCTCACGAGCACTCTTTCGGAAAAGCGGTGTTCGCAGACCTTGTTTCAGCGGCCCGGTATTGCGTGCAGTGGATGGTTTCGCTGCCGTTGGCGGCCGCCACGCTTGCGGCGCTTTGCATGGGTAAAAGGGCAAAGACAGAAAGTATCTCAAAGATCCATCCGCTCTTGGCGCTCGGTTTTCTCTTTGTCATTGTTGCCTCCGGCCTTTTTCCGTCGATCTGGGTTATTCAGGGAGCGCCGCCGCAACGGGCGTTGAATACGGTGTATTTTGTATTTCTGACCGGGTGGCTGGCCAATGCCTATTATGCCGGAAGCTATTTTCCCGGCGTGCCCGGTTTTGCCTCAATCGCGATGCTTGCAGCCGCCTTGCTCGTACAGGGGGGTAATCTTCGTCCTGCGTGGGACGACCTGCTGAGCGGACGGGCCGCCCGCTATGACCGGCAATTGAAGGAGACCTACAAGCGGATTACCGAATGCCGGGAAACGCCGTGTGTTGTGCCCCCATTGGAGGATCCGCCGGCCACGCTGTTTTTCGACGATTTGAAACCGGATCCTGAGGATTGGAGGAACGAAAGCGTGGCGTTCTACTTCGGCAAAAAAGATGTTATCAGTCGATGATGGGCTGAGAAATAGTTTGTTGGAGGGCTGGCGGTTGCGCGAGCGCGCGCTGTTCGCCATCGCAATACGCCGGAATCATCGCTTTTTTGACGCGGAGGCAGCGATTCGGCGATAATAGCCCGCTATGAAGGAAGCCGCAAAACCGACCGCGCGAGTTGAAGCGTTCAGCGATGGCGTGCTGGCCATTGTTATCACGCTTCTTGTCTTGGAAATCAGGACCCCGCATTTGCATGACATTTTGAGCAAGCACGAAGCGTTGGAAGCGCTGCGGTTGCTTACGCCCAAGTTCGCCAGCTTCCTCCTCAGTTTTGCGTACGTTGCTGTGTTTTGGGTGAACCACCACCATTTCTTCAACCTCATCGCGGATATCAGCCCGGGGTTGATTTGGCTCAACAACCTGCTGCTCCTTTTTCTCTGTTTTGTCCCGTTTCCGACAGCGATGATCGGCGAATACCCGTCGAATCCCGTTGCGCTGGCCTTGTTTTCCATGGTTCTCATGGGCGCCGGGATCGTCTTCACGCTCATGTGGCGATACGCTTACAAGCGGGGGTTGATGGCCTCCTCGGTGGGTAAACACGCGGCAAAGGCGGCTGTTCGCAGCGGGTTATTCGGGCCGCCTCTGTACGCGATCGCCGCTATCGGTGCTTTTTTCGCCCCTGGGATAGCGTGGGCCATTTTCTGCGCCGTGCCCTTGTTTTTCTTCTTTCACTCGATGCATTTACCGGAGGGCTTCTAATTCCTTCCTTTCAGACCGAAGAACGCCGCTCTCAGCGTCTGAAAGAGCTGACCGCGGAGCGCTTCAGCGTGATGTGGCGCCATGACGACGCCAAAAATACGCCGGACGAATTCCACTATGACCGCGTCAGCCGGCTGCTTCCGCCTGACCACCTCCACGGCCTTATCCTGGACGCGGGCTGCGGCCAAGGAATCGACTCGCTGCGCATGGCGCAGAGCTGCAGCGGCACGGTTGTCAGCCTTGACCTGAGCGCTGGCGGCGTTGCCGTCACTCGAGAGCGCACGAAACACCTCGGCAACGTGCAGGTGATCCGGGGAGATATCGAGCGCATACCGCTCAAGAGCGAGCAATTCGATTTCGTCTATTCCTACGGAGTTCTCCATCACACGCCGCATCCGGAGCAGGGATTGCGCGAGCTTGTCCGCATGCTGAAACCGGGCGGCTTGCTTGCTATTTATCTTTACGAAGACTTCAAGCGCCGAAGCGTTGCCGAGCGCGCGCTGCTTTGGTCCGCGAACCGGCTGCGGCTCATGACCGTGCCCATGCCGCCTCGATTGCTCTATCGATTTTGCCAGCTCGGATCCCCCTTCATCTATCTGGGGTTAACTTTGCCTGCCAAGGGCCTGGAGCTCCTCGGATTCAGCGGGTTGAGCCGGCGCATTCCGTATCATCACGGCACCGGCCCTTTCAGCATGGCCGCGGACCTGTATGACCGCTTCGCCGCGCCGATCGAGAAGCGGTATGATCGCGCGCAACTGGAAGGGTGGTTGACCGGCCAGGGCTTGCAGCATGTAAACGTGGTTCCATTAAGAGGATGGCTAGCTTATGGAAAGAAAAATGAATAGAAAATTCATGGCAGCGGTGTTTTTGACCGCCGCATGGATCGGCCTCTGCGGCGCGGCCGACGGAAAGCCGGCGACCGAGCATGAAAACTACTACCAGATGGTGCTCGATGCGGTGCGCTCAAAAGACATTTCTCAATGCGAGAGAACGGGGTACAAAGAGGCTCAGGACCAATACTCCACCGTTCCCACGGAATCGCTTTATTTTTGCAAAGCGGATTTTGCGCTTTTCACCGGCGACGTGGATCTTTGCATGACGCTGGATGAGCGGGCGGTTATCCCCGGCACGGCTTCGCAGCGGGCAACTTGCTTGTACGATCTCGCGGTCAAATTGAAAAAGCCCGAAATTTGCGGAGACGCCACCATGGTGGCGTTCTGCAAGCAACGGATCACGGACGCGGCCGCTTGCTTGGTTTCGCCCAAAGGCGCCGGCCTTCCAGAGGCCATCGACCGCGAAGTTGGGTGTCTGGCTTTTAGCAATTTTTCATCGGGGAAGCCGGTGATCTGCGATATCGTCGGTATTCCGGGCGACGACGCGGCTACAGCGCAGGGCAGAAGCTACTGCTGGAGCAAAGTCGAATCAGGAGAATGGCAAGGATACTTGGAGAAAGCCCTCCGGCTTCAGGAAGCCAATGGCGGACATTGATCTTACCCCGGAATTCCGACACGCGCTGGAGCTCCTAGAAAACAGCTCGGAGCATCTCTACATCACCGGCAAAGCCGGTACCGGCAAGTCCACGCTCCTTCGACACTTTAGAGAAACCACGCAGAAAAAGATCGCCGTGGTCGCACCCACGGGAATCGCGGCCGTGGGTGTCGGCGGGCAAACCATCCACTCGCTTCTTCGATTTCCCCCGAAATTTCTCGAGAAGGATGACGTGCACACCGCGGGCAAGAACAGAGCGGTTATCGAAAAGCTGGACGCGCTGGTTATCGACGAAGTGTCCATGGTGCGGGCTGATTTAATGGACGCGATTGATTGGTCGCTCAGAATCAATCGCGGGAAAATGGATATCCCTTTCGGTGGAATTCAGATGGTCTTCATGGGCGATCTTTACCAGCTTCCTCCGGTAGTCGACTCGGAAATGGGCGGGCTATTCAGCCAGCGGTATGAGAGCCCGTTTTTCTTCAGCGCGGACGTGTTCGGGTCAATCGAACTGCACTACATCGAGCTGAGCCGGATATTTCGCCAAACGGATCTTGAGTTTGTCGGCCTTCTGAACCGGATCAGAGACAACGACTGTTCTGAAAGCGATCTGGGCGCATTGAATCAACGGCTGGTTGATGCGAAATTTCAGCCGGGTGGGAACACGGTGACGCTGACAACGACCAACCGGGGCGCCGACGAAATCAACCGCCATCGGCTAAGCCAGTTGCCTGAGCCTGAGTTCGAGTACAAGGCCGTGATGAGCGGCAAATTCGATGAATCCGCCTGTCCCACGGAAAAGGCGCTCCTTTTAAGGCTCGGTGCCCAAGTCATGATGCTGAGAAACGACCCCGGCCGGCGATGGGTGAATGGTTCAATCGGGCGCGTTTCGCGGCTGGCGAAGAACTCCATAACCGTTTCAATCGACGGGACCGATTATTTGATTCTTAAGGAACGCTGGGAGAAGATCCAATACGCCTGGGATGCGGATGCCGAAAAAGTCGACCGCGAGGTGATTGGCGCCTTTGAGCAGTACCCGATCAAGCTCGCCTGGGCCATGACGATCCACAAGAGCCAAGGCCAGACGCTGACGGATGTCGTTATCGATATGCGAAGCGGCGCTTTTGCTCATGGGCAGCTTTACGTGGCGCTAAGCCGGTGCACGAGCCTGTCCGGAATCAAGCTCAAGACGCGGATCCGGCCGTCGGATATCATTTTCGATCCTAGGGTTCTCGAATTCAGAAACAAAGCGCGGCGAGAATACCTTTCGGTCTAAACAGTCAACGGAGGGAACCATGCGGCGATTAGGAATTCTGCTGGCTCTGATCGGCATTCTGGGAACGACCGGCGTGTGTTTTGCGGGTGAAGAGGAGCATGGTAAAGGCCAAATGCCGCCTGCGGTCAAGGCCGCGAAAGAGAAATACCATGAGCGGCGACAGAAGCTGCAGGAAGAGTGCAAGCAGAAGATGCACGATCTGGAGCAACAGGAAAACGCCGAAATGCAGGCCTTGATGAAAGCTAAACACGAGCAGCACATGAAAGAAGAGGAAGAAAAATACCAGAAGCACCTGCAAGAAATGCAGAAGAAGACAGAATAGCTTATGCGTAGGCGTGCCCTGTCGCTGGGGATCGTTCTTTGCGCCGTTTTTCCGTCCGCGATCTTGCGGGCGGAGGATGTTCTTTATTACCAAGACGATGCGGGTGTCGTCGTCAGCAGGCTAAATGAGGTCAACGGCTTTCCGGCCGTGGATCAAAGCGGCCGCACCGACTTGATATCGGTGCAGCTCATTTTGAAGAACGGAGATGAGTGGAGAGTTCGAGGCGTTCCTGCCGAAGCCGCGTTGTATGACTTGCCAGTCGGCCAAAACCCTCTGGTTGCCCGGCTTGCAAAGCAAACGATCCGAGCCGAGGGCATCAGCCGCGTTTCCGTGGCGGGCTATGAGCCGAGCACCCATTTGCTTGTGCTGGCGATTGAACAAGATAAACAGACGATGCAAGCGCTCATCTTCTCAGTAGAAGAGAAGGGCGAGCGCGTCATGCAGGTTGTCCCAATCGAGCTGAAAGAGGAGGTGGCTCTTTCTTCGGTGTTTTCAAGAGCACTCAAGTTTGTCGTGGCCGGGCGGGACGGAGCGGCTGCTCCGGAGCTTGAGGGCAAGGAATCGCAGCAACAAGGGTTGAAGTATTATTCCCAATATCTCAAGAAGGATCTGGTATTAACGAACCTCCCCCCCTCCATCAGCGTTCCGGGTTCGTTCGCGATACACGACGACCAGGTGATGGGCGTCATCGTCGAGGTGACAAAATCGAAGGGTTTTGTGTTGGAGTGGAACGCCGGTATCATGAAGTTTGCGCCAGGCAAGAAGATGACTATTTTGGAATCCGGGCCTAAGCAAAGTGCTGATCAAAACAGCGTCGAGAGCCTGAAAAATGAGGACATGCGGACGCGCGTTCTGAAAGCTCTGCCCTTTCAGCGTCCCTCCGTCGGAGACGTTGTGCATGTAAGCGTTCGCTATGCCGATCCAAAGAAGCCGGGTCAATCGGGATGGGCGATGGATGGAGATGGGAACTATATCGCCAGGCAAATCGTCATTTTTGCGCAGAGGGCATGGTAGCCCGAATGGTTTCCGGCAGACGGGCTAGCGTGCCCGGCGGCAGGTTTATCTTCGCTCTTCTGGCTGCAGGCAGCTTAGCGATTGCGCTAGCAAACGCGCCTGCGGCGTGGGCATGGTGTGACAGCGACGAGGCAACCGGCGTTTGCAATTGCGGCAGCCTGCCGCCGCCGCACACCGGGCCCAACGGAGGCTCATGCGATGCGGTATGCCGCGGGCCAGGATGGGGTAGCTGCCCTTGCTATGGGGGCACTTGGGTCGGCGACTGCGGTTCCGGACCCCCTCCTCCGTGCACGGCCCTCAATTGCGCCGCGTTACCGTGCGGAGGGAGCAACGCTTGCAGCAGCTGTCCGGTTGTGGCCGGAGACGGCGTCTGCTGCCCGTCCGAGCAGAAGGGGCAGCCTGGATACAACTGCGGGGATTGCACGGCTTGCGGCAACAAGGTGAACGATGGGCTTAAAGTAGGCTGTTTTTGCAGCGACGCGAACTGTCCTGTCGGCGGGCGACCCTAAAGCCTAAAAGGAGACTCTTAATGCAATATATCGATGTAGGCAATGAGAATTCCGGCACCATCAAGCTCTACTACGAGGACCATGGCGCCGGCAAACCGGTGGTGCTGATCCACGGTTGGCCATTAAGCGGTCGTTCCTGGGAAAAACAAGTGCCTGTTCTGTTGGAGGCGGGTTATCGGGTGATCACGTACGACCGCAGAGGGTTCGGCGACTCCAGCAAGCCGACATCCGGCTACGATTATGATACCTTTGCCGGCGATCTGGACAAGCTCATGACGCAGCTTGATCTGCGCGATGCGGCATTGGTCGGCTTCTCGATGGGGGGCGGCGAGGTGGCCCGTTATCTGGGTACCCATGGGTCCAAACGCGTGAGCAAAGCGGTCTTTATCGCCGCGATTCCGCCCTTCTTTCTCAAGACGGCCGATAACCCAGCAGGCGTGGACAACAGCGTCTTCGACGGAATCAAGAAAGCATTAGCCGCCGACCGCCCGGCGTTTCTTTCCCAGTTTTTCTCCAATTTTTATAACTTGGACGTCTTTAAAGGCAAGCTGATCAGCGACGAGGTCGTCCGGCTCAGTTGGAACATTGCATCCGCCGCTTCTCCCAAGGGCACTCTGGATTGCGTCTCGGCATGGCTGACCGATTTCCGAAAGGATCTCGCGCGCATCGACGTCCCGACGCTCGTAATTCACGGTGATGCCGACCGGATTGTGCCCCTGGCTGCGTCCGGCCAGCGCACGCATGAGACGGTCAAAGGAAGCCGGCTCGTTGTAGTGAAAGGCGCGCCGCATGGCCTGAACTGGACTCATGCTAAGGAAATGAACCGCGAACTGCTCGATTTTCTCGGGCAGAAAGCCCAATCGGCCGAGAAGCTCGAGAATGCCCAAAAAGCACGCTGAAAAGCACTACAGCAAGCGAGTGGGATGGCTGCGGGCCGCGGTATTGGGCGCCGATGACGGCATCGTTTCCACCGCCAGCCTCATTGTGGGTGTCGCGGCCGCGCATACGATACGAAGCGATATGCTCATCGCCGGCATGGCCGGCTTGGTGGCTGGAGCCATGTCCATGGCCGCCGGAGAATATGTGTCGGTCAGCTCGCAAGCGGACACCGAGAAAGCTGACTTGGAGCGGGAACGCAAAGAGCTTGAAACCGATTCCGCCGCTGAACTGGAAGAACTCGCGGCGATCTATGTGGAACGGGGGCTGGATAGCGAACTCGCCAAGCAAGTTGCGAAGCAGTTGACAGCCCACGACGCTTTGGGGGCTCACGCCCGTGATGAGCTTGGGATCTCCGAGATAAGCAGCGCGCGTCCCATTCAAGCTGCCATTGCTTCAGCGGCGTCATTTGCGGTTGGAGGCGCCTTACCCGTCTTGCTCGTGTTTTTAATCCCCGAGAAGCAAATCATCATGGCTGTTTCCGCGAGCTCGCTTCTCTTTTTAGGCATGCTTGGCGGCTTGGCGGCCAAAGTCGGCGGGGCGAACGTGCTGACCGGGATCGCCCGCATCACATTTTGGGGTGCGCTCGCTATGGCCATAACCGCGGGTGTTGGTGTGCTTTTCGGCGTGAGTTAACGATGTCGACAGCCGCTCACTCCGAGAGCCCCCAAGGGCTAGGCAAGCAGCGCATCGAGGCGCTGAGCGATGCCATTTTTGCGTTCGCGATGACGTTGCTGGTCTTGGATGTGAAGATCCCGAAGATTCCCGGGGAACTGGTCACGCACGCGTTTTTGTCACAGACATTGCTCGATCTGTGGCCGAAATTCCTGAGCTTCGCGATGAGCTTCGTGATTCTGGGCCTTTTTTGGGTTGCCCATCACGGCTATTCCCATTTCCTCAAGCGCACGGACCGCACTTTTCTCTGGATCAATCTGATGTTCCTCATGGTCGTGGTATTTGTGCCGTTTTCGACCGATCTCTTGGGAGACTACCCGAGGCAGCGGCTGGCGGCCATGGTTTACGGCTGCAATATT
>JAHFGY010000215.1 GCA_023247195.1 Candidatus Omnitrophota bacterium | reverse complement strand
GGCCATTCCTACCTCCTTCACTCGCGCTCGTTGAGCGCTTCATTCAATCGCTAGGTCATACATAGTTCGCCGCTTAATAGCGTACGCGGCGAACATTACGCGAAGATGAAGAAAACATGAGATCTTTTCCGGTCAGACCGCGCATCCGGCGGGCTGCCGCCACCATCGCTTGCAGCGCGGGAATCGTCTCTTTCCAGCCGCGCGTCTTGAGCCCGCAATCCGGATTGACCCAAAGATTCCGAGCCGGCAGGAGCTTGGCGGCGCGTTCGAGCAGTGCGACCATTTGCTCCACCGAGGGTATTGCCGGTGAGTGGACGTCGTAGACCCCGGGCCCAATCTCATTCGGGTAGCGGAAGCGAGCAAACGCTTCGAGCAGCTCCATCTGCGAACGAGATGTTTCAAGTGAGATCACGTCCGCGTCCATGCGCGCGATCGCACGGATGATGTCGTTGAACTCGCCGTAGCACATGTGCGTATGGATTTGCGTGTCATTCCGCACGCCGTTCGCGGCCAGCCGAAACGCATCCACCGCCCAGCGCAGGTACCCGGGCTGCTCCCGCTTGCGCAGCGGCAAGCCTTCGCGCAGCGCGGGCTCGTCGATCTGGATCATGCCAATCCCGGCGCGCTCAAGCTCCAGCACCTCATCACGGATCGCCAGTGCCAGCTGCCGAGCGGTCAGGCTGCGGGGTTGGTCGTCGCGCACAAACGACCATTGCAGGATCGTGATCGGCCCGGTGAGCATGCCTTTGACCGGCTTTTGCGTGAGAAACTGCGCGTACCGGCTCCACGCCACGGTCATGGGCTTTGGCCGCGACACGTCGCCGTAGATGATGGGCGGTTTTACGTACCGCGTGCCGTACGACTGCACCCAGCCAAAGCGCGTGATGGCCACGCCGTCCAATTGTTCGCCAAAGTACTCGACCATGTCATTGCGTTCCGGCTCGCCATGCACGAGCGCATCCAACCCTAACTCTTCCTGGCGGCGGATCACTTCCTCGATCGTCCGGCGGAGGAACGCATCGTAGCGATCCTGAGAAAGCACGCCGGACTTGAAGTCGGCGCGCGATTGCCGAATCTCCGGCGTCTGCGGGAATGAGCCGATGGTCGTCGTGGGAAAGAGCGGCAGCGCAAAGCGCTTGTGCTGCAGCGGCTGGCGAAGCTTGAAGGGGCTGCGGCGCCGAAGGTGGCTTGCGGCGATCGTCCTCAGGCGTTTCTGGACCGCTTGCCGGCGAACGCGAGAGCTGGTTTTTCGGCTCGCAACATCTTGCTGGTGCGCGCGAAGCCGGGATTGGGCTGCCTTGCCGGCGACCCGCTCGTCCCGGACGCTCAGCGCGTCGCGGATCAAAGCAATCTCGCCAAGCTTCTCGGAAGCGAACGCCAGCCAACGCTTCACCACCGGCTCGATGGTGTCTTCCCTGTCGCTCTGCAGCGGCGCATGCAGCAGCGAGCACGACGATGCGATAAGACAACGCGTTTCGCCCCATTGTTTCACAACAGGCCGTACAGCAGCGAGCGTTCGAGCACTATCATTCTTCCAAATGTTGCGGCCGCTCACGGCACCCAGCGATAGCAACCGATCCTTTGGAAGAGCACGAGTAAGCGCCTTCAGCGGAAAAGCACCGCTCGTTAAGTCCACGTGCAGTCCGGCCACCGGAAGGCCGGCAGCCAACACGGTGTTGTTACCCAACGGCCCGAAATAAGTCGTGAGCATCAGCGGCAAGTCCGGTACTTTCTGGGCGAACGTACGGTAGGCGGTCTGGAACGCACGCCGGCTCGCCGGGTCCAGATCGGTCACAAGGGAGGGTTCGTCCATCTGGACCGAGGCCGCGCCCAGCGACTCGAACTCCTTTAGGATCGCGACATACGCCGCGAGAAGCGGCGGCAGCAGGTCGAACCGCGAAACACCGTCTTTCGGTTTTCCAAGCAGCAGATATGTCACCGGCCCCACGAGCACGGGCCGCGTCGAAATACCGCTCGCCTGCGCTTCCTTAAATTCCTCGAATGGTTTGTTCCACATGCGGGAAAAAGTCTGTCCCTTCCAGAACTCCGGCACGATGTAGTGGTAGTTCGTGTCAAACCACTTGGTCATCTCCATGGCCGGCGCAGCGGCACCGCCTGAACGCGCGGGAAGGCCTCGCGCCATGGCGAAATAGGTGTCGAGATCGACCGGGCCGCCTTTCCACCCGAAGCGGGGAGGCACAGCGCCCAGGAGCGCCGTCATATCCAGTATGTGGTCGTACAAGCTGAAATCGTTCGACGAGATCTCGTCGATTCCGGCTTCGCGCTGCAGTCGCCAGTTCGTCAGGCGAATCTGGCGAGCCGCGTCCTGAAGCCCCGCCTCTGAAAGCTCGCCCCGCCAATACGCTTCGGTTGCCCGCTTGAGCTCCCGCTTAAAACCGATCCGTGGAAATCCCAACACCGCGGTTCGTACCATCGTCTCCTCGGTTCCCCAGGTTCCTCGTTTCACTCCCAGCTCAGCGCGCCGCCGGTCTGGTACTCGGTCACACGCGTTTCAAAGAAGTTCTTCTCTTTTCGAAGGTCCACGATCTCGCTCATCCATGGGAACGGATTCACGGATGACGCGAACTGCCGCGGCAGCCCAAGCTTCTCCAGCCGCCGGTCCGCGATAAACTGCGTGTATTCCTTCATCATCGCGTGCGTCAGGCCCAGCAATCCGTTGGGGATGCTCTCTTCCGCATGGCGCCACTCCAGCTCAACGCCCTGCTTGGCCGCGGCGATCGTCCATTCCTTGAGTTCGGCTGTCCATACTTCCGGGTATTCCTGGACGAGCGCGTTGATCAAATCGATGCCGAAGTTCAGGTGCATGCTTTCGTCGCGCAGGATGTATTGGACTTGCTCGCACACGCCGGGCAAGCGGTTCTGCCGGCCGAAGGAAAGCAGCAGCACGAACGTTGTGTAAAAGAAGATGCCTTCTGTAATCGCGTAGTAGCCGATCAAGTTCTTCACCAACCGCTGCCGGCC
>JAHFGY010000214.1 GCA_023247195.1 Candidatus Omnitrophota bacterium | reverse complement strand
CTCCGGTCCACTCGGCATGCGTGGCGTTCGGCTTAGAGCGCTGGCTTTACGCGTTGCTCACGCAGTTCGGGCTGCGGCGCACGGACTGGCCGCTTCCGCTTAAAGGGAGCTGATCCATGCCCGCGGGCTCGGTGCTGATTACCGGCGCCGATGGTTATCTCGGCCGGCGGGTGGCTGAGCGCCTGCTGCGGACTTCCGACGCAAAACTGGCGCTGTGGGTGCATGCCAATAACAGTGAGGCTCTTCGAGCAAAACAGGAGCGGTTCGCCGGCCTTGAGCGCGGTTTTTCCGGACGGCTCACGTTGTGCGGCGGGGACTTGGCCGACGCGGATCCGTTCGCAAGCGTGGATCGCGCAACGATCAGCGCCATCATCCACTCCGCGGCGGTGACGCGCTTTAACGTGGACGCCGCAACGGCGGATGCAGTCAACGTGGCCGGAACCGAAAAGGCATTGCAGTGGGCGGGCCGGTGCTCCGGGCTGCAATCGTTCACATTCCTCAGCAGCGTTTACGCTTCGGGGCTCGCGGTCGGGCCGGTGGAAGAAACCGTGATCGGCAACCGGCCGGCCTTTGCCAACCATTACGAACGTTCCAAATGGGAAAGCGAGAATCTCCTGACCGAGCGCTTCGCGTCGCTGCCGTGGCGCATGGTGCGCATCGCGACCGCGATTGCCGACAACGAGTCCGGACAGGTGACGCAGCTGAACGCGGTGCACAACACGCTGAAACTTTTTTACTACGGCCTTTTGTCGCTGGTCCCGGGAGTCCCGAAAGCGCCCCTTTACCTGGTAACCGGCGATTTCGCCGCCGAAGCGGTTTGCCGCGCCGCGCAGGCTGGGGAAAACCGCGGCATCTACCATGTATCGCCGAACGAGGCGCAGGCCATCACGCTCGGCGATTTTATCGACCGAGCGTTCGCGGTTTTTATGCAGCAGCCTGACTTCAGCCAGCGGCGGGTCTTAAAGCCGCTCTTCAGCGACTTGGAATCGTTCGATCTTTTGGCCGGAGAAACGCAGGCCTTCTCTGGCGGCGTCGTGGCCCAAGCCGTAGGAAGTATCGCCCCATTCGCTCGACAATTGTTTGTGATGAAGCGCGTGGGCAACGAACGGCTGCGCGCTTTGATGGGAACGGGCGGGCAATGGAACCTGCCAGAATTGACGGATCAGACGTGCCGCTACTTGGCGCGCACGCGATGGGGGAAAATCACGGATGGAACCGCTGTCCGCGCCGGCGCTTGAGCGGACGGCCGGGGCGGAGTTCGGCGTCCCGATCGTCGTAAGCGTTGCCCGCGAAACGGTTGATCTGCCCGCGCTCACGCCCGCGGAGAAAAAGGTCTTTGAGCGCCTGAAAGCCGAGGCGCGGCAGCACACCTGGCTCATGGGCCGGTCCGCGCTCAAGACGCTGATGCGGCGATTGAACGCAGGCGACGATACCGCGGCGCTCACATTTCCGCACACGCGTTTTTCATTGGCGCACACGGACGAGGCTGCAGTTGCGGTCGCAACGCTCGCAAGGCAAGGCCTTGGCATCGGCGTGGACGTTGAGCGCGCCGACCGGCGGCCACAAGAGCGCGCCGCGCGGTTTTTCTTGTCCACCGCTGAGCAGAAATGGCTCGCGGCGCTGCCCGCCGCGGACCAGCCGCTCGCATTGCTTCGCTTATGGACCGTAAAAGAGGCGTTGTACAAGGCAAATCCGGACAACGCCGGCACGGTGCTCAATGAATACGAGACGCACAACCCGGGAGCGGACGCGGGAACAGCGCGTATCTTGCTTCCCGGCAGTATGTGGCTCTTCCGGTACGCGACTTTCGCGTTTGCCGATGCTGTTGTCAGCATCGCGTTGACGATAGGAGGCTCCCGATGCCAGACCCCCTGACGGAGAACGAGCAATGGATCCTCAGCTTTTACCGGACGTCGGAAATCAACGGGGCCCTGTTCTTCGGCCGGCTCGCGCGCGCCATGAAGCCCGGGCCTATCCAGCGCGACATGACCAAGCACTTTGCCGACGAGAGCCAGCACGCATGGTACTGGACCGAGTGCATCAACCGCATGGGCGCCGAGCCGCTCAAGCTCAGCCAGGCTTACCAAGATAAGTATCTCGAGGCCGCGGGCATTCCCGCGAACATCATGGAAGTGCTCGCGCTCACGCAGACATTCGAGAAGCGTGTCATCGCCCAATATGCGCGCCACAGCCGAATCGTCGATCTGCAGCCCGAGGTGCTGGATACGTTCAACAAAATCATCGACGATGAGAAATGGCACATCGAATGGGTGGGGAAAGCGCTGAAGAGCATGGAAGGCGAGTACGGCCGCGACACGATCGCCGAGTCGCTTGAGCGCTACCGCAAGGTCGATGAGGAAGTTTACGGCGCTATCTTAAAGGAACATGAGCAACGCGTCGCGGAGCTCATGCGCGGGCGCGGAAACCACGCGGAAGGAAAAGGTCCATGGCCGTGGCCGGTTTAAAAGCGCGCATGGCGGCTTTTCTCAAGCTGCCGGAAGAAAAATTGAAAGACGACGTGCTGCTGACCGATTTGGTTACCGAGTCCTTTATCCTGGTTGAGATGGTGATTGAGCTTCAAGATGACTTGGGTATCCAACTTATGCAAGATGACCTGAAGCCCGTGCGCACTGTGGGTGATCTCGTCCGGGTCATCGACTCAAAAGGATCGTCGCGCTGAACCTCGCGCGCAACACCCTCTACCGTTTTCTTCGCTGGTTCCTGCGCTCTTTCTTTTCCTTCAGCGTTGAGGGCGCTCATCACCTCGAAGGCCTCGAGTCTTTTGTCCTCGTCGCCAACCACGCCAGCCACATGGACACGGTTTGCCTCATGAGCATCCTGTCCGACAGCCAGCGCGACCGGTGTTTTTCCGCCGCAGCAGAAGATTACTTCTACGCAAATGCGATCAAGCGCTTTGGCGGTCGCTTATTCGCGAACACGTTTCCCTTTAATCGAACCGAGGACCCGAATGCGAGCCTGAAGG
>JAHFGY010000213.1 GCA_023247195.1 Candidatus Omnitrophota bacterium | reverse complement strand
CCTTCCCGCCCATGAGCCGGTAGATCAGCTTTGCCAAATCCATGATCGCGATCTCTTCATTGGATCCGATGTTGAAGATTTCGCCGAGGGCTCGCTCCGACTCCAGCGCAGCGATGATGCCCGCAACCGTGTCCTCGATGTAGGTAAAGGAGCGGGTCTGCCGGCCGTCGCCGTGGATTTCGATCGGCTCATTTTTCAGGAACCGCTCGATAAAAATGGATTGCGGGCCGCCCCACCATGATCGGTGCTCGCGCGGGCCGTACGAGCCGAAGAACCGAAGGATGACAACCGGGACCTTATGGGCTTCCATGTATGCCAGCCCGAGGTGCTCAGTGTAGAGCTTCGAGACCGCGTAGCTCCAGCGCCGCACCGTGCTCGGCCCCATCACCGAGTCGCCGTCTTCGCCGAATGGCAGCTTGGGATTCTTCCCGTAGACGTCGGAAGTCGAAGCCAGCAGCACCTTGCTGCCCTGCGCTCGCGCGATATCCAGCACGTGCTCCGCGCCTTTGGCGTTCACCTGCACCGTGTCGATCGCGCCGCCGTAGCGGGGGATCTTGTACGCCGCCAGATGAATGATGGACGAGGCTCCCCGGCAAGCGTCGGCGAGGCGGGCCGCATCGCGCACGTCAACCTCATGGAAGCTGAATTGCGGCAGCGCGGCAGCGCGCTCGAAGTTCTCCCGCCGTCCCATGGACAAATTGTCGATGCCGATCACGGTATAACCGCGATCGAGGAGCGCCTCGGCCAGGTTCGAACCGATGTACCCGGCTGAGCCGGTGATGGCAATTGTCTCTTTCATCGCAGTCAGTTTTTCAGATCCTTCATAAGCCGGCGGACAATGGCATCGCCCGCGCGGCCGCGGCCATAGAGCGCCGGCCTCCGCGCCGAGCGCACCGCCTCGCTGAACGACGCAACCGCCGAGCGCACCGCGCCAGGCTCAAGGCCAACCAGGCGGTTCCAGCCGGCGGTAACGGTTTCCACCCATTCCGTCTCGCGCCTCAACGTGACGCAGGGAACGCCCCAGAAATAGGCTTCTTTTTGCACGCCGCCGGAGTCGGTCAAAATGCTTCGCGCGTGCTGCTCCAGCACCAGCATTTCGTGGTAAGGCACGGGGTTGACCACGCGCAACGCTCCTCCCCGGGACGGTTTCCATCCGGCGCGTTCAAGCAAGCCGCGGGTTCGCGGATGCAGCGGCAGCACGACCGGCCGTTCCAACTGGTTTAAACCCTGAAAGAGCGCGGCGATCGGCGCGGCCGACTCGGTGTTCTCCGCCCGATGCACGGTTGCAAGGTAGTATTCTCTCGCCGAGAGCCCGCGGCGCTTGAGCGTCGCAGGCCCCGCCGCCGTCACGCGCGCAGCGCTTTGCCGCAGCGCATCCACCATCACGTCGCCCACCACATGCACGCCCCGCGTGATGCCTTCGCGCGCCAGCTGCTCGGCCGCGTGCCGGCTCGGGCAAAAGAGCCACGTAGACGCATGGTCCGTAAGCACGCGGTTCGTCTCTTCCGGCATACGGCGGTTGAAGCTGCGAAGCCCGGCTTCGATATGCGCAACCGGCCGATGCCGCGCCGCCGCCGCCAGAGCGCCGGCCAGGGTCGACGTCGTATCACCGTAAACGATCACGGCATCCGGCCGCTCTTTATCGATGATGCGGTCCAGCCGCTCGGTCATGCGTCCTAGCTGCACCGCCGGCGGCAAGCCGCCCACGCCGAGCCGGTAAGCCGGTTTGGGAAGCGGCAAATCGCGGAAGAAAACCGCCGACATGCTTCTGTCAAAGTGTTGCCCGGTATGCACAAGCCGGTGAACCGGGCGCTTACCCGGTTCCAAGCATTCGATCGACTGCGCGATCACCGCCGCCTTCACGAACTGGGGGCGCGCGCCGACAATGCTCAGCCATTTCATGCGTCCTGCAGCTCGCGCAAGCCGGTTTCAGCCAGCTCATAAACGCGCCCGCAGGCCGCGCAAGCCGCTTGGCCCATGGATTGCGCCGTTGGAAACGGAAGCCGCTGTCCGCACGCGCACATCCACCCGCGCACGCGGGCCGGGTTACCGTACACAAGCGCGTAGGGCGGTACGTCTTTCGTGACAACCGACCCGGCGCCGATAAACGACTGGGTTCCGATAGTCACCCCGCATACAATCGTCGCGTTCGCGCCGATCGTCGCGCCACGCGCAACCCGCGTGGGCAAAAATCCCGTCGCGGGGTTTTTGGGAAACGCGGAGCGCGGCTCGCGCACGTTGGTGAACACCGCGGACGGGCCGCAGAACACGTCATCCTCGAGTGTCACATTCTCATAGACCGAAACGTTGTTCTGGATCTTCACGCGGTTGCCGATCTTTACATCGCGGCCCACGAACACGTTCTGGCCCAGCCGGCAATTCTCGCCGAGAACAGCGCCGGCCATCACGTGCGAAAAGTGCCAAATTTGCGTTCCGGTTCCGATCACGGCGCCGTCATCGACAACGGCCGTGGGATGAACCGGCGGTTTTACAGCGCCACCCATGCCCCGCCCTCATTAAGCGATCGTTGCGCGGCGTCGAGAACGCGCAGCACCCGCAGCCCGTCTTCGCCATCGCTGCGCGGCGTCTCGTTGCGGCGCACGCACTCCAAAAAATGCTGGCACTCCAGCTTCAGCGGCTCGGTCAAATCCACGCGCGGGATTTGGATGTCCCCGCTGCGCAGCGTGATCCACCAGCCGCCGTAGGAATCGTAGTCTCTCGCCGCGCCCTTATCGTAGATGCGCAGCTTTTCGGTCGGCTCCATGTCGTCGAACGTCACCATTTTCTGGCTGCCCACGATCGTGATCTTGCGGATCTTATGCGGATCGAGCCAGCTCAGGTGCACGTGCGCGATGCGGCCATCCGGGAACTCCATCGTCACAAACACGACGTCCTCGACCCGCTCCTGGATAAACGGCGCGCCGCGGGCGGCCACGCGCACCGGAGCACCGCCGAAAAGCTCGACGATCATCGAGATGTCATGCGGCGCC
>JAHFGY010000212.1:2615-2999 GCA_023247195.1 Candidatus Omnitrophota bacterium | reverse complement strand
TCGGCGACAAACCGGGTATCCGGCTCCGTTTTGGCCGAAAGAAACTACTGGAGCGAAATCTACCAGATCGTCAAAGTGGCGGCCGGCCAGCCGGTGCACCTGAAGGCGTACATCCGCACGACGTTTCCGATCCCGGCGACCGCGAAAGCGGGTCTACTGGCCCAGTACTTGGACGCCTCGGGCGACGTTTTGGCTACGGTCAAGAGCCCCTCGGTCGGTGGCACGAGTGATTGGCGCCTGGTGGAGCTTTCGCGCGGCTCCGCGCCGGCCGGCTCGGTGACCGTCCGCCTGAGCGCCTATGTGTGGGCGCAGCAGAACGATACGGCATCAACCAGCGGAGCGGCGTTCTTCGACGAAATGGTCTTCGAGAAGAAAAGCGTCCCG
>JAHFGY010000212.1:0-2605 GCA_023247195.1 Candidatus Omnitrophota bacterium | reverse complement strand
GGATTCGAAAGCGGTCTCCACGACTGGCTCCAAAACGCAGGGTTTTCCTTCAAACTGGAAAGCGCGGTTCGGCAGCAGGGCAGCTACGGTGTTTCAAATGCGCTGGATCCGCTGTTGATGAACGCAAAGCCCTACTTTGCAGATATCCATCAGTTACTCAAACCCGCGGGCCCGATCTATGCGAGCGGCTGGGTGAAGACCACGTTTCCGATCGCCGCCAGCGCAAAGGCGGGCATCATGATCGAGTTTCTGGACAGCGCGGGCAAAATGATCGGCAGTAGTCGTCAACCGATTCCGGTAGGAGGGACGACGGATTGGCGGCTGCTGGAAGTTTTCGCGTCCGCCGCGCCGACCGGCACCGCCAAGGTCCGCGTAGGCGGCTTTCTATGGGCGGCTAAGAACGACGCTCTCTC
This sequence comes from Candidatus Omnitrophota bacterium, assembly GCA_023247195.1. GTDB lineage: Bacteria > Omnitrophota > Gorgyraeia > Aquiviventales > Aquiviventaceae > JAHFGY01. The sequence goes on along the minus strand of JAHFGY010000212.1, from coordinate 2,192 downwards.
GCTTCAGGGAAAAGCTTATTTCGACTCCATGAGCGTCGAGCGCGTGGTTCGCCGGCCGGATCTTCCCGGAGACTTTCTGAATCCGGGTTTTGAGACAGGGCTCCACGATTGGCTCGATCAATATGGTACTTCGCCCGTCCTTCAGGTTGGACCGGCTGCAGGGGGAACCGGCATCGTGCGCAGCGGGCAGTACGCCGCCGGCAAGAAGATTACGAGCGTTTCAGTACAGGACTTCTATAGCCAAGGATCCCAGGTCTTCAGCGCGGCGAAGCTGAAAGCCGCCGGCAAAAAGTGGGCTGTTATCCACGCAAGGACAACGTTCAAAGCGGGCAGCAGCGCCCGTGCCGGGCTGCAGGTTCAATTCCTGAACAGCAGCAACGGCATCATCAGCCAACGAAAGGTCCAGATCGGCGATACGAAAAACTGGACGCCGCTTTTTGTTTCGCTGAATACAATGCCCGCGGGCACCTATGCGGTGCGGGTCATGTCCTATGTCTACGCAGCCAAAGGCAACACGGCCTCGGTGGGCGGGTGGGCGTACTTCGATGATGCGGCAACCACAACCGTGAAAGAAGCGCCTCCCAGCGCCCTTGTCGGCACGCTGGATGAGCCCGCGCCGCTCGCCGGAATGCCGGGCTCCGATGAATTCGTTGAAGAAGAATAAGGCCTCCGCAGGGTAAGTTGTGTTTCGACGGAAACCATCGTAAACTGGGTGTCTTTCCGATCACGCGGAGGTGGCGGAACTGGCAGACGCGCAGGTCTCAGAAGCCTGTGCCGCAAGGCGTGAGGGTTCAACTCCCTCCCTCCGCATTTTCCTACCTTACTTCACTTCGGCGGATCCTCGCGGCGTAAGCGTCTTCTTGTACTGCTTGGCCAGCCGGACATATTTTTTCGCCCACTTGCGCACATAGGCCAAATCGCGCTCGGTCACCGGCCGCACAACCTTGGCCGGGATGCCGACCGCCAGCATGCGCGGCGGGATCTTGGTTCCCTCCAGCACCACGCTGCCGGCTCCCACAATCGCCTCAGACCCCACATGCGCTCCGCTCAGCACGATCGAGCCGATGCCGATCATCGCGCCGGTGTCGACGCGGCAGCCGTGGAGATTGGCATGGTGGCCGACATGAACATGGGGGGCGATGAGGCAGGCATGCGCATCATCCACATGCAGAATGCAGCCGTCCTGAATATTCGTGCCTTCCCCGATCTCAATCCGGTTCACGTCGCCGCGCAGCACCGCGCCGAACCAAATGCTCGAATCTTTAGCAAGCCGCACACGGCCGATCACGTCCGCGCTGGGCGCGACAAAAGCGCTTCGGTGCACGCTGGGATGGTAATCGAGGTAATCGTAAAGCATCGGTTTATTCCCTACTTATAATACGACACGATCCGGTCGCGGCGCGCAAGAAGCATCTTCGTCAAATACAGGATGTCTTCCTGACGAGTATAAGCGCCCGCTTCCACCGCCGCAGTGATTTGTTGCGGCGAAAGCTGGGCCAGGCGCTTGGTGATCCATCGCGCATCTTGGGGGGTCATTTCCTTAAAGGCGATGTTCGGCGCGTAGGGCTTCCATTTTTTCGGGTCCACGTTCTCCGAAAACAATCCGACCGATGAACCCTGGGGGCTGTCCAGCTCGCAGTGAGGCTCGTGCACCCCAAACGTCGCCACCTTCAAGGCCCACTCTTTCAGATCGACAGCGTATGTCCATCCTTCACACGGCTCTTTTGGCCCGCCGATTCCCGCGTCCGCGCCCAGCGACGTGCCGAAATCAATGAGGTAGCCGACCGTGCGTTTGCCATCCCAGATCAGGAGCGAATTATGGTCCTTAGCGTCCACATTGTTCAGCCAGGCATAGGCGATCTTGAGCGCGCGCATATCCGCGCAATCTTTAAATTTCTTGAAAGAAGCCGGCCCGAGGATTTCCCCTTCGATGATCTTGGTGCAACAAACCCGCATGCGGCCGTCGCGAAGCCGGGGCTTGATGAGCGCGGCCAGCCTCTCTTGCGTGAACGGTTCCGGCGCGCCCTGCTCGTTCTTGATCCTCGCTCCCTCGGCAATGCTCATCTCTTCCGACTTGACCCACACGATTTCATAGATGGGCACATGGTAGCCGAGCGCGTAAAGCAGCTTGCTGGTCACGACCTCGGCGCCTGAAAGCATTTCCGGATTGTCCACCGGATCAAGTTTGAACA
>JAHFGY010000084.1 GCA_023247195.1 Candidatus Omnitrophota bacterium | reverse complement strand
AGTGCTGGATCGCCTGCGCAAAGCATCCGAGAAATCGAGCGATGCCAACCTGAAAACCGAGATCCACGCGGTGCAGCAGACAACCTTGCCGAAGCTGGATGAATCGTTGCGCTTCATCTCCAAGGGCGTGGAGAAAATGGACGGGCTTTTGTGCGAATTGCTGGCCATTTCGCGCATCGGACGCAAAGCCGATCCCAAGCAGCCGAACGACTTGAACGCCCTTGTGGATGACGTTCTGGCGACATTCGATCACCAATTGAAGGAAAAGGGAATCCAGGTTGTCCGGCACTCCATGCCGGCCGGCGTGCCTTGCCGCCGCAATGAAATCAATCAGGTGTTCTCAAACCTTGTGTCCAACGCGATCAACTACATGGGCGACGCTCCGGGGCCGACGATCGAGATCAGCGCCGAGCGGCTGGGCGAGCACATCCAATGCTCGGTGAAGGACTCCGGCATCGGCATCGCCACGCAGGATCATGAGCGTATTTTTCATGCCTTCACACGGCTGGAGACCTTGACCGTGCCTGGAGAGGGCGTGGGCCTGGCTTATGTGAAAAAAGTCGTGCGGCTACACGGCGGCCGGATTTGGGTGGAGTCCGCGGTGGGCAAGGGCAGCAACTTTTTATTCACGCTGCCGCTCAAAGATGAGGATGTCGCATGAACGAGCAGCGCCAATCCGTGGTCATCCTGTTAGTCGAAGACGACGAAGGGCACCGGCTGCTGATCCGCGAAAGCTTGCGGGCCGCCGGCATCATCAACGAACTGGTCGAGCTCGGCGACGGTCAGCAAGCGCTGGACTATTTGGCGCGCTGCGAGCCGAGCGGCAAGGGCGCTGTGCGCCCGGGCCTTATCCTGCTGGACATCAAGCTGCCCAAACAGGACGGGTTTTCGGTGCTGAGCGCGATCAAGAAAAAAAGCCATTTGCGCATGATCCCGGTGCTGATGCTGACCTCTACGGACGACCAGACTGAGATCAACCGATGCTATGAGTTGGGCGCAAGCAGCTATATCGTCAAGCCGGTGCAGTACGATGCTTTTCAGGCGCGCGTGAAAGCGTTGGGCCTTTTTCTTGAAATCGTGCGGTTGCCGCAATGAGAGGTCGCGAGCATGGCTAATCCGCCTATCACGGTGCTGCTGTTCGAGGATGACGACAGCCAAGCGCTCCTGACGCGCGAGGCGCTGGAGCAGGCCGGCTGCCAAGTGGATGTGTGCCGCAACGGCCGGGACGGCCTGGCGCGCATGTTCACGCGCGACTATCAGGTCTACCTCGTGGATATCAAGCTTCCGGACATCAACGGCGTCGAGCTTCTGCGCCGCATCACCGCGGTCAAGCCAGGCGCGGTTGTCATTGTCGTGACCGGCCACGGGGACGAGACCGCCGCGGTCGAAGCCATGAAACTCGGCGCATACGACTACATCGTCAAGTCGCCGAGCATGGGCCACCTGGCCGCGCTGCCGTTCGTGATCCGCGAGGGCAGCGACCGAAGCCAAATGAAGCACGAGCGCGAAGCGCTCCGCACCGAGGTCTGGGAACACGCGCGGCTGCTTGAAGAGAGGAACGCCGAGCTGCGGCGCTTGCACCGCGATTTGAAGCTGCTGGCCCGCTTGCGCTCCGACTTGCTGAGCCTGCTGAATCACGACTTGCAGGAGCCGCTGAACCGGTTGAAGGAAGACCTGAAGCAGAAGTACGGGGAAGAGGCTGTGCATCCTTCGATGGAGGAATTGGAGCGGCAGATCGAGGGCATCCGCGAGCTGGTGCGCATCGGCACCGGGCGCATCGACTTAGCCAAGCGTTTTCTGGACCCGGCTCTGCTCATCCAACAGATCACTCAACTGGTCCGGCCAGGCCTTGAGCCCAAGCAGGTACAGATCGTGATGGTCGTCCCCAGCTCCGCAACCGCCATTTTCGCGGATCCGGACAAGGTCGGCCACTCGCTGCGCATGATGATCGCGTTTGCCGCCGCCAAGATGGAAGGCGCCGGCCGCATCATGCTGCGATGGGAGCCCGGAGCCACGGAATCCTCCTGCTCCGTGTTGTTCGAGGCGCAGGGCAACAGTTTGTCTCCTTCGGCGCTGTCCGGCCGCGGCAACGGATCGGCTTCGGATTGGCCCGACGGGGAGTTGAGCCTATCCATCGGCCGGCGGCTGATCGAGCTGCACGACGGCACGGTGTGGTCCAACGGCATGACAGGCCGCAGCGGCGCCTTTGGTTTCACGCTTCCGAACCGAACCATGCAGCAAGCGTTCGGCGAATACATGCGGCAGGGAATCGAGCTCGCTCGCCAAGAGCAGCGCGGTTTCTCCATCATCGCGTTCCTCGTGAAAGGATTGCCGCAGCTGCGCGAAACGTACGGCGCCCAGGCGGTTGATGGCTTGCTTGCCAGCGTCGAGAAGCGGCTCAATGACATGGTGCGCCAGCGCAGCGGCGATCAAATCATCCGCGGGCCGAACGGCGAGATGGCGGTTATCTTGGCGCAGGTGGGCCGCGTCGGATCGCTCGTTATCGCGGATCGCACTCGCCGGATGCTCGAGAGCCAGCCGTGGCTCGTGGGCACCGCGCAAGCATCGATCGGGTTCCACGCGGCCATGGCCACGTACCCCGAGGAAGCGTCGACCCCGGAGGCCATGCTGCGCTTGGTCGAAGAGCGCATGACCCCGCCCGCCGCGACACCGTCGCCCAAACCCGCTGAAGCAAAAGACGACCACAAGAAGAAAATATTGGTGGCGGATGACGAGCCGGAGATTTTGGAGGAGCTGAACCAGTGCCTATCCAAGCAAGGCTATCACGTGCTCACAGCCAAGGACGGCCAAGAAGCGCTGGACATCGCTCTGCGCGAGCGCCCACAACTGATCTTGCTGGACGTGCTGATGCCTGTTCTGGATGGCTATGCCTGCCTTCGCAAATTGAACGCCAGTTTGGGCCGCGGCGCGATTCCCGTGATCGTGCTCACCAGCCGCGATTACATGAAAGACCTCTTTGCCCTGGAAGGGGTGGAAGATTACCTGATCAAGCCGTTCAATCCCGAAGACTTGATCCAGCGGGTCGAGCTGGTCCTGAAGCGCCGGTCGACAAAGGCCGCATGAGGCGGACGCATGACTGAAGTCATTCTGGCTGACGCGGTGGATCGCAAACTCCTGGCTGAGATCCAGAAGCGCATGCCGCTTACGCATCGGCCGTTTCAAGCGATCGGCGACAAGCTGGGCATGGGCGAGCAGGACTGCTTGGCGCGGATCGAGCGCATGAAAACCTCCGGGATCCTTGAGCGCGTGTCGGCGGTGTTCGAGCCGACGGCGCTTGGGTACGAGCGATCGCTGTTCGCGCTGAAAGTTCCGGCTTCCTACCGGGCCCGCGCGATTGATGAGATTATGGCCTACCCGGGTTTAACGTACCTCTGCGAGCGGCGGGATCCGTTTTCTCTTTGGCTCACGGCTTGGGTGCCGCCCCACGGGTCGCTGGCCCAGTTGGCTGACCGGCTGCACAACGCAACCCAAGCGGAAGAAACGCTCGTTCTCTCGGCGCAACGCGTTTACAAAGGAACGGCGTCCACGGCCGCGGAATCGCACCCGTGGCTCGAGGCCGCGCATGAGCCCGGCGGCGGCCGCCGGCCGAACGCGGCGGCGGGTTTGACCCAGATAGACGCACGGTGCATCCGCGCGTTGCAGAATGACCTGCCGCTCTTGGAAATGCCGTATGCGGTGGTTGCCGAGTCCGTGGAAATGAGCGAAGAGGAGCTGTTTGCTTGGTGCCGCCGGATGGAGCAGCAGGGCATTCTGTCGCGCCTGGCCGCGCTTTCGCCCTTGGCGCCGGAAGAGTCTCGCGCGCGGCTGGTGGTGTGGGAAGCGCCGGAGGGAATTATGGAAGCAACCGGCTCGCACCTGGCCCGGCTCCGTGAAGTCCTGCATTGCGTGCGAAGACCGATCTTCCCCGGATGGCCCTACGGCCTGTTTACCGTGATCACGTCAGACTCAGAGTCTCTGCAAGAAACCGCGACGCGCATGCAAGCGCTCGTGGGCACGCTGCCCTTTCTGGAACTGCCGCAGATCCACCTCTACCGTTCCGGCCGTCTGCATCTGTGCGACCCTGAGCTTGAGCGCTGGTGGTCGCAGTCCCGCGCTTCGAGCTAATCCTACTGGTTTAGTCAGCAAAGCCCGCCTAGTCGCGTTATAATTGACAAATCCGCTCAATATTAGCATCCTAGAGCAAGACAAAGCAGACCTATGGCCAATACCGCAGAACTCATCAAGAAGCGCTTCGGCGATCCTTTCCAAGTGACCCAGTCGCTGCAACGTGCCGCGAGTCAAGGCGTTGAGAGCTTGACCGAGGACGAGCTTTTTATGTGCAAATGGCTGGGGATCTACACCCATCGCTTTGAAAAGGGCTACTTCATGCTTCGGACCAAGCAGCCCAACGGCTTTGTCACGCCCGAGCAGCTGGACACGGTAGCGGATATCGCGGAAAAGCAGAACAAAGGCTTTGCCGATATCACCACGCGCCAGGATTTCCAGTTGCACTGGGTGCATTACAAGGATGCGGTGGGGATCTTGAATCGCTTGGACCAAGCCGGCATTTCCACTCGGGGCGCATGCGGCGACATCGCGCGGAACGTGGTCGGGTGCCCGGTGGCGGGCGTGGACCGCGACGAGATCCTGGACGGCAGCTTGCTGGCGGAACAGTTGAACGCGTATTTCTCAACAAAGGAATACGCGGACCTGCCGCGCAAATTCAAGATCAGCGTATCCGGCTGCCGCACGGGCTGCATCCACCCCGAGATCCAATGTATCGCGCTCACAGGAGTGGAGCGGGTCGTGGATGGGAAAAAGGAGGCCGGCTTTGACCTGCGTGCGGGCGGCGGGCTGGCTACACAAGCTTTCTTGGCAAAGCGGCTGAATGTGTTTGTGAAGCCCGAAGAGGCGTTGGAGGTTGTGCGCGCGCTGACCGACATTTGGCGCGAGTCGCCGGAGTATCGCGTGCACCGCCACCATGCTCGCCTAAAATACCTGATGCATGACCGCGGCCCGGAAACGCTCCGGCTTCAAATGGAAGAGCGGCTTGGCCGAAAGCTGGATGAGTCGCCGGCAGGGCTTCGCGATGCCGAAGACGCGTTCCGCGACCACGTGGGTGTGCATGCGCAAAAGCAGCCCGGGCTTTATTACGTGGGCGCGCCGGTGCTCGTGGGACGGATTACTTCCCAACAGATGCGGCGCGTGGCGGACCTGTGCCGCCGCTATGGAGACGGCAAGAGCATCCGCCTGACGAACCGCCAGAATTTGCTGTTGCTCAATGTCGCCGAGTCCAACGTCGAGAAGGTCTTGAACGCGTTGGCCGAGATCGAGCTTTCGATCAACGCGCACCCGGCGCGGCGCGGCGTGGTCACGTGCACCGGCATTCAATTCTGCAAGCTCGCGATCACGGAAACCAAAGCCCGGTCGCGGCAGATTATCGAATATTTGGAACGGCGCGTGCTCTTGGACGAGCCGTTGCGGATCCATATTAACGGCTGCCCGAACGGATGCGCGCAGCACCAGATCGCGCAGATAGGGCTGATGGGCTCCAAGACCAAGGTCGACGGCCAGCTCGTGGAAGCGTTCGACATCTTCCTGGGCGGGCAGATGGGCCGCGACGCGCGCTTTAACCATGCTGTGCTTCGCAAGGTGCCGGCTACCGAGTGCGCGCGCCGGCTTGAGCGGCTGCTGGTTATCTACCGCAAAGCGCGCAAGGGAAAAGAAACCTTCAACGCGTGGTGCGACCGCGTGGGCGACGCGAAGCTGGTCGGGATCCTGACCGAGGACGCCGCGCACCCCTTGGCCGTCGAAGAAGCGCCCGTTGGGGCGTGAGGCGGAATGCAATCCCTGGCCGTGATCGCCTCCGGAGGCACCACTAACGCGCTCATTCAAGTCCTGACGGTTTTGATGGCCGCGGTGCACGCGGATTTGCGCGTGCGCGTTTTGTTCCGGGATGAGTCCGTGCTGCGCCTGCGCCGGGGCCGCATGAACGAGCCGATCTGGTCCAACGCGTTCCGCTCGGACGCGGATGCGCTGGCCCAGCGCATGAAAAAGCTGGACCTGACGGATCTGGAGAAGCTCTGCCGCGACATCAAGGCATCCGGTGACGTAAAATACTATGTTTGCAGCTCGTCGCTGGCGCTGTGCGGTTTGAAGAAGGAAGATTTGATCGACTGTATCGATGAGGTCCGCGGGGTGCCGTCGTTTCTTTTGGAAGACGTAGGCGCCGCGGACAAAGTGCTGACGTTTTGACGTCGCAAGTGAGGGTGTGATGAGCACGACAACCAAACAATTATCCCGGGACGAAATCCTTCGCTACAGCCGGCACTTGATCATGCCGGAGGTGGGCATCGAAGGCCAAATCAAATTGAAGAACGGAAGCGTGCTGTTGGTCGGCGCCGGCGGGCTGGGCTCGCCGCTGGGTCTTTACTTGGCCGCCGCGGGCGTGGGCCGGCTCACGCTGGTCGATTTTGACGTGGTCGATTTCACGAACCTGCAGCGCCAGGTCATCCACGGCACCGAGAACGTGGGCAAACCCAAGGTGGAATCCGCCAAGGAGCGCATCGCGTCGATCAACCCGAACGTGCAGGTCGACACCGTGCGCGATCCGATATCGAGCTTGAATGTGATCAAGCTTGTCCGGGATCACGACGTGGTGATCGACGGCACCGACAACTTTCCGACGCGCTACCTGGTGAACGACGCCAGCGTGTTCGAGAAGAAACCCAATATTTACGGATCAATTTTCCGCTTCGACGGACAGGCAACAACTTTCGTGCCATTCAAAGGACCGTGCTACCGCTGCTTGTACCCGGAGCCGCCGCCGCCGGGCATGGTGCCGAGCTGCGCCGAGGGCGGGGTGCTGGGCGTGCTGCCCGGGACCATCGGCCTGATCCAGGCGACCGAGGCGATCAAGCTTATCATCGGCCAGGGCGAGCCGCTTATCGGCCGTCTGCTGCTCTACAACGCGCTCAAGATGCAGTTCCGTCAGGTCACGATCAAGCGGGACCCGAACTGCCCGGTTTGCGGCGACAAGCCGACGATCACGGAATTGATCGACTACCAGGCGTTCTGCGGCATGACGCGCGGGGAAGAAGCCGATGCGGGCCACAGCGAGTACGACCTGGAGCCGGACCAGCTCAAAGAGATCCTGGAAAAGGATAAAAAGACCGTGCTCCTGGACGTGCGCGAAGCGCATGAGGCCGAGATCGTGAAGATCGAGGGCTCTCAGTTGATCCCGCTGTCGGAGCTGCACCTGCGCGCGAATGAGCTCGACACCGCGGACACGATCGTGACCTACTGCCATCACGGGCAACGAAGCCTGCAGGCGATCAAGACGCTGGAGCATTTCGGCTTCAAGAAATTGAAGCACTTGCGCGGCGGCATCGACGCGTGGGCGGTGGATATTGATCCGGAGATGGCCCGCTATTAAGCACCACCGAGGGTGAAGGCATGCATTTCCTGTATGAGCTGCTCTTCATCCTCGGCTACCTCGCGTACATTCCCGGCGCGATTCTTCGCAAGCGCTTGCCGCATCCCGGCTGGACCATGCGCCTCGGCCGCTACCCCGCGTCGCTCAAGCAGCGGCTGGTTGGCAAGCGGCCGGTATGGGTCCACGCGGTCAGCGTCGGCGAGATGCTCGCGGCCAAGCCGTTGTTGGCGGCTCTGGCAAACAAATTGCCGGATGAGCCCGCGGTTCTTTCCAGCATCACTCCCGGCGGTTTTGGGCTGGCGCAGCAGCATGTGGGCGAACAAGGCGTGGCGCTTTATTGGCCCATGGACCTTCGCCCGTGCGTGAAGAGCGCTTTTGATTGGATCCAGCCCCGGATGCTTCTCTTGATAGAAGCCGAATTTTGGCCCACGGTGCTGCGCGAAGCCGGCCGGCGGCAGATCCCGGTGGTGGTGGCCAACGGCCGCGTTTCCGAGCGGGCATACCGGCGCGGGCTGCTCGTCCGGCCCTGGATGGGCGGGATGCTGCGCAACGTGCAGCTTTTTCTGATGCAGAGCGAGCGGGATGCGCAGCGCATCCGGGCTTTGGGAGCCCCTCCGGAGCGGGTGCGCGTGGTCGGCAGCCTCAAGTGGGACGCGAGCATCCGCATGCAGCCCACTCCTGACGCCATACGGCAGATGGCGGAACGGATCGCGTTAGCGCAGGGAACTCCGGTAGTCGTAGCGGGCAGCACGCACCGCGGAGAAGAAGCGGCCATCGCGCAAGCCGCCATTGGGTTGCGGAAACGCTGGCCTTCGCTGCGGCTGATCGTGGCCCCGCGGCACCTGGAACGCGTGGCTGAAGTGGAAGCGACGGTCCGGCAGCAGGGGTTGAAGACGCTGCGCTGGTCGCAGACCCCGTCTGCGGCTACCTGGGACGTCTTAATCGTGGATACTTTTGGTTTGCTTCCTTCCTTTTATGCGCTCGCCAGCGCCGTGTTCATCGGCGGCAGCCTGATCCCCCATGGGGGTCAGAACCCGCTGGAGGCCGCGGGCCTGGGCAAGCCGGTTGTTTTCGGCCCCTCCATGGAAAATTTCTCCGACATCGCGGCTTCGCTCGAAGAAGCGTCGGCTTGCCGCCGCGTGAGCGATGCGTCCGAGCTGGAAACCGTGATCGGCGGCTGGCTGTCGGATCCGGCGGCCGCGGACACAGCCGGGGGGCGGGCTCGCGCTTTGGTTGAGCGGTCGATGGGCGCGACGCAGCGCACGGTGGAAGCCTTGGCGCCGCTGTTGGCGAGCAACACATGAACCACCAAAGGAACGGATGAACCGAACGACGCATGCTGTTTGGTGGCGGCTCGCGCACCAGGCGCAGCCGCGCAGCCTGGGCGAATCGTTGCTCAGCGACCTGCTGGGCGCGGCTTCGATTCCATTCGGCACGGCCGTCGGGCTGCGCAACGCGGCGTATGACCGCGGGCTGCTCAAGGCGCGGGAAGCCGGCTGCCCGGTAGTCAGCATCGGAAACGTGAGCGTCGGCGGCACGGGAAAAAGCGTATGCGTTGCCGCGGTCGTGCGGAAATTGCATCGCCGGTTCAAGCGCGTGGGCATTCTCACCCGCGGATATGGCTCAAGCGGCCGGTACTGCCTTCGGTGGACCGACGGAAAGCTGGACGTGAGCGGCTTGGATGCTCAGTCCCCTACGGGCATCGCTCCGCTTGCGGACGAACCGCAGATGCTGGCGCGGCAGCTGCCGGAGACGCCGGTAATCGTGAACGCGGACCGCGTGTCCGCCGCGCGCTGGGCGCGCGAGCGGCTGGGCTGCGAAGCGTTGGTCATGGACGACGGATTTCAACACCGCCGGCTGGCGCGCGACTGCGATGTGGTCCTGATCAACGGCCGGATGCCGCTGGGCGGGCAGGCGCTGCTGCCGCGCGGGCCCATGCGCGAGCCGCTGGCCGCGATTCGCCGCGCGCATGGCGTGATCCTGACCCGCGCGGACGAGGTGCTGGATAAACTAGGCGCTTGGCGCGAACGGGTGCGCGCGCTCAATCCTTTGGCTTTTTTTGCCGCGGCGCAGTACGAGCCGCTGGATGTGCTCGACGCGGCCGATGTTGCGCATCCGCCGCAGACGCTGGCGGGCAAGCGCCTAACGCTGGTTTCATCAATCGGCGATCCGCGCAGCTTTGACACCACGGTGCAGGCGCTTCACGGACGCTCTCTGAGCCACAAAGCATTTCCCGACCACCATGCGTACACGCCCACGGATTGGCAGGAAATCCTGCGCCGGACCACGCAAGACCATGCCGAAGGTTTGCTTACGACCGAG
>JAHFGY010000211.1 GCA_023247195.1 Candidatus Omnitrophota bacterium | reverse complement strand
GCGCGGCTTTGGCGGGCCATATCGTGGTCGAGGATCGCGCCATCATCGGCGGGCTCGTGGGAATCCACCAGTTCACGCGCATCGGCAAACTGGCGATGGTGGGCGGATGCTCGCGCGTGGCCCAAGACGTTCCGCCTTTTGCCATGGTGGTGGGGTATCCGGCCAAGGTGTTTGGCTTGAACAACGAAGGCCTGCGCCGCGCCGAAGTGCCGCAAGAAGTCAGAGACCAGCTGCACCGCGCGTTTCGCGTCCTGTTCTATTCAAAACTGTCCATGGGCAACGCGGTCGAACAGGTCACCAAAACCATCTCGGATCCCACGCCTGAGCTCACCCACCTTCTGAATTTCATTCAACAATCCAAACGCGGCGTGTGCCGCGCCTCATCCTCCCCCGAATCCGAATGAGTGCTGTTTCCCCCCAAGCGGGCACGCAAGCCCGCCTGGCCATCATTGCCGGCAGCGGGCGTTTTCCGTTTGAAGTCGCGCAAGAAGCGCGGCGGCAAGGCGTTTGGGTGGCGGCCGTGGGCCTGAGCGGTTGGGTGGATCCGTCGCTGGCGGCCCACGTCGATCATTACGAAGAGCTGGCGGTCGGCGAGCTGGGCAAGCTCATCCAGCGGTTGCGGGATCAGGCTATCGTTCGCGCGGTCATGGTGGGCAAAGTCACTAAAGGCATCCTCTTTGACGGCCGCGTTTCATTCGATCCCGAGACGCTGGCTATCTTATCCAAAGTGAAAGATTATTCCGTGAACGGGCTGCTCGGCGCGGTCGCGGCTCGGCTCGGCGAGTGCGGCATCACCTTGTTGGACTCGGCCGTTTACCTGCAAGACGCGATCTGCCGCGAAGGCGTTCTGACGCGGCGGGGCCCCACGCCGGAAGAGCAGGCGGACATCCGGTTCGGCTTCAAGCTGGCCCGCGCCATGGCCGAGTGGGACGTCGGCCAGTCGGTTGTGGTGAAGCGCAGCGTGGTCGCTGCGGTGGAAGCCATGGAAGGCACGGACGCTGCGATCCGCCGCGCGCACGCGCTGGCCGGCAAGGAGCTCGTTGTCGTGAAGACCGCATCGGCCAAACAAGACCGTCGCTTTGATCTGCCTGTTATCGGCCCGGACACGCTCCGCACCGCGCGCGAGTCCGGCGTTTCCTGCATCGCCATGGAAGCGGGCGCAACGGTGCTGCTCTCGCGCGTCGAGATTGTGCGCGAAGCGGACGAGGCGGGCATGTGCCTGATCGGCGTAAGGCCCGACACCGATGAGAAAACCGCCTAGCCGATGGGTAAGGACAAGCGAGAGAAGTTTCAGGTGTCCGCCGGCGGCGTTGTCGTCCGGGCAAAGGGAGGCGGGCCGGAAGTGTGCCTGATCCTTCGCTACCGGAAGGAAAAAGCGACGTGGTGCTTGCCCAAAGGCCATTTGGAAGCGAGCGAGGATTCGGCGGCCGCAGCGGTGCGCGAAGTGCGCGAAGAAACCGGAATCGAAGCGCGGATCGTGGATCCGCTCAGCAGCATTGTCTACCGCTTCATGCAGCCCGGCGACAAGATCCGCTACAGCAAACGGGTGGATTTTTTCCTCATGGATGCGCTCACCGACGCGATCGATCCCCAGGACCTCACCGAAGTCTCGGACGCGAAATGGGTTCCCATCGACGAGGCCATCAAGATAACGCGGTATCCGAAAGAACGCCAGGTCCTGCGCGCCGCCAGAAAACGCCTTGCCAAGCAGGGCGAATCCGCGGAAAACGGCTGGCATGATACCTATCCGTGACACCCTTCCGGCGCGTCGGCCGGCTTGGGTGATGTGGTTTTTGATTCTCTTGAACGGCCTTGGGTTTGCCGCAGAAATTCACGCCGGGCCCCTGATCGAGCACTTTGTCAGCCGGTACGCCGTGGTGCCCGCGGACTGGTTGGTCGGCAGCTCATCGGATTTTTTCGACTGGCCCCATCTTTTCCTGACGCTCATCACGTGCCAATTTCTGCACGCCAACTGGTTCCATCTCTTGTCCAACATGCTCTACCTGTGGATCTTCGGCAATAACGTTGAAGACCGGCTGGGGCATTTCCGGTTCTTGCTGCTGTACCTGGGCTGCGGCGCGATCGCCGGTGTCGCGCAAATCGTGGTCACGCCCCGTTCTTTTGTGCCCATGGTCGGCGCCAGCGGCGCGATCGCCGGTGTGCTCGGCGCGTACTTCCTTCTTTTTCCCACGGCGCGCGTGGTCACGCTTATTCCGCTTGGCCTGTGGTGGGAAACGATTGAGATACCGGCGTTTATCTTCCTCGGCATTTGGTTTTTCCTGCAGTGGGCCAGCGGGCTGTCGAGTATCGGCCAGGTGTCGGAGGCGGGCGGCGTCGCGTTCTGGGCTCACATCGGCGGTTTCGTAAGCGGCATGATCGGCTCGGTTATTCTTCTTCCGCGCTCGGCTCGGCGAGCGTAAACGGCTCTCGCCTATGCGCTCAACGCCTGTCCAGCGCCAGCTTGTTCAGGATAAATCTTCCTTTGAACGCATTGCGGCGCCCTGCGTGTATTTCGGAACCTGCGGCGGCTGCAGCTTGCAAGACATCGCTTACGCGGATCAACTTCGGCTCAAGCACCAGCGTGTTTCGCAGGCTTTGGAGACCGTGGGCATTGAATTGGCCGATCCGGTGGTTCCGCTGGCTGATCCCTGGCGGTACCGCAATAAAGCTGAGCTCACGTTTGGCACAGCGCGGGCGCTTGGCGCTGTCGATGCGTTGACAGTCGGCTACCACGAAGCCGGCTCGTACTGGCGCGTCGTGGATATCGATGAATGCTTGCTCATGCCCGCGCCCGTGGCGCCGGTGGTGCGAACGATGCGCGAGCTCTGCCGCGCCACCGGGTTGCCCGCGTACCGCCAAAAAACGCACGAAGGATTCTTCCGCCACCTGCTGATCCGCCACAGCCGGACCCGGCAAACGAGCCTGGTCGCGCTGATCACGACTCCCGGTAACGACGCGGTTATCCGAAACTTGTTCGAGACGCTCTTAAAACGCGAGCCGTCCGTGAGCAGCGCTT
>JAHFGY010000083.1 GCA_023247195.1 Candidatus Omnitrophota bacterium | reverse complement strand
AAGAGCGGGTAGCGGGAATCGAACCCGCATGGCCAGCTTGGGAAGCTGGAGCACTACCATTGTGCTATACCCGCATGTGGGTGGTGCGTGCCGGCAGGCATGGAACCCTTATTATAATCAGCCGCCCCGCTGCTCGGTAGAAAAATTGGGATGCTTGGCCGCGGCATCCAGCTGCGCTTTCAGCGCGGCCGCCGCAGCCGTGGGATCGCCGGCGCCGGACACCGCGCGCACGACCGCGACGCACCGGCCGCCCGCGGCTAAGACGT
Organism: Candidatus Omnitrophota bacterium; assembly: GCA_023247195.1. GTDB lineage: Bacteria > Omnitrophota > Gorgyraeia > Aquiviventales > Aquiviventaceae > JAHFGY01. Next base: position 9,573 of record JAHFGY010000083.1, on the reverse strand, counting down.
CTTTGAGGTTCTCCGCGTCTATGCCGCCGATGCAGACAAAAGGCACCCGGACGCTCGCGCGCACTTGGCCGATCAGTGAGAGCCCGACTTGGCTGTACGCAGGCTTGGTGGGCGTCGCGAAAATCGGGCCCACGCCGATGTAGTCCGCGCCTTCTTTCTCGGCAGCGATGGCTTGGGCCAGGCTGTGCGTTGACTTGCCGAGGATAGCGCCGGGTGGCAGGAGCTTGCGCGCCTCCGCGAGCGGGAGGTCGTCCTGCCCCAGGTGGACGCCGTCAGCACCGACTTGAGCGGCAACGGCAGGATGGTCGTTGATGATCAGCGGGATGCGCGCGGGCCGCGTGAGGGCCAGCAAGCGCTCGGCTGACGCGCGCATGTGGGTTTCGGAGGCCGATTTATGCCGCAGCTGGATAACATCCGCCCCGCCGCGGATGGCCGCGGCGGCGATACCGGCAAGGTCACGGCCGGCGGCTGCGGCGCCGTCCACGATGACGTAGAGACGCCAGTTTGAGCAGGAGTTCTCGTTCGATTTCATAGGTTCGAAAGCGGAGCCGCTGAAAAGCGGGCGTTTGGCGCACATTCACGAGCCGGCTGCATTCTTCCAGTGCGCGGAGCGCCTCTTTTGCGCGCTGCAAGTTGATAAGCAGCAGGTGTTCCAAGGTCTTGATGTCCGCCGCCGGCGCTTTCCGGCCCACATCAACGCGGCTGTCTCGCGCGGCGACCAAATCCACGGGGCTGATGTCGAGCGCTCGGACCGCTTGCGCTATGCCGTGGCGCAGCGCGCGCAGCCGGCGGAACTGCGCCTCGTCTTCAAAGTGAAACCGGACAATGTCTTCGCAAACCCGCACGCCTTCGAGCGCGCGGTTCGCGTTGGCATCGAGCAGCCGTAAAATCGATCGCCGCGCATTTGCCATGCATCACGCGTCCAGAGCGGACTTGCCGGCCCGAATGCGCTCAACGAGCGAAGTGGTCGAGCGGCCGGCAACCAGGTTGATCCGGACCACGCGGCCTCCCGCGGCCTTGACCGCGTCGCTGCCCACGATCGTGCCCGCGGTCCAGTCAGCGCCCTTGACCAATACATCCGGCACCAGGCGCTCAATGACTTTGATCGGCGTCGGCTCGTCGAAGATAACGACATGATCCACGGCGCCCAGCCCGGACACGACCCGGGCGCGGTCCGCCTGGCCAACGATCGGCCGGCCCGGTGCTTTGTTCAGCGACTGAGCCGAGCGGTCGCTGTTCACACCGACCACGAGCACATCGCCCAGCGCCTTGGCTTTATCCAGCAGCGCGATATGTCCGGGATGGATCAAATCATAAACGCCGTTGGTGAAGACCACTTTGCGGCCGCGGCGCTTACTCCGGGCCAGTTTGGTGACGAGCGCGGAAAGCGAAAGGATTTTACGGGCGGACGAAACGTTAGGACGCGTTCGCGAGGAAGCCATCTTCCACCAGCGCGCACAGGATATGCCCGACCGTGAGGTGCACTTCCTGGATCCGCGCGGTCACGGTGGAGGGCACGACCAGGCACGCGTCGCACAAGCCAACCATCTTGCCGCCGGTCCCACCGGTGAAGCCGACGGTGGCGATCTTCATCTTCTTCGCTTGCTCAAGGCCGGCTACCACGTTCGGCGAGTTCCCCGACGTTGAGATTCCAACCGCCACATCGCCCGGCTGGCCCAGGCCTTCGATCTGCCGGCTGAAGAGCTGTTCGTATGAGTAGTCGTTGGCAATCGCCGTGACGCTGGCCATGTTCTCGGTGAGCGAAATCGACGGCAGCGAGCGCCGCGGCTTGAGAAACCGGCCCACGAACTCGCCGGCCATGTGCTGGCTTTGCGTGGCCGAGCCGCCGTTGCCGAACCAAATGATTTTTTTGCCGGACCGCATCGCGTCGGTCATGAGCTGAGCCGCTTTGGCAATGGCGGCGATATGCTCCGGCGTGAGCTGCGCGTGCAGCTGCGATGTCTCCCGGAGCGTTGACTGGATGAATGCCTTGGAGTCCGCCATGGGTTATCCTGAGAAAACTTTCGATAGCTGATAAAGGTCGAGATCCACGGTCTTCAGCTTGCCCGTGCCTTGCTCGATCGGCACGCCCGCGATCTTGTTGCCTTGAAGGCTGACCATCTGGCCGAACTTGCCCTCGATAACCAGCTCGGCCGCCTTCACGCCGAAGCGAGTGCCGAGCACACGGTCAAACGCCGTGGGGCTGCCGCCGCGCTGAATGTGGCCAAGCACAGTGGTGCGCGTCTCGTGGCCGGTCTTTTCTTCGACCAGCTTCGCGAGCTGCTCGCCGATGCCGCCGAGGCGCGCGTGGCCGAACGCGTCCAGCTCTTTGGTGATTGTGCTGTCCGCGCCCTGCTTAAACTGCGCGCCTTCCGCGACCACGATAATGCTGAAGTCCCGGCCGCGCGCCTTGCGCTTTTTGACCACGTCGATCACTTGATTGACGTCGATCGGCACCTCCGGCACCAGGATCACGTCCGCGCCGCCGGCGATGCCCGCATAGGTCGCGATCCAGCCCGCGTGCCGGCCCATAACCTCGCAAACCAGGATCCGGTGGTGGCTCTCGGCCGTGGTGTGCAGGCGGTCGATCGCTTCCATCGCGACATTCACTGCGGTGTCGAAGCCAAAGGTGAAATCCGTGGCGGACAGGTCATTGTCGATGGTTTTGGGGACGCCGACCAGGTTCACGCCTTCCTTGGAAAGCTTGGTAGCCACGCCGAGCGTATCTTCCCCGCCGATCGGCACCAGAGCGTCCAATTGAAGCTTGGCTATATTTTCTTTAACTTTCACTGCGTCTTCCGGCTTCTTGTAAGGGTTCGTGCGGGATGAGCCGAGGATCGTTCCGCCGCGGTTAAGGATGCCGGACACGCTCTCTTGATCCAGGGGTACGGTGATGCCGTTAACAAGGCCTTTCCATCCATCCTTGATACCAACAACCGTGATACCGGCCATCATCGCGCGCCGCGTTACCGCCCGGATAACCGGGTTCAATCCGGGACAATCCCCGCCGCCTGTCAATACGCCCAACCGCTTCACGCCTGAGCTCATTCCCTTTCTCCTAATAGCTTTTCGATATAGTTGGTGGAAATCTGGCCCCGCCAGAACGTGGGGTCGCTGAAGATCTGCTTGTACAACGGAATCGTGGTCTTGATCGGCTCGATGGTGTACTCCTCCAGCGCTCGCTGCATCACGCGGATCGCTTCCTGCCGCGTTTTGCCGGTCGTAATGAGCTTGCCGAGCATGGAGTCATAGTACGGCGGCACTTGATAACCGGTTGAAACGTGCGTGTCCACCCGCACCCCGCGGCCACCCGGCTGATGGTAGACTTCGATCTTGCCGGGGCTGGGGATGAAATTATTCGCTGGATCCTCGGCGTTAATCCGGCACTCGATAGCCCAGCCATCCATCTTCACGTCATCCTGCTTCAATTTAAGCGCCTCGCCCGCGGCCATGCGGATCTGCTCTTTCACCAGGTCAAGCCCGGTGACCATTTCCGTAACCGGGTGCTCCACCTGTAAGCGCGTGTTCATTTCGATGAAATAATAGGCGCCGCTCTTGTCCAACAGGAATTCCACCGTGCCAACGGTGGAATACTCCGCCGCGCGCGCGGCCTTGACCGCGACCTCGCCCATGCGCTTGCGAAGCTTGGGGTCCAAAGCCGGCGACGGCGCCTCTTCAATGAGCTTTTGGTGGCGTCGCTGGATCGTGCAGTCGCGCTCGCCCAGGTGGATGGTGTGCCCATGCCGGTCGGCCAGGATCTGGAACTCGATATGCCGCGGCTCTTGCACGAACTTCTCGATAAAAACATCGCTGTTGCCGAAACTGGCCTGGGCTTCGGTCTGGCAGGTCATGACCGCGCTGATGAGCCGCACATCGTTATGGCACACCCGCATGCCGCGGCCGCCGCCGCCCGCCGCGGCCTTTACAATGACCGGGTACCCGACCTTGCGCGCGGCGTTGAGCGCGTCGTCCTTGTTCTTGACCGCGGCCGTTCCGCCCGGCACGATCGGCACGCCTGACTTGCGCATCAGGTCTTTGGCCGCGATCTTGTCGCCCATGAGGCGGATGGACCGGGAAGAAGGGCCGATAAAGCTGATGTTGCAGGACTCGCAGATTTCCGCAAAGTGCGCGTTTTGAGAGAGAAATCCGTAGCCGGGGTGGATCGCGTCCACATCCGTGATTTCCGCGGCGCTGATGATGGCCGGGATGTTCAGGTAGCTTTGCTCGGATTTCGGTCCGCCCACGCAGATCGCTTCATCCGCGAGCTTCACGTGCTGGCTGGCGCGGTCGGCCTCGGAATAGATGGCCACGGTGCGGATGCCCATTTCCTTGCAGGCACGGATCACCCGCACAGCAATTTCCCCGCGATTGGCAATAAGGATCTTTGAGAACATGGGAGGGAGCCCGGGTCTAGGCGATCAGCCTAGCCGCGCGGCTCGATGGAAAACATCGCCTGGCCGTATTCGACCGCTTCCCCGTTCTGAACCAGGATTTCGGTCACGCGGCCGGCCACTTCGGCCTTGATTTCATTCATCAACTTCATGGCCTCGATAATACAAACGACCTGGCCGATCGCGATCTCCTGTCCAACCTCAGCAAACGTCGGCGCGTCCGGACTCGCGGCGCGGTAGAAGGTGCCGACCATGGGCGATTTAATCTGGGTCTTCGGAGTCACAATCTCGGCGGTCTTGGCCTGGGGAGCCGGAGCATGGCTCACGGCCGTAGCCGACGGAGCGTATTCAACGATCGCGGGAGCTGAGTTCGCTTTTTTCAGCCGCACCCGCAGCCCGCCCTGCTCAAGCTCGAGCTCCACTAAGCCTCGCTCTTCCATGAGCTGTAGCATCTGCTCAATGAGGAGTCGGAAGGCTTCAAAGTCGGCCGGCTTGCTCGGTTTGGTCTCCATGCGTGCCTTTTCTCTCCCAGCGGTTGGCGCGATCGCTAGACGCGTGAGACGTAAGCGCGGGTCCTGGTGTCGACCCGAATCATATCCCCAGTGTCACAAAAGAGCGGTACCTGGATCGTGGCGCCTGTTTCCAGCGTGGCGGGCTTCATGCCGCCCTTGGACGTGTCGCCTCGGATGCCCGGCTCCGTGGAGCCGATCACGACATCCACGAACATCGGCGGCTGGATGTTCATGAGCTTGCCGTTGTGAAACTGGGCTTCCAGCTCCATGTTTTCTTTGAGGAACCCGGCGCCGTCGCCGATGAGCGCGGCCGGCACGGTCACTTCTTCAAAGGAGGTGGTGTCCATCAAGTGAAAGGTGTCGGCGGTGCGGTAGAGGTATTGCATGGATTTCTTGTCGATAAAGGCTTCCTGGAACTTCTCGCCGGCTTTGAAGGTGCGCTCGATTACGCTGCCATCGCGCATCCGGCGAAGCTTCGTGCGCACAAAAGCCCCGCCCTTTCCGGGCTTCACATGCTGCCAGTCCACGATCGTCCAGAGGTTGCCTTCCATTTCGACCGTAAGGCCGTTCTTAAAATCCGAGGTCGAGATCATATTTTTTACTCCTGAAGCGGCTGCCATCGAGGCAGCCGCGTAATGCCGCGCGCAGCGGGCGCGCGGCCTTGCTGAGCGGTGATTAAGTTCCCAGTATTGTACCTAAGACGCGCGTTTTCGTGGAGATTTCTTGGTTCCGCCGCCGGCGGCTCGATCGGTCGGGCCGGCCAGGAGCATGAGGAGCGCCTCCAAGCCGAGGAAATAGCTGCCCGCGCCGAAACCCGCGATCTGGCCGCGGCACACCGGCGCGATGAGCGAATGCTGCCGGAATTCCTCTCGGGCTGCAATATGGGAAAGGTGGACTTCAACCGCGGGCACTTCGCAGGCTTCAACCGCGTCCCGGATGGCCACGCTCGTATGCGTGTACGCCGCGGGGTTAATGAGGATGCCGTCAAACTTGCCGCGGGAGGAGCCGATCAGGCTGGTGATCTCTCCCTCATGGTCGGACTGATGAATGTCGAGGGTGGCGCCGAGCTCTTTGGCGAGCGAGCGCAGGCCGCGGTCAATGGCTTTCAGGTCCGTGGTGCCGTAAACCGCGGGGTTCCGCGTGCCCAGCCATTGCAGGTTTGGACCGTGGATCACCAGGATGCGCATCAAGACTTGGCTCCTTCGGCTTCCTCCGGAAGCATAACCGGGATGCCGTCGCGCACCGGGTACCGGCGGCCGCATTTGGCGCAGACCAGGCGGTCGCCTTCCTCTTTAACCGGCGTCTTGCAGAGCGGACAAGCAAGCACTTCCAATAACCTCGGGTCGATCATGTGTCCAACGCCTCCTGTCTGGCTTCTTCGGCAAGAATCTGTCGCGGCGCATCTTGAACCGGATTAAGGCTCGGCAGCTCATCCTTATCGGTAACGCCCAGCTCGGGAAAACGCCGCAGGCCGGGCAGCACCCGCGACTCGATGGATCCAACCATGTCGTTGAACGACCCCACGGAGCGCCTCAAATTCTTTTCGAGCGAAATCACGTGATTCAGACACGCCGCGAACCGGTCGTATAGGTCTTTGCCTAGTTCAGCGACGCGCTGCGCGTTTTTGGCCATCTCTTCTTGGCGCCAGCCATAGGCCACAGCCCTGAGAACCGCGATCAGCGTGGTCGGGCTGGCCAGGACGACCCGTTTGGACATCGACTCATCCAGCAGGTTCAGGTCGTAATGCAACGCTGCCCCTAGAAACGACTCGCCGGGAATGAACATCACGACAAAATCGAGCGAATCGGGCATTTGGTCCCAGTAAGCCTTGGATGCCAACTCGAGCATGTGCGCTCGGATCTGCTGGGCGTGCTGGCGCAGCAATTCCTTGCGGCCGGCTTCATCCGGCACAGCCGCGGCGGCGAAATAAGCGGCGTTGGATGTCTTCGCATCCACGATGATCTTGCGGCCGGCCGGCAGATGCACGATCAAGTCCGGCTGCAGCCGCCCATTTTCCGCTTGGAGCGAGTGCTGCTCCACGAAATCGCAATGCTCGGACATACCCGCGAGCTCGACCACCCGGCGGAGCGTCATTTCTCCCCAGGTTCCCTTTGCCTTAGGATCGCTGAGCGCCGAAACAATTTGCTGCGTTTGCAGGCCAAGCTCTTTTTCCTGCATCACCAACGCGGAGATCTGCGCGGTCAATGACCCGTAGGCCTCGCTGTGATCCTTATTCAGGAGATCGACTTGGCTCGACAATCCGCCAATGGCGGTCTGCAACGGCGCAACGAGCCCCTCGATCGCCTTCTCACGAAGCCCAAGGTCACCCTTGGCTTGCGTGAGGTATTGGCCGAGCGTTTCTTTGGCGAGCGTCAGAAAGGCGGTGTTGTTGCTTTTAAGGGCATCGTTCGACAGCGCTTTAAAGCTATCTTGAAGCTTTTGCTGGGCTTCGAGCAAGTCTTGGTGCTGGGTTTCGGCGCGCGTGCGGCGTGCCTGCTCTTCACTTAACTGAGTTCTAAGGGACAGCAAGCTGGCTTCGCCTGCCGCCACCTGAGATCGAAGCTCCACGGCAACCGCCTCGGCTGAGGCGGCGCGCGTCTGAGCCGCTTGGCCTGCCTGACCGGAAGCCTTTTCAACCAATAGGCCTCGCAGAACCCAAGCCAAGGCTCCAGCCGCACCAGCGGCAAGAAAAATCCACAACGCGTTCATGGCGGTCTTAGCCCGACGCCGGGGCTCCGGCGCGCGACAAATAGCGCATGCGAAGCTGGTAAAGCGTGTCCTTAAGCATCTGCGCTTCGTCCATGCTCAAGTTCCCTTTTGTCTTATTCTCCAGCACGCCGAGCAAATCGATCAAATAGCGCGCTTGCGGAAGGTTCAAGGACTGGCGGCGGGTCACAGGGTGCGCCATTTCTCCGAGCGCGATCAAGGCTTCCATGGCCAATCCGGAGACAAACAGATCAAACCGCGCTTGCGGCATGCCGTCTTCACCCAGGTCGCCGCTTGCCGGGGGTGGGTTGTCCGCTGCTGCTGCCGGCTGCTGAGGCGGCGCCGCGTGCTCATGCCCGGGCGCTTCCGGCTGGCGCGGCCCCGCAGGGGCGGCAGCAGCCGTGTGCTTCTCGCGTTCCGCTTGCTCTTTCCACGTTTCATCCACGCGCTTGCGAATACTGGGTTCTTCAGCCATTGGGCTCCTCCTGCTTTCTAATGAATCGCCACGCCTGCATAACCGGTGGCCGAACACGGATCTCCGCCTTCATCCGCGCTGGTGCCGATCGCGAGCAACCTGGTTCGCGTCGCGCCTTTCGTTTGAGCAAAAGCGATTAGGCACTCTAAAGCTGCGGCACCGCAGGGCTGGATTTTTTCCGCGTTCCAAACCGCGGCCAGTTCGTCCGGGTCCAACCGCTCAAGAGCCGAAGCAACCGCCTGTGCCTGCCGGCGGGCCGCTTCTTGCGTCACAAACTGCGCGCAGTCCACGCTGGCCACGAGCAAAAAAGGCCGCGATGCATGCGCAACCGCCAATGCTTTGCCTAAAGACCGGGCTTCTTCCCGGTCGTCCTGCGAAGCGATCACCGGCACGATCGACACGGTTTGGCGCCTTCGGTGCTGCAAGGCCACCAGCGGCACCTCGGCGCTGTGCTCGCCCGCCTGCCCATACCTATCTTCTTCCAGAAACGGACATTGCTCAAGCAAGCTTTGAGCTAGGACCTCGTCGATAGGCGCTTCGCCCAGCGGCGTGTCGTAGCTGCCGTTGCGCAAAAGACTCCAGCGTTGGTGCGTCTGAACATGCGACGGCCCCACAAGAACGCAGCGATCCGGCACAGCGATTGAAGCAACCGATGAAAGGAGCACTTTGCCCGCCTGCCGAAGGCTGCCGTGAGGCAAAACCAAACCCATCGCTTGTTGCCCGTTGGCGTGAGCCGGAGCCAGCTGGTCCAAGGCTGCGGTCAGCTCGCCGCGGCCGGCCGGGTAAAAGTACCCGGCCACCGAAGGCCGCCGCACCGTTGCAGCTTGCATGGAAAGAACCGTTATTCCGAGGGCGCCGAGGAAACAACCACCTCGACGTGCTTATCCAAGGTCAGGTAACGCTCGGCTACGCGGCGAAGGTCTTCCAGGGTGACAGCGCGGATGCGCTGCTCATACGTTCGCCAGGAGTCGTAGCCGACTCCGTATAATTCATCGATCGCGGAATGCTGCGCCAAGCTGGAAAGGCTTTGCAGATCCATGCGGTGCTGGCCGATGATCTGGCGCTTGGCTTGCTCGACTTCCTCGTCGCTGAAACCTTCTTTAACCGCCAAGCTTAGCTCTTGCTGCAGCAATTCAAGCACGCGGGCTTGCTCTCCCGGCCGGGTAGCGGCATAGACGACCGTAATGCCGCCGTCCCAGCCCGGCGAATGCGACGCGCCGAGGGTATAAGCGAGCCCGTGCTTTTCACGGATGCCCTGGAATAACCGTCCCGCCATCCCGGACAAAACAGTGGTCAGCACATCCAACGCCTCGCGGTCCGCGGACGTATGCGTCACGCCGCTGAAACCCAACATAACAACGGCTTGCTCGCGCTCCATGGAGACCGCCTGCCGCTTAATGCCTTGAACTGGCGGAATATCCAGGTGCTCGGGCCAGTCTTGCTTCGAGGGCTTGAGCGTGCCGAACAGCCGCTTGAGCGAGGCAAACGT
>JAHFGY010000082.1 GCA_023247195.1 Candidatus Omnitrophota bacterium | reverse complement strand
CACCACAAAGTCGTCAAAATCAACCTCGCCTGTGTTCGCTAACAAGTCTCCGATGCCGGCCCAGATATAAAGGGTGGCGCGCACGGAAACCGCTCCGGCCGGAGCCGCCGAGCTGGAAACCGCCACCAGCCGCCACGCGGTTGCGCCGCCCACCGCCGGGCTCTTGATCGGTTCGCCGAGAGCCAAGCCATTGGCATCGAAAAATTGCAGCATGAGCCCGGCCCGATTGGTAGCCGCCGGAGCAAACGATGTGCGCACGTAGCCGCTAAAGGTCACCGGCTGGCCGGGCGCGATCGGCAGGTTCTGGTAGATCTCGCTCCAATAATCTTGCGACGCGTTGCCGCCCAGCGGAACCGTTTGAGCGGCGGCGAGGATGCCGCCATGGAAGGTCGTAGAGCTCAGCCCAAAAGGCGATCCGAAGAAGGGCTCAGTCCACGACTCAAGACCATTTTCAAAGCCGGGATTGGCCAGTCCATTGGTCGGTTCTGCGGCCGCGACGCGCGGACATAGAACGAAGATCAAATAAAGGTAGAGGACGATCAAGCCTGCCAGGAGAGCCGGCCACCGTAGAATGGCTACTAGGCGCATCGCACGTCCTCCTTGTGGGAACAAAAATGCCGGACCGCCATAAAGGGCAGTCCGGCTATCCCCTCGGGGACCCGTGACTTTGCGCCCCCCGGTTGCCCGGGGTTTGCCTTTCACCACTACAAGCCTACCCGACGGAGAAGTCATCTGCCAAGGGCAGCGGTAGTGTATAATCTTGCAAAAACAGGGATCGAGCATGCGTATCGGTTTGGCATTTGACCTTCAATTGGATCCGTCGGACGAGCGGCAGGCTGAATTCGATCCGCCCCCGCTTTTGGACGCCATTGAAGCCGCTTTAGCTTCGCTGGGACACAGGGTGCTGCGCTTAGGCAATGCCGAAGCGCTGCTCGAGGCGCCCGCGGCTGCCCGGTCGGTGGATCTTGTTTTTAACCTGGCCGAGGGCATGGGAGCGCGGAGCAGAGAGGCGTGGGTTCCGGCGCTGCTTGAGCTTTGGGGCATCCCGTTCGTCGGGTCAGGTTCGCGCACGCAGCTGCTGGCGCTGGACAAAGTCACGACCAAGCGGCTTGCCGTTTCATCCGGCGTGGCCACGCCTGCGTGGCGCGTGCTCGCTTCGCCGGAAGAGGCGCCGCTGGCCGAGGCGCTGCGTTTTCCGGTTATCGTCAAACCGCGGTACGAAGGCTCGGGCATGGGCATTGACCCGCACGCGGTCGTGCACTCGCTCGAAGATTTGCGCCGCAGGGTCGAATGGGTGGTCAGCCGGTTCCATCAGCTGGCGCTCGTTGAAGAGTTCATTCCTTTCGGCGAATTGACGGTTTTTTTGATCGGCAATAACCCGGCGGCAAACTTGCCGGTGATCCAACGGCCTTTGGACGCGGCAAGCCGGCTGGCCTGGCATGTTGCGCGCGCTGCCGAAGGCGCGCCTTGGTTGTGCCCGGTGGACATGACGCCCGCGCTCGAAGCCGCGGCGGCTGACGCGGCTCGGCGAGTTTTTGAAGCGCTTGGCTGCCGCGACATGGCGCGCGCGGATTTTCGGGTTGACGAGCAGGGCAGTCTCTATTTTCTCGAGATCAATCCGCTGCCGTCGTTTGATCCGGAAGGCACGATCGGCCTGGCGGCGGAATGCATGGGAACGACTTACGCGGCACTCATCGGCCGCATCGTGGATGCGGCTGCTGAACGGATTGAGCGATGCAAGATACCGTAAAAAATTCTGAGGTTTACGCGCACCCGGCTTACTACGCGCTCGGGTACCGGTGGAATACCGAAACCGAATGCGATTTCGTGGACGCCAGCCTGAAGTTAATGGGACCGGAAATTCCAAAAGACTCTGCGCCCCGGCTTCTGGACATCGGGTGCGGCGCGGGGCGGCACGCCATGCTGCTGGCCAAGCGCGGCTGGAAGGTGACCGGCATTGATCCGAGCCAGCCCATGGTCGACTTTGTTCAGGCGCAGGCAAAAAGCGAGAAGCTGCCCGTGACCGCTTTGGTCGGCGAGCTGTCGAGCCTGGGCGTTTCCGGACCGTTCGATACCGCGATCTGCTTCATGGACACGTTCCGCTTTCTGTTAGGCAATGAATCGATTCACTCGCACTTGATGGCTGTCGCCGACCTCCTAGCGCCCGGCGGGTTGTACATCACCGACTTTTGGGTCCCGCGGCAATGGGATACGATCGGCTCCGAGATTCATCAGTGGGAACAGACGCAGGGCGACACCATGGTGCGCGTGTTCTACGTGCAGCACCCGGATTCGGTGGATCCGATCGCCCAGACATTCGAGGACGAGCTGGTATTCGAGGTGCACGAAGGCGGCGACATTCGCGAGGTCCGCGGCGGCCGTACGCGCACCCGGCTGATTCTGCCGCAAGAATTCCGCGCGCTCGTAGCCGGCACCGGCCGCTTCGCCGTGGTTGGCACGTTCGGCGAGTTCGATCTCACCAAACCATTCACCGCGGAGTCGCTTTCGTGGCGCATGATCAGCGTTCTGAAAAAAGTGCAATGAACCATGAAAAAGTCCAATGACCCAGGCGCGCCGCGAGGGCGATCGCATGGTGCAAGAGCAGTTGGTCGCGCGCGGCATCCGCGATAAGCGGGTGCTGGCCGCTATGCGACAAGTCCCGCGCGACGCGTTCGTTCCCGAAGAGGTCAAGCCTTTCGCTTTCGCCGACCGGCCGCTTCCTATCGGCCACAATCAGACCATTTCTCAGCCCTATATCGTTGGCTTCATGGCTGAATGCGCGGCCATCCGGCCGGGCGACCGGGTCCTTGAAATCGGCACCGGCTGCGGCTACGAGGCCGCTGTCTTGAGCCTTCTGGCCGAAGAAGTTTTCAGCATGGATATCGTTGAGCCGCTTGCGAGCGGGGCGGCGGAGCGCTTGAAGCAGCTGGGTTACTCCGTGCGCGTGCGCGCAGGCGATGGCTACGCCGGCTGGCCCGAAGAAGCCCCGTTTAACGCGATCGTGCTCGCGGCCGCGGCCCCGGTTGTGCCTGAACCGCTGCTTGAGCAACTCGCCGCGGGCGGCCGCTTGGTCATGCCGCTGGGCGCCGACAATCAGGAGCTTACGCTTATCCTTAAGACGCCAGAGGGGTTCGGCCAAAAGAGCCTTATCCCTGTCGCGTTTGTTCGCATGACAGGCCGCGTGACGCAGGAGCCCGGGCGCGATGGCCGATAAGCCGGCTTCCACGCTCCTGGCCACGAATCACAAGGCGCGGCGCGACTATGACATTGTCGAGAGTTACGAGGCCGGGATCGAGCTCAGAGGCACGGAGATCAAGTCGATCCGGCAGCACCGTGTCAGCATCGACGACAGCTATGGCCGCATTGATGACGGCCAGCTGTTCTTGTATAATATGCATATCAGCCCGTACGAGCAGGGTGGGCGCTACAACGTCGATCCGATCAGGGTCCGGCGGCTGCTCATGCACCGCAAGGAAATTGACCGGATCGCTGGTTTATTGGCCCAAAAGCGGGTCACGTTGGTGCCTCTTCGGCTCTATCAAGCGCACGGACTGGTGAAAGTCGAGTTAGCGGTCGGTAAGGGCAGACGGGTCTTTGAAAAGCGCGATCGGATTCGCGAGCGGGAAACCGACAGGGAAATCCAGCGAGCGGTCCGGACCAAGCAAAAGAAACACTTGGAATGAATCGAATGGGGGCGATGAGATTCGATTCAGACGCGATAGTTGTGAGGGGCATGCCGAGGTTGTCAGGAGGCCTCGTTAAAAACCTGGCATCTACACAAGTGCCAACGCTACTAGCGTTGTCCCTGACACCATTGACGGTCTTCTCGCGAAGATCGACTCTGGCGTCGCAGTCGCCGCCTAATACGCGGTGCGGTCTACTGGCGAGCCTGCGCGCCGGATAGACTCCTTAGCAGGCTGGCTTCGGTTTCTGCCAGCGAGGACCGAGGCGAGGAGCACATCACTGGATAGGTCGTTACCGGCCTGTTCCGCAGGAAGGTAACTCCGAACGGTTTAATGCGGAACTAAGCATGTAGAGGGCGTCACGCTTTCTGTCTGAAGACGCGGGTGCAACTCCCGCCGCCTCCACCATTTTTTTGGTCATGCATTCGCGCGGGTCGTTCCGTTCCACGGAAAAGTTCCGTTTGCCCGAGCCGATAAACACATTGGTTAGCCGAGCCCAAGCCTAGTGTCTTCTTCGTCGAATCTGCTTGCCGATTACCGCCTATCCCGCATTCTGTCTCCCTGTTTTTTTCTTTTATTCGCCCTGTTCATCTTTTCTTCCGCCGGCTGCGGCGGATTGCAGGAAAAGAAGCTGCCGCAGCTTCCTCCGCCGCCTGTTTCCCAAACACCTCATTCTTTGAGCGGCCCAACCCGCATGGTTGTGATCGATCCGGGCCATGGCGGCGACGACCCCGGCGCCTCCCACCACGATTTGAAAGAGAAAGACATCAATTTGGACATCGCCGGGCGGCTGAAACCTTACTTGGATGCGGTGCCGATCCGGGTGCAGATGACGCGCGATAACGATACTTTCGTCGAGCTCACCGAGCGCGCCGGCATCGCGCACCGAACGCAAGCCGACGCTTTTGTGAGCATCCACGCGAACGCCAACAGCAGGGCATGGGTATCCGGCCTCGAGGTTTACTACCCGCGCGAGTCCGAAGTGACCTCGGTTCAAGGCTGGCCGCCGCGCGTCGGCGGCGGGGAAGCGGCGTATTCATCGACCACGATCCGGCAGCTCGCGTGGGATCTTGTGCTGCGCAACGCGCGCTCGCAGTCGGAGTTGCTGGCCGAAGACATCTGCACCAGTTTGCGCGCTCAGCTCGGCGCGCAATGCATCACCAAAGCCGCGCGGTTCGTGGTGCTGCGCCAAGCGCAGATGCCCGCGGTCCTTGTTGAGTCAGGCTATTTAAGCAATCCGGATGAAGCTAAAAAGTTGGGCGATGCCGATTACCGGCAGCGACTTGCGGAAGCCGTCGGCGACGGCCTGCTCGCCTTCCTATCGAGAACGGAGTGATGATCCATGAACGGCGCGAATCAACCAATCGGAGTTTTTGACTCCGGCATCGGGGGACTGACGGTTGTTAAGGCCTTGATGACCAACTTGCCGCGCGAGTCGATCGTGTACTTCGGCGACACGGCGCGCGTGCCGTACGGCACCAAGTCAAAATCGACTATCGTAAAGTTTTCGCTCGAGAACGTCGAGTTCCTTCTCCGCTTCGGCGTGAAATGCATCGTGGTCGCCTGCAATACCTCTTCCTCCTGGGCGCTGCCGACGCTGCGCAAGTTCTTCAAAGTGCCGATCATCGGGGTGATCCGTCCGGGCGCGACGGCCGCGGTGCGGCTTACGCGGAACAAGCGAATCGGCGTCGTGGGCACCCGGGCCACGGTGAACAGCCGCGCGTACGATGCTGCTATCATGCGATTGGACCCGTCGGTGAAAGTGTTCTCGCAATGCTGCCCGCTGTTCGTGCCGCTCGTCGAGGAAGGCTGGACCGAAGGCGATATCTGCCGCGAGGTTGTGGCCACGTACCTGAAGCCGCTGCAGAAGCAGCGCATCGATACGTTGATCCTCGGCTGCACGCACTACCCGCTGCTGGCGCGCACGATCCGCCGCGTGGTCGGCCCTTCGGTCTCGCTCGTTGATTCCGGTGAGCAGACAGCGGGCGATGTGCGGGGCGTGCTTGCCGGCAACGAGCTGTTGACTAACGGAAAGAAAAACCCAAAGCACCGGTTCTTCGTGACCGACGAGCCGGCGCATTTCCACAAAGTAGGCGACCGCTTTCTGGGAAAGCTCGCCGGCTCGGTCGAGCGGGCGCACCCTTACCTGTGAGGATCGCGTGATGCGAAAGAATATTTCAACCGGCGGGAAATGGGAGCCGATTATCGGCTACTCCCGGGCGGTTAAGGTAGGCCCGTATATCCACGTATCCGGAACCACCGCAACCGGTCCGAACGGCCTGGTCGGCGTCGGCGATCTCCACGCGCAAACCACGCAAGCCTTGAAGAACATCGAAGCCGCCTTGAAGCAGGCGGGCGCTTCGGTCGCGTCCGTCGTGCGAACGCGCATGTACCTGACGAACATCGCCGAATGGGAAAAAGCCGGCCGAGCGCACGGCGAGTTTTTCGGAGCGATCCGCCCCGCGACCACGATGGTCGAAGTGAGCAAGCTGATCGACCCTCAAATGCTGATTGAAATCGAAGCAGACGCGTACGTGGAGGATAAATGAACAAAGCCCGTGTGGATGGCCGGACGGCTTCGCAGCTGCGCCCCGTGGCGCTGAAGCGGGGCACCATGAAGTTTGCGGACGCTTCGTGCCTGATTGAGTGGGGCGATACCAAGGTCCTTTGCTCGGCGACGGTGGAAGAGAATGTGCCGCCCTTCTTAAGAGGCAAAGGCAGGGGCTGGGTGACCGCGGAATACGGCATGCTCCCGCGATCAAGCCAGCAGCGGATCGTGCGCGAGTCGGCCAAGGGCAAGTTAAGCGGCCGCACGCAGGAGATCCAGCGGCTTATCGGCCGCAGCCTGCGCAGCGTCATGCGGCTGGACTTGCTCGGCGAGCGCCAGATCGTCATCGATTGCGATGTGATTCAGGCCGACGGCGGCACGCGCTGCGCCGCGATCACCGGCGGCTTTGTCGCGCTCGCGGATTGTTTGCGGGCGCTCAAGCGGCAAGGCATCCTTGCCCAGGTGCCGCTCACCGACAGCGTGGCCGCGGTGAGCATGGGCGTGTGCGAGGGACAGCCGCTGCTCGACCTCAACTACCCGGAAGACTCAACCGCCGACGTGGATATGAACTTGGTCATGACCGGCAGCGGAAAGTTCGTCGAGATCCAGGGAACGGCCGAGCGCACGCCATTCGGCTCCAAAGACCTTGCCAGCCTTGTGCGGCTCGGAGAAGAGGGGCTGGCCAAGCTGCGCTTGCTGCAATACAAAGCGCTCGGCGTGCCGTCGTTCAAGCGCTTGGTTTCGGCATGACAATTGTTATCGCCACGGGCAACCGATACAAATTCAACGAGTTGGTCGATCTGCTGGCGCTGCCGGGTATCGAGTGGCGGTCGCTCTCCGATTTTCCGGACACGACGCCGGCGGAAGAATCCGGGCTGACGTATGCCGCCAACGCCATCCGCAAAGCGCGCGCTGTTTCGATCGCGACCGGGCTCTTGGCATTGGCCGATGATTCGGGAATCGAAGTCGACGTGTTGGGCGGCAAGCCGGGCATCCACTCCGCGCGTTTTGCCGGCGAGCATGGCGACGATGCCGCGAACAATGCCAAGATGCTGAAGTCGCTGAGAGCCATTAAACCCATTCGCCGAACCGCGCGCTACCGCTGCGTGCTGGCCTTGTGCGACGGCAAGAAAGTATTGGCGGTCACCGAAGGGGTATGGGAAGGCCGGATCGCCGAAGAGCCAAAGGGCACAGGCGGTTTCGGGTACGATCCGCTTTTTTACTTGCCGACGAGGAAAAAAACCGCCGGGCAAATCAGCCCGGCTTTAAAGCAGCGCATCAGCCACCGGTCGCAGGCGGCGCTCCGGATGAAGGCGCATCTGCGCCGGCTTACTGCGACGGTCCAAAAATCGAGTCAAAAACCCCCTGCAAAACGTCGCCCCCGGAAGGAACCAGCGACTTGATCAGCTCGCCCGGCGCGAATTGCCGCTCGAATTTCGGCTCCTGAATCGTTCCGGTCATCCGGAGCTTGGCGAATAGCCGCCGGAACTTGTCGAATTCGCCGGCCGCTTTGAGCGCGGCGGTGGCTGTTCCGGATTGCCCTCCTTCCAACAGCGATTCGGTCAAGTCAGGCTCTACCGTGAAGTCCAGTGTTCCGTCCAGGCCCACGCTGCCCGTCGCGTAAATCGAAACCGGGGCTTGAGCCGCTACCGCTCCCAAACGAAGGTCGTTGGTAGCGATCCGCTCATCCGCCAGGCGCCACGTCGCGTCCAAGCTTCTGACCTCGGCGCGGCGCAACGACTCCAAACTACCACCTCCTACCGCGGATACGATCGACGTGATCGTGCCGAACAAGCCGCGGAACAGCTTTTCGAGCAGCGGGATGTCAGCCAAATTCTGTCCCTTTGCGCGAATCAGCCCTTCGCCGGCCCAAGTCGCGCGGCGCTGCCACACGCCGTAGAGCGTGGCTTGAAGCGTCGCGTCGCCGGACACGTCGCGATCCCGCCATTTCGGCACCGCCTGGCGAAGCTTGGCGAGCTGCAATTCCAGAATTTGGCCGCGGACCGTGAATTTGCTTTCTTGGCCCAGGTGCTGCAGCGAGAATTCCAGCGAGGTCGGCCCGCCGGCCAACGATTGCGACTGCAGTTGGCCGCGGAGCGTGTCTCGATCCTGATTGATCTGGAGCGTCGTGCCTTCAAGCGGAACATCCCGCACGATCAGCGACGGGCTTTTCACGGTCGCGGCGATGCTCGCGTACGTCCAGTCCGAAAGAGGGCCGGTATACCGCGCCTGGAAATTCACCGGGCCTTTCATTCCCCAAGCCTCGGCCTGGGTGATCGGGTAGAGCGGAAGCGAGGCCAATTGCTCGAGCTGAAGCTCGCCTTCAAGCGAGATCTCGCTCGCGGCTTTGGATCGGCTCACGCGTCCGGTGGCGGCGACGCGGTTCTTGTCGATCCAAACTTGCGTTTGGTCCAGCCAGAAATCCGACTCGCTGATCCGTCCGCGCAGATTCAACCCGCCCCGCGGAATTTGAAGCATGGCTTCGATGTGCTGCATTTGCCCGGGCTTCCAGCTGCCGTCACCGGTGACCATCAGCCCGCGGTACGTGCACGCCAGGTCATTCACTTGAATATCGTCCTCATTCAGGAGCACGCTTGCGTCGATCTCCTCCACAGGCGCGCCCAGCGCCGCCACGAACGCCCGGGCATTGTTCAGATCAACCCGGCCTGTGGGCCGCAATTTCGTCACCGGTCCTTGCACGAGCAAATCCAATTTGGCCTGGCCGCTCAGGTCGCGGATGCTGCCGTCGGCCGGGAGCCATGGCTTCACGTTCGCCAGATCCGCCTCGCCCGTGACCCCGAGCATCACCGAAATGGGCTGGAGCAAGTCCACCGTTCCTTCCACGACAAAGGGTTGATCGTTCATGCGTCCCGAAAGGGAGCTCAATGTCACGCGGCGGGTGAAGTGATCGTACTGGATCGTGCCCATACCGTGCGTGATCGGGTAAGGCAGTTTTTTGCCGGCAACCGCCGCCTCGCGCACCACGGCTTGGGCTTGGCAATCCGGATTGGCCAAGGTTTGCTGGGAAGCGCGGCAGCTGGCGTGCATCTCGGCGCTGCCTTGCAGTTCCCATTCCCGCGTTTCGCCGGGCTGCGATTGGCCGGAAAAAAGCGTCGTAAGCCCGGCCAAATCCACGCGGGAATCAGCGCCGAAATCAAGCAGCAGGCTCGGGATCAGCTGCACCGTGCCTTGCGCGCGGACAGGCGAGCCCAGGACGGTTCCTTCCAACGATTCGATCGTGATGGTTTCCGGCAGCAATCGCGCTCGCGCGTTGAGCCCGTTCACTTCGCCGATGCGCGGCAGGCCCTGCACGCGGCCGCTTCTCACCACGAGCATGGCGTCGTACTTCCACGTATCCGCTTCGGAGCCCGGCGGCAGCGCTTGTCCTTCGAGCACCGCATCGAATTCCGATTTAACCGGACTTCTCTCAACGCGCAGGCCCTGAGCTTCGATCCTGCCGACGAGCGTCGGCCGCGATTCACGATCCAGATGCGTACGCACGTCCAGCCGGAAGCGGCCATCCAGCACCGGCGGAGGAACCGGCGCACGGACAAGCACGTCGCATTCGCTCAGGAAGAAGGGTTGGCTCATCGCGTGGGCATCGAGCGCGCCGGTTTTCAAACGATACTGGCCATCCACTATGACTTCGGTCGGGCAGGGCGCTTCCAACCGCAGCTGCGAACG
>JAHFGY010000210.1 GCA_023247195.1 Candidatus Omnitrophota bacterium | reverse complement strand
ATCGTACTGCAGTGGATCAGCCGCTCGACGCGGTGGTGCTCGCACGCATTGAGAACATTTTCAGTGCCCGCCACGTTGATATCCCAATAAGCCTGTTTCGGCGCCGAGCTGTCGCGGTAAAGCGCCGCGATATGGAACACATGGCTACATCCTTGCACTGCACGGTCGACCGCATCCGCATTCCGGATGTCGCCTTCAATAACTTCGACTTTCTTCGCCAGCGAGGCGGGCAAAGCCAACGGCCTGCGCACAAGCACGCGCACCGCAGCACCGCACGCAAGCAGCGTTTCAGCGAGGTGGCTGCCGAGAAACCCATTAGCGCCGGTAACCAATACGCGGCGCCCTTTGAATGCACTGGTAAACGGCCCCGTCGGCGTCATGCGCGCGCTCCCGGCTCCGGACAAACACGGGCCTTCGCCATCAGCATGTAGCCGCTGCGAAACCAAAGAATTTTGTCGGCCTGAGCCACCAGCCATAGAAAAGGATAAAGCAGCGTGTACGCCGTGAGGAGCGACTTGTGTTTCGATAAATCCCGGCCGGTAACAACCGTGCCCTTTGCCCCACCGCCGCCGTGCTTCTCTCGTTTAACCGTGCGTATCGCCCAAGTCATCAGCGTATCGACCGACTCCGAGAAGAAGCGCGAGTACGTCTTCGCGCTCACCAGCTGCAGCTGCTTCGGGAAAAGGCCGGCAAGATCCGCTTCGGTATATCCGTGGCGCAAATGGCCGTGCGCTTCATCCGTCTGGCCGACGGCCAGCCGGAACCGGCGCAGCAAGCTGTTCTTTTTGTTGGGCACGTTGAAAATGATTTCGCCGCCCGGCTTGGTGATGCGGACCATTTCTTGAACAAACCGTTTGTCGTCCTGCACGTGCTCCAGGCAGTCCACTAAAACCACGCGGTCGAACGCGCCGTCTCCAAACGGAGCGCGCTTGGGATCCAAAAGCACGACCGGCTCCCCGACCAGCGAGCGGATCGTCTCGACCGTACGCTCGTCAAGATCCGCGCTCGTCCACGCCCCGCCCTGCACGCGAAGCAGGTGGCTGATGACGCCGTTGTCGGAGCCGATATCCAAACAGGAAAGATTGGCTGTGGGTCCCAGTGTAGAAGCGATCATGCGCCACTTCTGCTGCTTCAGCACGGAAACCCGGAAAAGCTTCATGGCCCAGGCGGTCGAGCCGGAGGCGGTCGCAGTGCTCATGACGCCACTCCCCCACAAGCTGCTTGAAACAGCGCTTCCACCGCCTGCTGCTCATTGCGGATTCGCTGCGCATCCCACTGAAAGAAACGTCCCACCAGTTGCGCACATTGCAAAAGCGCGCGTTCACCCGGATGGCCGGCGCTGCCCAACTCGGTTCTGCGGAATACCACATCCGCCAGCGTCACAGCCATTTCCTGCTTGAGCGCGTGAAGCACTTCAGCGCCGATCACCCGCGTCGATACATCAAGCGTTTCGCCGAATGCGGGGTCGAGTTTGACCCATTCCAGTACTGAGCGGTATTCGGCGCCATACTGCTCCACTAAATGGGTTACGGTGTTGTCGTTCATCGTGCGCGGCGCCTGCGCCCGAGCTTCAGCCCACAGTGAGGCCGCGTCTTTGACTGCACCGCCCCATACGGGTGTTCTGTCGGTCTGCGAGCGGACGAAACGCCGACCCAGCTTTTGCATGATACGGTCAATCGATTGCTGGGCTACACGGCGAGACGTCGTGTATTTGACTCCCTGCACGCTGACCAGGCCTTCGACTCCGGCTTCGCGGGCGTGATCCACAATCTTCGGGTGTTTTGCCAATTCGACGTGGCCGTTGGCCGAGGCGCGCGCCGTCATAGGAATCAGACCGCAATGAACGAACGTGACGTCGTCACGGGTCAGACGCGCCGCGGGATAAGCCTTGTTGAGCTCTTCCAAGAAAACTGCAATTTCGCCGGCAGTCGCGCGGACTTTAGCCGGATCTCCATCGTAGCGCAGGTGCGGCGAGCCGACGATCGTGCCTTCCCGCCAGGGCGCCGCATAAAGAAAACGGGACGAACGGCGAATGAGTGCATCTTTGTCTTCTAAACCGCCACGGTCTTTCGTCGCGCTGGATACAGCCACCGAACATTTTTCAGCCAACTTTTTGCGAACGACGATATTCAGCGTTTTGCAATAGCGCTGTTTTTCCAGACCGCGCTCGCCCGCCATCCCGGCAATGCTGCTCAACCACGGTCCGGCAGCATTCAGTGTCACTTTGGCTTTGATCTGAAATATTTTTCCGCTCAGCAAATCCTGCGCCTGCGCTCCCACCACGCGCTGCCCCTCGCGCACCAGCTCGGTGACGCGCGCATAATTGGCAACCGAAGCGCCGTAATAGGCCGCCGCCAGAACGCACGAAAGCGTCATGCGTTCGGAGTTGAGCATCTGGACATCGTACCAAAGAACGCCGCCCGTTAAACCCTCATCCCGAATGCCCGGCGCCATCGAAAGGCATTCGCGCTGCGATAAAACCCGACCGCGGGGAATCCGTTTCGCCGAATCGGAAAGTCCCAGGTTGCGGTCCAATGCCAGCGATTCATAGGCCAGCACGGCCATGCGCATTGCTTCCGGCCCCATAATCCCATGGCCGTAAGTGGGCATCACGCACGGTAAGTGCCGGACCAAGTGGGGTGCGATGCGCAGCCAGATGCGCCGTTCTTGAATCGACTCGCGAATGCGGACAAAATCGGCATGCTGCAGGTAGCGGAATCCGCTGTGGATGACTTTCATGCTGTTAGCGGAAGTCGCGTTGCCGAAATCGCCCTGCTCAAGCAGCGCCACGGACAAACCGCGCATGGCGGCATCCCACGCCGCGCAGGCGCCGTATATGCCGCCTCCGACAATGAGCAGATCAAATTGGGTAGTTGTGAACTGTCCCAAATCTCGTTTCATGCGACGTCCGTGTTCCAGTTTTGGTTTGTATTACCGGGAAATGCCCTGGGTCAGAGCGAGGCGGATGTAAGGAAAGAGGATTGCGCTTCCTGCAGCGGCGGCCCCAAGGCAAACCACGAAAACCGCGGAGGCAGCAATGTCCTTGATGAGCTTG
>JAHFGY010000007.1 GCA_023247195.1 Candidatus Omnitrophota bacterium | reverse complement strand
CCTCCAAATTTGCAGGACATGATCGCTGCCCTCGACGCCTTCTGGGCAAAACAGGGCTGCGCGATCGTACAGCCATACGACATCGAAATGGGCGCGGGCACATTCCACCCGGCCACGTTTTTCGGCGCGCTGGGCCCTGAGCCGTGGCGCGCGGCGTATGTGCAGCCGTCTCGCCGCCCGACCGACGGCCGCTATGCCGAAAATCCGCTTCGGATGCAGCGCTATTACCAGTACCAGGTGATCCTCAAGCCGAGCCCGGACAATGTGCAGCAGCTCTATCTGGAGAGCTTGCGGCGGTGCGGGCTGCGCTTGGAAGACCATGACCTGCGGTTCGTGCAGGATGACTGGGAATCGCCCACGCTCGGCGCTTGGGGGCTTGGCTGGGAAGTCTGGATCGACAGCCTGGAGTCCACGCAGTTCACTTATTTCCAGCAGGTCGGCGGGCTGGATTTGAATCCTATTTCGTGCGAGATCACGTACGGCCTCGAGCGCATCGGCATGTTCGTGCAGGGCAAGGAAGACGTGTATTCGCTTGCCTGGGGCCCGCACACGACCTACGGCCAATTGCACCGCGTTTCCGAACAGGAAGGATCGCGGTACAATTTCGAGCACGCGGAGGTGGCGCTCTATCGATCGGTCTTTGAGCAGCACGAGAAGGAAGCCGCCAAGCTCTTGGCCGTGGGATCGGACGTGCTATTGCCGGCCTATGAGCAGATGCTCAAATGCAGCCATGCGTTCAATATGATGGACGCGCGCGGCGCGATAAGCCAGTCGGACCGGCCGGGGTACGTGCTGCGCATCCGCAAATTGGCCAAGCAATGCGCCGAGCTTTATTTGACCCGTTTCGCTCCCAAGAAAGAGGCGGTCGCCGCATGAGCACGCGTTCGGCTAAAACCAAATCTGTTCGCGTGGCGGCGCAGGACGTTCTTTTCGAGATCGGCACCGAAGAGCTGCCGGCCGCGTATATTCCGGACCTGCTCACGCAACTCAATACATCTACGAAGCAGAAGCTGAGCGAGCAGCACCTTTCTTTCGGCGATGTGCGGGCGTACGCGACGCCTCGTCGGCTGATCCTTTGCATTGACGGTCTTTCAGCTTCGCAGGCGATCCCGGCGGAAGATGTGAGAGGCCCGGCCAAAGCCGCCGCATTCGACGCGCAGGGAAAGCCCACGCCGGCGCTGCAAGGCTTTTTGCGGTCGCGCAATTCTACTCAGGCGCAGACAAAAATTGTCAGCGTCGACAAAAAAGGCGAGTACGTTTATCTGTCGATTCCGGCCAGCACGCGTCCTTCAGCCGCGATTCTTCCGGAAATCCTTTCGCAGATCATCGGTTCGCTGCGGACTCCCAAGGCCATGCGTTGGGACGCGACAGGCACGCGTTTTGCCCGGCCGGTGCGTTGGCTCGCCGCCATGAGCGGAACAAAGCCGCTGGCCGTTCGCTACGGCGCGCTCAAGAGCGCGGCCTCGACGTGGGTCGGCCTTCCGCTGAAGCCTCGTAAAGTTTCCTTCGCTTCCATCCCCGGCTATTTTGCCAAGCTCAAAACTGCCGGTATCATTTACGACCATACCGAACGCCATCTGGCGGTCAACCGGATGGTTCGAGCCGCGGCGCAGAAGATTAAGGGTAAGCCGTGCGCGGAGCTAATGCTCTATGGTCTTGATATAGAGGTCTGTTTTTTGACCGAATCGCCGAATGCCTTTGTCGGCCAGTTCGACGCCAAATACCTTTCGCTGCCGCGCGAAGTGCTGCTGGCAAGCATGTCGAAGCACCAGCGGGTTTTTGCTATCGAGGATTCTTCCGGCAAGCTCCTGCCCAAGTTCGTTGCCGTGCTGGACGGCAAGACCGCTAAGCCTGCGGCGGTGCAGCGCACTTTCGAGCGCATTCTGAACGCGCGGTTGACCGACAGCCTCTTTTTCTGGAATCAAGATCACCAGCGCCATCTGCCGCTCGGCAAGGGCGACCTTTCGGGCGTCGCGATGCACGCAAAGCTTGGCTCCATGAAAGAAAAAACGGAGCGGTTGCGTGTTCTGGGCGCCTTAATCGCGGCTCAATGGCAGCTCGACGCGGCGCAGAAGCAAACGCTGGAAGCGGCCAGCGGCTGCGCTAAGCATGATCTGCTCACCACGCTCGTGCGGGAGTTTCCGACACTGCAGGGCGTGATGGGCAAGTATTATGCCCTCGACTCCGGATTGGGGCCGGACGTGGCAAAAGCCGTCGAAGAGCATTACCTGCCACTGGCCGGTAAGCGTCCCGAGTCCGTTGCCGGCTCCGCACTGGCGCTGATCGACAAATACGATACGCTCGCCGCCTATTTCAGCGTCGGTATCGAGCCCACCGGCGATCAAGACCCGTTCGGCCTGCGCCGCGCCGCGCAGGGAATTGTGGAAATCGTTTGGATGAATCAAAAGCCACTGGCGTTTGCCGCGTTGTTTGAAGCCTGGTCCCAAGCCATGGAGCAAACGCTGAAGGTGAAACCGAATCCAGACGTGGCGAAGCGGGTTCAAAGTTACCTGCTGGACAGGCTTTATTCGTTCGGCTGGCCGGATAGAAAAGCCGGCGAGAACGGCGAAGCGCCCACGCGGGATATAATTGACGCCGTGTTGGCCAGCCCGCAATCTGCGCACGATCTTTGGGGCGTGATGCAGCGCGCTTGCTCGTTGAAGCAGATGTCCGGCCGTCCGGAGCTCTTGGAGGCCGCTAAAATTATCGAGCGAACGCGCAACATGCTGCGATCGGCCAAGCTGACCCAAAGCGCGGTCGAGTCGGCGCACCTCACCGAGCCCGCCGAGCAGCGGCTATACAAAGCGTTGGAAGAGCAAGGAGCGACGGTGGGGAAACTCGCCGGTGCCGGATCGTACCAAGAGGCGACCGCCGCTTTTGCCAAGGCTTTCAGTGAACCGCTCCACACGTTTTTTGCCGAGGTGATGGTGAATGTTCCGGACGAGCGAGTGAAGCAAAACCGGCTCGCCTTGATGCAGGCAATTCAGGCGTTGTATACTGACCGGGTTGCCGACCTCTCGAAATTGACCCTTTTGCAACCACAACACGAGGAGTCTCGATGAAGAAGTCTTCTGTCATGGCACGGCCGCGCCGCGCCGCGTCATCGCGCAAGAGCATTGCGCCTAAGCGCTCGGCGCGCACCAAAACAAAATTCATCTACACTTTCGGAGGCGGCAAAGCCGACGGCAACTCCAAGATGAAGCAACTCTTGGGCGGCAAAGGCGCGATCCTTGCCGAGATGACCAACATCGGCGTGCCGGTTCCGCCTGGCCTGACCATCACCACCGAGGTGTGCAACCTTTTCTATGAGAGCGGCAAGCGCTGGCCCGCGGGGCTGGACCAGGAGCTCCAAACAAAATTACGCTGGCTCGAAGGCGTATCCAAAAAAGGTTTCGGCGATCCGACCAACCCGCTCCTTGTTTCCGTGCGATCGGGCGCGCCGGTCTCTATGCCCGGCATGATGGACACGATCCTGAACCTCGGTTTGACAAGCACCACCGTCGAAGGCCTGATCGCCAAGACCAAGAATCCTCGGTTCGCGTACGATGCCTACCGCCGTTTTATCCAGATGTACAGCAGCGTGGTCCTCGAGCTGGACCATCACCTGTTTGAGGCCGCGCTCTCCAAGAAGCGCGCCTCCGCCGGTGTAAAGACCGACGCGGAGCTGCCGGCTGAAGCGCTCAAGTCGCTTGTCGCCGAGTACAAACAGATCGTAAAACAGCAAAAGGGAAGCGAGTTTCCCGAAGACCCGATGGAGCAGCTCCGCGGCGCCATTGATGCCGTGTTCACATCTTGGCACAACGACCGCGCCGTTATTTACCGCCGCTTAAATAACATCTCAGCGGCTCTCGGCACCGCGGTGAATGTGCAGTCCATGGTTTTTGGCAACATGGGCGACACATCGCTGACCGGCGTGTGCTTCACGCGCGATCCCAGCACCGGCGAGAACGTGTTTTACGGCGAGTATCTCGTAAACGCACAGGGCGAAGACGTGGTGGCCGGCATCCGCACGCCCAAGCCGATCGCGGAGCTCAAGAAGGAATTCCCGCGCATCTACAAAGAACTTTTCACCTTTGGCAAGAATCTCGAGAAATATTTCAAGGAAGTGCAGGACCTCGAGTTCACGGCCGAAGCGGGAACGCTGTACATGCTCCAGGCGCGCACCGGCAAGCGCACGGCCAAGGCGTCTGTGAGATTCGCAACGGATTTTGTGAAAGAGAAAATGGTCAGCCGCGATGCGGCTATCCTGAAGATCGACCCGGCGCAGATCGATCAATTGTTGCATCCCACGGTCGACCCAAAGGCCAAGCCCAAAGTCATTGCTCGCGGTTTGCCCGCATCGCCGGGCGCCGCTGTCGGTAAAGTCGTATTCCACGCGCATGAGGCGGTTGAGCTGACGCAAGAAGCGTCGGAACGCGTGATTCTCGTGCGCGAGGAAACCTCACCTGAAGACATTGAAGGCATGGCGTCGGCCGAGGGTATTTTGACGGCGCGCGGCGGCATGACGAGCCACGCCGCGGTTGTTGCGCGCGGCATGGGCAAGTGCTGCGTGGCCGGCTGCAGCGAGATCCTCGTGCGCGAAGAAGAGAACCTGTTTAAGGCAGGCGATGTCACGGTGAAGAAAGGTGATTTCATTTCGCTCAATGGTACGACCGGCGAGGTCATTCTTGGCGAAGTCCCATTGGTGCAGCCGCAGCTCACCGGTGAGTTCCGCCAAATTCTCGCTTGGGCCGACAGCATCCGCAAGCTCAGCATCCGCGCCAACGCGGACACGCCCGGAGATGCCCGCGTGGCGCGCGACTTCGGCGCCGAGGGCATCGGGTTGTGCCGCACCGAGCACATGTTCTTTGCCGAGGACCGGCTGCTTTCCGTCCGCGAGATGATCCTGGCCAAAGACGTGAACGCGCGCAAGGCGGCGCTGGCCAAGCTTCTACCGTTCCAAAAGGCCGACTTTATCGGCATCTTCAAGGAGATGAAAGGCCTTCCGGTCACGATCCGGCTGCTCGACCCGCCGCTTCACGAGTTCCTCCCAAACACCCCCGATGATCAGGAGCGCGTGGCCAAGCAGCTTGGCGTGGACGTGCGCGACTTGCGCGACACCGTGAACAGCCTGCATGAGTTCAATCCCATGCTCGGCCACCGCGGCTGCCGTCTCGGCGTCACTTACCCTGAAATCAATGAGATGCAGGCGCAAGCTATTTTCGAAGCCGCTTGCGAGTTGGCGCGTGACGGCCACCGCATCGTGCCGGAAATCATGGTGCCGCTCGTCGGGCACCCGAACGAGTTCCGGTCGGCCAAAGCGAACATCGATGAAGTCGGGGCGCGGACCCTGGCGCGCTACAAAGTAAAACTGAACTACCTTGTCGGCACCATGATCGAGGTGCCGCGCGCCGCCGTGGTCGCGGCCGAGATCGCCAAAGAAGCCGAATTCTTCAGCTTTGGCACGAACGATCTCACGCAGATGACGTTCGGTTTTTCGCGCGATGACATCGGCAAGTTCTTGCCTCATTACCTGGAAAAGAATATCCTGCCTGCGGATCCGTTCGTGAAGCTCGATCAAGAAGGCGTGGGCGAGCTCATCAAGCTCGGAATCCAGGGTGGACGCAAGACGCGCAAGAACCTTAAGGTAGGCATCTGCGGAGAGCATGGCGGTGAGCCTTCGTCGATTGACTTCTGCCACCGCGCCGGCATGAACTATGTTTCATGCTCGCCTTACCGCGTTCCCGTGGCCCGTTTGGCCGCGGCGCAAGCGGTTCTCCGACAACAGCAGAAGAAGGCCTAGGGCGGCCAAAAGCGAGACGATGGACCCCATACGCTCGTACTTGCGCGATATCAAGTCGATTCCGCTCTTAACGGCCAAGCAAGAAATCGAGTTGGCCACCAAGATCCGCAAAGGCGACGAAAAAGCCAGACGGCAGATGATCCTGTCCAATCTCCGGCTGGTCATCAACATCGCCAAGCGCTACGCGCATCTCGGGGTCCCTCTCTTGGATCTGATCGAGGAAGGCAACCTGGGGCTGATGAAAGGGGTTATAAAATATAACCCCAACAAAGGTTTCCGGTTCTCGACTTACGGCGCTTGGTGGATCCGCCAGTACATCACCCGCGCCATCGCTAACCAAGGCAAAACGGTTCGCATCCCGGTTTACATGACGGAGATGCTCTCCAAGTTCAAACGCGTGACCGAGGAGCTGACACAAAAGCTCGGCCGCAAACCGAGCCCGCGCGAGCTGTCGCGCCGCATGCGCCTGCCGATCGAGCGCGTTGAGCGGCTTCAGGAGCTGGTCATGTCGTCGCAGACGACGTCGCTGGAAACGCCGGTCGGGGAAGAAGGCGAGACCGAGATGATTGATCTGCTTCAGAACGAGGACGCGAACTCGCCTCAAGAGGACATCGCCCGCTTCCTTCAGCACGAGCGCATCGCTTCGCTGCTTCAGAATATGAGCGAACGCGAGCGCCGCGTGCTTTCGCTGCGTTACGGTTTGGACGACGGCATCAGCCGCACGCTCGGCGAAACCGCTCAGTTTTTCGGCATTACGCGCGAGCGGGTGCGGCAGATCGAAGTATCCGCCATGGCCAAGCTGCGCGCGATGATCAACCAAGAAGAAGCCGACCCCAGCGGCAAGCGAGCCGGACCGCTTCCGGAGAAGAAGGCGAAGCGGGGTCCGCGAAAACGGAAGGCATAGCTTGCGCGCCTGTAGCTCAGTTGGAAGAGCAGAGGTTTCCTAAACCTCGTGCCGCCGGTTCGACTCCGGCCAGGCGCAGTTTTTGACTCAAAATTGCATGCCGGATGTCGGCAGAACTCGTCCGATCACAAGCAATTGTAGAAAAAAGCCTTGACAAGGCTGAGGCACATCAGTAACTTAGGCAAAAAGGACGCCCTTTCCAAGTGCCCATCTTCTATCCGCAGTTAGTCGGAGCGGATAAGCAGGGGCAAGGGCGGAGGGGCACGGTGAAGGGGAAAATAGGGAAAGGAGGAGCGTATATGGTGAAGGCTACGCTGCAAGGCGCAGTCCTTCTTGGGCTTCTGGCCTGGTCAGTACCTGGCTATGCTGAAGTCCAGAACGTTCGTGTGGGCGGGGACGTGACAGTTCGTGCGTTTGTGCGGAATAACCTGGATCTCCACGACAACGACTCAGCCAACGGCACGCAAGACGGTGATGACTTCTTCATGACCACCACCGGTCTTAATGTTGGCGCGGACCTCACGGAGAACGTTTCGACTTTCATCCGTTTGGCCAATGAGCGTGACTGGAACGTGGACGGCGGAAACACCGGGGACGTGGACATCAGCCAGGCCTACGTGACGTTGAAGGAGCTCTTTTACTCGCCTTTGACGGTTCGCGTGGGTGCGCAGCCCATTGTCTGGGGCCGCGGCTTCGTGCTTGGCAGCAACTTGATCCCTGGGCTCCTCAACGGTGGCAATGACCGCAACGCGGCTATTACCGCCAATGAGTTCACGGACTTCACGGCGTTCGATGCCGTTCGCGCGACTCTGGACCTTTCAGGCGTCGCCGGCATGCCGTGGACGGTCGACTATGTTTACATCAAGCTGAATGAGAATGTCACCGGCCAGGCCGATGATGTGAACATTCAGGGTGTGAACGTCGGCACCAAGCTCGATGACATGAACTCGGAGTTCGAAGCCTATTACCTCAACAAGCGGGACAAGAACACGCTCAACGCGGCTGGCGCGGCAGTGGAGAACACCGGAGATGGTTCCGTCAACACCTTCGGCCTTCGAGGCAGCGTTCGTCCGGTTGAAGGTTCTTACATCTACGCTGAAGGGGCCTATCAGTTTGGCCGCCGCGCTACGGATCCGTTCGGCATCTCCACGCCGGGCAACCCGATGCAGGCATGGGCGTTCGACATTGGCGCTGAGTACACCTTCAATGACGTCTCTTTCACCCCGAAGTTGGGTGCTGAGTGGATCTACTACTCAGGCGACGATATCGATGGTGCTGCTCCGGGATGGGACCCGATGGCCCGCGGTTACTTCACGACCGTGATCCGCGAGTTCCACAACCCGGCTCCGTTCAACACACCGGACCAGACGTGTACCAATTCCCAAACGTCCAACACCTGTGTGGGATCGGCGTCGAACCAGCAGCAAGTGTCGCTCTACGGCAGCCTCAAGCCGATCGAGGACTTGACGGTTGACCAGCGTTTCTCATTGTTCTTCCTGCCCGTCGGTGCTCGTCCGAACGGCGGCACCAATGGAAGTACGATGGGCAAGCGCCAGACCTACGCTGGTTTTGAGTGGGACACGATCCTGACCTACGATTACACCTCGGATGTGCAGCTTGGCCTGATCTACGCCTTGTTCGCTCCGGGCAACGAGTACCACAAGCCGACTGACAACGCGGCTCAAGAACTTGTGACGTCTGTCAGCGTGAAGTTCTAATTCACGCGGAGTCGATCGCAAAGCCCCCCTGCTTCGTTACGAAGCAGGGGGGCTTTTTTATGCTCGATCCGTCGACGATTGCTTGATTTCACCCATAAACATTCCTATAATGCACCAAGTTGTTTAGGAAGCGTAAAGTGAACAGTTGAAGGGAAAAGCGGCACTCAACCAACGATGACATCGATTCGCATTGCTGTTGCTGGAGTGGGGAACTGCGCCAGTTCCTTGCTGCAAGGCCTCACCTACTACGCGCAGGCGCGCTCGAACCAAAACGGACTCGCGACCGCAGGCTTACTGCACCCCAAGGTTGGCGGCTACTCTCCGGGCGACATCAAGATCGTCGCTGCGTTTGATATCGACGAGCGCAAGGTGGGCAAATCGTTAGAAGAAGCCTGCATGGCTGATCCGAACTGCACCACCCAATTTCTAAAGCGTTTCCCCAAATTTGGCGTTACGGTTCACATGGGGCCTGTGCTCGATGGGGTAGCTCCGCATATGAAGCAGTTCCCCAAGGAGCGCACCTTTGCGCCTTCCTCTGAAAAGGCCGCGAATATCGCCCAAATTCTAAAAAAAGCCGGCGTAGAGATCCTCTTGAACTACCTGCCGGTCGGCTCTCAGAAGGCCACGGAGGCTTATGCAGAGGCCTGTCTAGAGACCGGTGTCAGCCTGATTAACTGCATCCCGGTTTTTATTGCTTCCGAGCCTGCATGGGCCGAGCGGTTTGCCAAAAAAGGTATCCCGCTTATCGGCGATGACGTTAAGGGGCAGGTCGGGGCCACGATCCTCCATCGGACGCTTGCGCGGCTTTTCATGGAGCGGGGCGCTGTGGTGGACCGGACGTATCAGTTGAACGTGGGCGGCAACACGGATTTCTTGAATATGCTCAGCCGCGATCGTTTGGCGAGCAAGAAGATCTCTAAGACAGAAGCGGTGCAATCGGTGCTTTTCAAGCGGCTGGAAGATCAGGAAATTCATGTGGGGCCCAGCGACTATGTGCCTTGGCAACGGGACCGTAAGGTCTGTTTCTTACGCTTGGAAGGCCGGGGATTCGGCGATTGCCCGATTGAAATCGAGGCGCGGCTCTCCGTAGAGGATTCCCCGAACAGCGCCGGCATGACTATTGATGCTATTCGCTCGTTGCGGCTGGCGCGTGAGCGCCGCCTGAGCGGTCCTATCCTTTCTGTGTCCGCTTGGACAATGAAGCACCCGCCCAAGCCTATGACGGACGAAGAAGCGCGCCAGCGCGTAGAGGCATTTATCAGTGGGGACAGCGACACTTGATGCGCCGGCGGGCCGTAATGGCCTGCATGCGGCGTTGCGCTTGCTCTTGGTAACCGTATTTATTGCGTTTGTTCTGAGCCTGCTCGCGCTGCCTTTTCTTGACATGCCGTGGTGGAAAATACTGCGGCGGTGTGCTTCTATCAGCGCTACGCTCTCTCTCCTTTGGTGCGTCCACTTCAAGGAAAACCGCTCGCTGGCGTCTTATGGCCTCGCGTGGTCGCGGAGCGCATTAGGAGAGCTTCAGATGGGCATCGCCGCCGGAGCTATCGGGCTGGGGTTTTTGCTGGCTGTCGGTTTCCTGACCGGGGCATATCATATTTCTCTGTATCCCGACCGGCTGAAACTCTGGCGCGTCCTCATTACTTTTATGCCCATGGCGTTGCTTGTGGGCGTCCTGGAAGAACTCTTCTTCAGGGGATACCTCTTCGGCAATCTCAAACTTCTTTCGCCGAAGCTCGCGGTTATTCTCTCAAGCGCCCTTTATTCCATCGTCCACTTAAGGACGTTTGAATTTCAGGCGAGCGTCGTGCGGGAATTAATCGGACTCTTCCTGCTCGGATCGATCCTATGCCTCAGTTATCTTTGGACAAAACGGCTTTGGCTCGCAATCGGTTTGCATGCCGTGCTTGCTTACGGCGCTCGCGTGAATAAGCTTGTCCTGGGAATCGCTCATTTGGACCCCGCCTGGTTGATGGGAACATCGCGGCTTATCAACGGCGCGGCGGGCTGGGTTTCGCTCATCTTAGTGGCGCTGGCCATCGGGCTTGTCTTGAACCGCAAAAGGGGGGTAGGGCAGGCATGAACAGCCTTCGGCGTGTCGGCATTGTCGCTGTCGTCGCGGGAATCGTGTTCGGAGCGAGTTTGGCGGCGTTTGCCGCGGAAGTGGAAACGCCGTACATTGACGGCAGCATGCGCAAGCTGGGCCGAGGCGTGGCGAACGTCTTCACCGCGCCCGGGGAAGTTGTGCGCATGACGGAAATTGTCGGGCAGAAGGACGGCTATCTTGCAGGCATCACCGTGGGCATTATCCAAGGTCTCTGGCGCACGGTCTTAAGAGAAGGCGTAGGGCTTTTTGAAGTGGCCACGTTTTATGCCGAGATCCCTCGCCATTTCGAGCCCATGATCTATCCGGAATTTGTGTTCGCGAATGGCAGCTGGGGACAGCAAGACAAGTAACTGCACGGCGCTCATCGATGGCTACAACGTCATCAAGCGCACCCCTGTTTTTGACAGGCTTTCCTTAGAAGCGTCGAGAAAGCAGCTTATCGCGCTGCTGCCGCAGGTGCGCTGGCCGATCGTTGTCAGCCAGGTGATTGTTGTTTTTGACGCGCCTGAGAGCTCTCGTCTTTCGCCGCGCGCTCATTTGCATGTCCAGTACGCTCACCCGAGCGCGGACGCCTTCATACGGGAAAAGATCCAAACCGCCGCCGGCCGATCCCGCTTCATCGTCGTTTCAGACGATAGAGAGATTCTTCACACGGCCAAGATCCATGGCAGCCTGTGCTTCTCAACCGCGTGGTTGATGCAACATGCAGCAGGCAAGCGCGTCGGCAGGAGCGGAGCGGACGTCGATAGGTCGCAAGACAGACCGCTTTCAGCACCGCGCGAGCGGGAGATAACGGAAGAGTTGCGCAAGCGATGGATCAAGCCCGATGAAGCCTAAAGCTGTTTTATTTGATCTCGACGGTGTGCTGATCGATACCATGCCTTTGCATGCGCGAGCCTGGCAGGCGGCGTTTCGCCGCGTCGGGCGATCCGTTGACAGGGCGCTTATCTATGCATGCGAAGGAGAGCCGGGTCACTTGACCGTGCAGAGGCTCTTAAAGAACGCTCCCAATGGCCATTTGCCGGCCGACAGCGCCAAGAAGATACTCCGGGACAAAGAAGCGCTCTTCGCCGCTTCCGCACGCGCTATAACCGTAAAACCGGGCTGGCAGCGATCGCTCCGGTGGTTACAGAGCCGCCTGCCGCTTGCCTTAGTAACGGGCACGTCTCGTCGCGAAGTTGATCGGGTCGTTCCAAAGGAAACGCTCGCCCGTTTCACCGTGATCATAACCGGCGATGCGGTCAGGCGAGGAAAGCCCCACCCGGAACCTTACCTGACGGCTTGCCGGCGGCTCGGGGTGCGGCCAAGAGACGCGATCGTCATTGAGAACGCGCCGTATGGGATTGAATCAGCGCGCTCCGCCGGAGCCGGCTATATCCTTGCATTGGCCAGCTCGCTGCCGCCTTCCTACCTGCAAGCCGCGGATGAGATCTGTCTTACGCCTTCGGCGCTCAGGAAACGTCTTCAAGAATCGGTCGTCGGTTCAATGCGGAGGGAACATGCCGGTAAGAGATAATGGTCTGGCACGAATGATTCTGACTGGGTCACTTCTGGCCTGTTTAGCCGTATCGCGAGCGTACGCTGAAGAATCGATCCCCTCCGTCGACAGCATAACAGCCAACAACGAGGCAACAGCCCAGTCTGCGCAAAATCCACCGCTCTATGGCCGCGATCCGTTGACCAAGGCTGGGCGCGGGGTGACCAATGTCATCACCGCATGGTTGGAGTGGCCCCGCCGCATGAGCGACTCATGCCGCGCCCCAAAACCCGCTCAGGCTTTTGCAGATGCGTTATGGTCAGGCAGCAAAGCGGTTGCTCTGCGCTTGGCTCTGGGAGCTTATGAAACAGCCACATTTCCTATCCCTTATCCAAGGGCCTACGAGCCGCCTTATGCCCACTGGGGGCTCAGAGAGTATGCGTGGGAATAAGTTCGCCGGTTTACTGGTTCTTTTGCTGGCGGTATTTTCCCGGGCCGCATGCGCGGAGGACAGCCAGCCGGCGTGCCAGCCTCACCCGAAGCTCGGCGAAGAGCTTCGTTTTCAGGGACGATGGATCGGGCTCCATGTAGGCTCAGGGATAATCACCGTCAAGGAACTGGCCACGATTCAAAATCGCGAAGCGGTTCACCTGGTCGCCGAAGGTCGCACGAACGAAGTGCTTTCAAAGTTTTATCCCATCCAGGATGAGATCCACAGTTATGTCGACAGAAAAACGCTGCAGCCGTTGCAATTCGAGAAAAAGCAAAGGGAAGGGCGGTATCGATCGGACGAACGGGTTATTTTCAATCCTGAGAAGGGCGAAGCCGAGTATGAATCGCTCTTGAACGGAGAGAAGAAGCCTGTTCGGTTCACGCCGCCGATCTATGACCTCCTGGCCGCTATTTACTGGTTTAGGAACCAGCCGCTGGATCCAAACACCGAGAAGATAGCCGACTTGTATACCGACGAGAAAATTTATAACACGAAAATCGTGGTCGGTGACCTGGTCGATCTTGAATTGCGAGGCCGTGGCACATTTCAGTCATTCATGGTTGAGCCAAAGGCCGTGTTCAAAGGCATCTTGGTAAAACGCGGCCGGCTCTGGGGATACCTGACGCCTGACCGGCGGCGGCTGCCTTTGATGATCAAAGCAACGACGCCCTGGGGCCCGATGAGCGCTGTCCTCGACGAGGAATCCATTCAAAAAGCGCGTGAGGAAGATTATGCGGCTGGTTGTGCAGCGGGTCCTTGAAGCATCGGTCACAATTGACTCGGACCGTGTGGCGGCCATTGGGCCAGGACTATTGGCGTTGGTCGGGTTCGGAGCGGCCGATACCATGTCCAGGACCGGACTGCAGCGGATGGCCCGGCGGCTAGCGGCGCTGCGCGTATTTGATGACGCGGAGGGCCGCTTGAACCGCTCGATCAGCGACATCGGCGGTGAACTGCTGCTGGTACCACAAATTACATTGACCGCCAGTATGGAAGGCGGCAACCGTCCCAGTTTTCACACCGCGGCCGCGCCAGCCAAGGCCGAGGGGCTATTTGCAGCCTTTGTAACGGAAGTGCGCGCGAAAATTCCGGTTGTGAAGACAGGGGTTTTTCAGGCTCAGATGCGGGTGGCGCTGGTGAATGACGGGCCTGTGACGATCTTACTAGAGGAAGAGCTAGATGGCGCTGAAAAGGCTGATCAGCCTAAGTGACGTGCCGGAGCACGGCATGAAGGCTGTGGAACTCGAGGGCCGGCGGTTGCTTGTTGGCCGAGCCGGCGGAAACGTCTTTGTATGCGATGATCGGTGCCCGCACGCCGGCGTTCCGCTGAGCGAGGGGATTCGGCGAAAAGATGAAATCAAATGCCGGCAACACGGGTGGGAATTCGATCTCATGACCGGAGAGAGCATACCGCCGTCAGCATTTCGGCTTCAAAAGTACCCGGTAAGCGTGGCTGAGGACTGGGTTTTGGTGGATGTATAAATGTCCTATAATATATCTTATGTTAAATTAAGCGATTGCTCGAAGAATACCGTTACCCGCTTTATATAGTCCTCTGGGTTCTTTCGGTACGCCTCGCGGTGTTCTCCATCTACCAACCATAATTGCTTCGGTTCTCCTGCTGATTCAAAGATTGCCTGAACGCCCCGCGCCGGTGTTTTCTTGTCTTGTTTTCCTCCGATGAGCATCAAGGGTCTGGGCGCGAGCCGCGCGGCGGCTACCCTGGGCGAGATCTGCCCAGGCCATTTCCCGAACCGCATCCGGTAGGTCGCGATGAGTGATGCGGCCAACGGCGCGGAAAACGGCCCGGCTCCGGAACGTGCGTAGTCGGTGAGAAGATGGCCGAGCGTTTCACAGGGGCTATCTGCGACCACCGCGGCCAGGCGGTCGTCGTAGGCCGCGGCTAGCAGAGCCGTTGTCGCTCCCATGGAAATTCCCAGAATGCCGATGGGTTTAGGCGCCGTATCCGCTACCTGCGAAAGATAGACCAGTGCGCCGAACACGTCATTGATCTCGCGGAATCCGAAGGATGTGCTTTGCCCGCCGCTTCTCCCATGGGCTCGCGCGTCCATGAGCAATGCGTTGAAGCCCGCTCGGTTCAGCTCCTTGGCAATGGGCGCGGTTTCGGCGATGGAATGCCTCCAGGAGTGGCAGAACACGATCCAGGGCGCGTCCGCGCGGCCTCGAAGGATCCAGCCATGGAGCGGTATGCCGTCCGTGGACGCGAAGCCGACCGGTTCAGCGCCGGCAATGGGCGCGTATTTTTCTCGAGGAGGGATTGTGTTTGAAAGGAAGACGGCGGCGCTGACCGTCCAGATCCAGAAGGCAGCTAAAAAACAGGCTTCAACAACCACAGCCGCGCTATTTGACCGGGCTGCCCGGAGATAGAGCGCGTTCAGGGCTCAGGATGACGATGCCTGCGGCGGCATCGGAACCGGCCAAGACCATGCCTTTGCTTTCTACGCCGCGCAAAAGCGCTGGCTTCAGATTCGCGACCACGACGACTTGCTTGCCGATCAGATCCGCGGGTTGGTAGGTGGCGCGAATACCTGCCACGACCTGGCGCGGTTGCGCCTCGCCCAGGTCAACCTGTAGGACCAACAAGCGGTCGGCTTGCGGATGAATTTCAGCGGCGCGGATCACGCCTACGCGAAGCTGAATTCGCTGAAAATCCTGCAAGGTGATTTCGGTAGTTGGTCCGACGGAGGCGGATGCCGCGGCCGGGACTTCAGCCGCGGGAGACGGTGCTTTTACGGGGGGCTCGCTCTTCCCTACCGGATCCGGAGAGGGAACGGTCATGCCGGTTTGGCCGGTTGCGCAGGAGCCGTTACAGGCGGTGTGTCTTGAGCAGGTACCATGGTGATCGCCTCCCAGGGGCAGATTTTTTCGCACAGCCAGCAGCCGATACATTTCGGCTGATCAATGATGCAGGTCGGGTTCAAGCCCGGGTATTCAGGCCCGGGCTGCTTGCTGATGCAATCGACCGGACACACCGCGACGCATACTTCGCACCCGGTGCAGCTGTCCGGATTGATGATCGCTTTCGGGCGTCCTTTACGCGGCTGAGCCGTTGTCACAGCCATCTCGTCACGCTTTCAGCCGGGTCGCGACCAGCTGGCTGACGCGCTTGCCGTCAGCGGCGCCGGCCGCCTTGCCCATCACAAACTTCATGATCTGACCTTGGTTTTTTCCAACGGACTGAATAGCCTCGTCGATAAAACGAATCAAGGCATCGTCCGGTAATTGCTTCGGCAAATAGGCTTCGATGAGCGCCAGCTCTTGCGTGGACTGATCGATAATATCCTGGCGGCCGGAATCTTTGACGGACTCGATTGTTTCGCGGCGCTGCTTGGCCTGGTGCGAGAGGACTTGCTGGATCTCGGAATCATCCAGATTGTCTTTGCGCTTGTCCATGGCGATGCGTTGGACCGCCGCTTTGATCAGGCGCAGCGTATCCACCCGCAGCCGTTGGCCGGCGCGGAGCGCTTCCTTATAGTCGGATTCAATGCGTTCTTGGAGCGTTGGCATGGTTACCGTCGACGAGTTAGTCTACACAATTGCTCGCGGGCTCGCAAGAGGCCGATAATCGTCTTGCCATCTTCGATCTCGCCGTTGAGCGCTTTCTTTATCGCATCCTCGAGCTTCATTTTTACGGGCGTCACGAATTCATCCGGCTCAGGATTGGCCTGAGTGGGTTTCAGGTCTTGGGCAAGGTACAGGATCATGCGCTCAGAGGTGAATCCCGGTGCGCTGTAGAACGAGCCTAAGAGGCTCATTTTGCGCGCCTGCCAGCCTGTTTCCTCAACGAGCTCGCGCTTGGCGCATGCCATCGGCGATTCGGCGCGGTCGCGGGTGCCGGCGGGAAGCTCCAACAAGTATTCTTTGATGGCCCTACGGTACTGGCGGACAAACAGCACCCGCCCGTCGGGCAAGATCGGCACGATCACCACCGCGCCGGGATGCTCGACAGTTTCGCGGATAAGACGCACGCCGCGGGCCACCAGCTCTTCACGCACGAGCCGAATCACGCGTCCTTCATAAATTACCTTGCGTCCGAGGAGCTGAAAAGGGACTTTCATGCGTTGAAACCATATTCGCGCAGCCGGGCGGCGTTTGTCCGCCAGTCAGGCTCGACTTTCACCCACAGTCCCAGGTAAATGTGCCTGCCGAGCAGCGCTTCGATTTCCTTGCGGGCTTTTTCGCCGATGCGCTTGAGCATCGCGCCGCCCTTCCCGATCAGGATGGCTTTCTGGCCGTTGCGCTCAACGACAAGCGTGGCTTCGATTTCCAATACTTTTGGACCTTCCTGCATTTGTGTCAAGACAACGGCTACGGCGTGCGGGACCTCTTGGTGAGTCGCACGCAGCACCTGTTCGCGGATGAGCTCCGTGGTGAGCTGTTCCGATGTTTGATCCGTGCGTTGCTCCGGCGGATACCATTGCGGCCCTTCGGGCAATAGCTCAAGGATTCTCTTGAGCAGGACCGAGGTCTGGTCGCCCGTGAGAGCGGAAATCGGTATCAGTTCGCTGAACAGCTTCGTGGCCTCGCACCGCTGAAGGAGCGGAAGCAGCAGCGGCTTTTTAGCGATGTCGGTTTTGTTGATCGCCAAGATAACCGGCTTGCTGATTTCTTTCAGGCGGCTAAAGAGTCTCTCGTCCTCTTTGGTCAGCCCCGCGCGGCCGTCGATCACCACGATAAGCACATCCGCTTCTTCCAACACGGCTTTGGCCGCCTCGGTCATGGACCGGCCGAGCGCATGCTCGGGTTTATGCCACCCGGGGCTGTCGAGAAAGGCGATCTGCGCATCGTCGCGCGTCAGGACCCCGAGGATGCGGCTCCGCGTTGTCTGCGGATGGGGCGATGTGATGGCTACTTTCTGGCCGACGAGTTGATTGACCAGCGTCGATTTGCCGACATTCGGCCGGCCGACAATGCCTACAAATCCTGATCGGAAAGATTTCGCCGGAGTTGTCATCGCAGGCTCACCGCGCAAATCCGGGCAGCCAGTCGCGCCAGTTTCGTTCCAAGCGTTCAAGGGGCGTGTGGAATTCCTTGCTCAAGGCCTGGTCAACCGGCATCCCGCCGCCCACGTTTGCCAGG
Source organism: Candidatus Omnitrophota bacterium (assembly GCA_023247195.1). Lineage (GTDB taxonomy): Bacteria > Omnitrophota > Gorgyraeia > Aquiviventales > Aquiviventaceae > JAHFGY01. Next base: position 21,538 of record JAHFGY010000007.1, on the reverse strand, counting down.
ACCTTGCGAAGCCGCCAAAATCCATAGCGATCGGATAAATACGCCACAATGCTGTGCGCTTCTTGGTAGGCCAGGCCCACTTCCGCGGCTGACAATGACGGCGAGAAGTGAGCGTCAAGCTCTTTCCATGGAAAAAGCTGATTTTTTTTCAAGGCATCGGCGAGAAGCTCGGTATAGCGCCTCCCTGCCCTGGCTCCTTGGTATTCGGCCAGCCCTTCATTGAGCCAAACAGGGCATTTGCCGGCTGCGAGGTCGCGCACCAAAGCATGCGTGTACTCATGGTAGAGAATCTGCCGCACGACTGAGGCATCCAATTCGCCGCCGGGAAGCGGCAGGCGGATCTTGCCGTCATATTGGCCGCCCACCCATTCAGGGGTATTTTGGCGCATTGCATGGAAGGTTTGGGCGCTGTATACCAGCACGATCATCTTGTTGCTCGGCCAATAGCGGAAAGCATTGCCCACGTCCCGGCGCGCTTGCAGAAGCGTTTCTTGCACGTCGAAGCCCACACTGCGATTAACTTGCGATTCCTCGTAGCGGATGTCGAAATACAAATGCGTGAGCCGGTCAAAGTCGCCTTCAACCGGCAGCTCCTCGCTGAGTTTTTGCATGGCTTCGCGCAAGCCCGGCAGATTGGGATTCAGCTTGCTGGCTTTTTCCCACGCTTGCTTGGCTTCCTTAAGCCGTTGGTTTTCATATTCGATTTCTCCAAGCATGGCATAGGCCTCGGCCGCAGTCGGGTCATAGGTGAGCGCTTTGCGGACAAGACCGGCAACCTTGACGTCCTGTTGTCGGGAAGTGCTGCGATTGGCGGCTTCAGTCCGCAGCGATGCCGCTTGCTGCAGGTACATTCGGCTGAGATTCTTGCGGAAGTCGGTTGTTTGAGGATCCAACTTCACGGCTTCTTCGAGTTCGTCGATCGCGAGCTGCCACTTCCCTTGATCGCCGAGCTTGACGCCGTAGTTGTTATGGGCGATCGAAAGCTGAGTCTTGACCGAACCATCATTGGGCGAACGCCAGAGCGACTCTTTAAGCGTGGAAATGATCACGGGCCAGTCGCGTGAATCTCTCTCGATCGCGGCTTTGCTTCCGTCCTCGGCTGCGGGCGCAACAACCGGCATAAGAGCGGCGCAGAAGACGATCCAAACGGCCGGCTTCATGACGGAGGATAAAGCGATTGAAGCAGGGCGTCGTACTTCGAGGCGATGGCTTGCCGTTTTGCCTTGAGGGTGGGCGTAAGCTCCCCTGACGCGAGGCTGAATTCCTGATCAAGCAGCGCAATCTTCTTCACTTGCTCAAAGCTGGGAAGGTCACGCTGCTTAGCTTCGATGATCGACCAAAAGTACGCGTGGACTTTGGGATTGGCCAGGAGTTGAGCATAAGGAAGCCCGGAAAGCCCCTGCTGCGCCGCAAAAACCTCCGCCGCCTGCCGGTTCGGAACGACCAAAGCCACGCAGAATGGTTTGCGGTCGCCGTAAACAATCACTTGGCTGATGCGCGAATCCGAGGAAAACAATCCTTCCAATTTCTGCGGCGGCACGAACTTGCCGCCCGCGGTCTTGATCAAGTCCTTCTTTCGGTCCGTGATGTGGAGCCGCCCCGAAGAGTCGACATGCCCGATGTCGCCGGTATGGAACCACCCGTCTTGAATCGCCTCTTCGGTCAGTTGGGGTTTGCCGTAGTAGCCTTGCATAATGTGCGGCCCGCGCGTGAGGATTTCCCCATCGGCCGCGATCGAAACCTCGACGCCGGGAATCAAAGGTCCCACGGTGCCGAACACGGGCTGGCTCAAGCGGTTGACCGCTATTACCGGCGAGGTTTCGGTCAACCCATAGCCTTCGATTATCGTGACGCCGATGCCGTGAAAGAACTCGCCGATTTCTTTGGACAATGGGGCGCTGCCGGAGACAAAAAAGCGCAGCCTGCCGCCGAGACGCTTGTGGAGCTTCTCGAACACCAGCCGCCTGGCAAGAGCGTACTGGGTTTGCAGCACGGCCGGTACCGGTTCTCCGCGGCAGATGCGCTCGGAGCGGCGCCGGGCCACATCCAGCGACCAGAGCATGAGTTTGCGCCGCAGGCCTGTCAAAGTCTGGAAGCTTTCCTGGATACGCCTGTAAAGCTTTTCGAAAAACCGCGGCACGCCGAGCATGACCGTGGGCGAGATCGCGCGCATGTCGTCGGGCACCGTGTCTATGTTCTGGGCAAAGGCAATGGAAGCGCCGGCCGCCAGCATCAGGTACCAGCCGGCCATGCGTTCAAAGACGTGGGAAAGCGGCAGAAACGATAAGTGGCGGTCAACGGACGTGATGGGGATGACTGAAAGGCACGCGTACACGTTCGACAAAAAATTGCCGTGCGAAAGCATGACCCCCTTCGGCTCGCCGGTCGTCCCGGAAGTATAGATAAGCGTGGCGATGGAGTCCTGCTTCACTTGATTCAATCTTGCCTTTAACTGGGATTCCTGCTGGTGCTTGCCCTGCCTCCCTTGGGCCACGGCATCCTGCCAGGACACGGTGCCGGAACCGGCAAGTTTTTCCGTGTGCACGATGAGCCGTAAACTGGGAACGCTTTGTTTCAGAGGCAGGATCTTGGCCAACTGCTCGGCGGAGGAGACGACGCACGCGACCGGTTGGCAATCTTCGGCAATTCGCCGGATATCTTCCTCGCGCAGGCTCGGGTATAGAGGGACGCTCCATGCGCCGATCGACTGCGCAGCCAAGTCCGTGATTCCCCACTCCGGCCGGTTTTCGGAAAGAATGAGGATACGGTCGCCGGCGGCGATCCCGGAGGCCAAAAGGTAAGAGGCGAAATCACGGATGGTTTCCCGGGCTTGGGACCAGCTGATGGTTATCCAGCTTCCCAGCGTCGGTTCTTTGACATAAAAGAGCGGTTTGTCGGAAAAGTTTTCGGACTGACGAAAGAAGAGCGCGGGGAGCGTTTGGTCGGAAAGAGCCGGCATGCGGCTAAAGCAGCTTCACCAGCAGCGCTGTGCGCAGGTACTCGAAGTCCACAGGCTTCGTGATGTATTCATAGGCGCCGGCATCAAAGGCCCGCTTGGCTTCTTGTTCGTTCCAAACAGCGGTGATCATCGCAACCGGAATTTCCGGAGCCAGTTTCTTGATGCGGCCGAGAAGCTCGATCCCGGTCATCCCGGGCATCATCATGTCCAGGAGAACCAAATCCGGGTGGTGCTGCTCAACGAGCGCAAGCGCGGTTTGCCAGTCGTTCGCGGTGAGGGCTTTGTATTCTTTGCTGTCTTCGATGTTGAGCTTGAGCAGCCGGCTGAAATCGACCTCATCATCGACGAGCAGGATAGTTTTTGTGCGCATCTGCGGGTCCTTATGCCAGGTACTTTTGGATACACTCGCGAACGGTTTCAACGCTGACGGGTTTTGCGAGGAACGGGTAGCTGCCGATGATGCCGTTGCGGGCATCGGCTTCTTCCTTGGATACGACAGCCGTTAGAAAGATAATGGGCGTTCGCTGCATCTTAGGATCCGAAGAGAGCTCGGCGGCTACTTCCCCGCCGTCTCGGTCAGGCATGATCACATCCAGAAAAATCAAGTCGGGCTGGAATTCTTTGGCCACGGAATAGCCCTTTGAGCCGCTGTTCTCGATGCGCACTTCGAACTGGCCTGTGCTTTCGAGATTAAGCTTGAGCAGCCGAGTGAATCCGACTTCATCGTCAACGATGAGAATCTTTCGCTTGGACATAGGCGGCTCTCCTTGCTTACTTTGCGGGTCCTTGGCGCATCAGGCAGACCTCGATGCGCTCTTTCAGGCTTTCGGGATCGAACGGTTTGACCAAGTAATCATCGGCTCCGAGATTCATGCCGGCACGGATATGGTCCGCAAGGCCAAGAGCGGTCAAAAAGATAACCGGGATGGCCTTGGTCGATGGATCAGCTTTGAGCTTGTCGCAGACCTCCCTGCCCTTCATCCGGGGAAGCATGATGTCCAAAAGAATCAAGTGCGGCACGTGCTCCTTGGCAAGGCGCAACGCGTCTTCTCCGGTAGAAGAGGTGAAGACGGTCAGCCCCCAGCTCTTGAGGCGCTGCTCAACCGAGAGCAACATGGCCTGATCATCATCGACAACCAGGATTTTCTTACCTGCTGTAACCTGTTTATCCATAATTGTTAACTTCCTATGATAATGCCTGACAGCGGGTCAGAAATGCAACTTTATAAAATGCCGCGCTCCAGCCAGCGGGCTTCTCCGGCCAGCACGGCTTTGGCGAGCCGGGTTGAGAAGCGATCGTCATTGTCTTCAAGCTGGCGGAAGAGGCCGGCTATCTTTCTGCGCGATTGGCGGCAGAAAAAGTCGGCAAGCTCAAGCGCCTGTGGATAGGTGTCGCCTTGTTGATAGGACTGCGCGCGGGCGCAGACCGCGCTGATGGCGAATAGTTCGGCGCCGACGTCCACAAGCCGGCTGAGCAATTGCTGGCGATAAGCCAGCTTGGCTTGGTGGCGCATGGCGCCATGGAACAGTTTGCGCGCCAATCGGCGGCTTGTGCGCTGCGCAAAACGCAGGTGAGAGCGCAGGGTAGCATGCAGGTTTCCCGGAACACTCAGACCAAAGGAAGGCAGGTACAGCCTGGGGTACCACCGCGCGTAGTGCCAGCCCATCTTGAGCAAAGCGCTTGCACGCTTCGGAATCGACAGCCGCGGGTCCAGCAAGCGGTTCAGCCGCCGCATGTGGGCGTCCAGAGCTTCGCGAGCGATAAAAAGGTGCATGATTTCAGATGTGCCTTCAATGATCAGGTTGATGCGGGAGTCGCGCAGCATGCGTTCCACCGGAATCGGAGCCTCTCCTCTGCCCCGCAGAGAGTTAGCTGTTTCATAGCCTCGGCCGCCGCGGATCTGCACCGTGTCGTCCACGATGCGCCAGCAGAGCTCGGAGCAATAGAGCTTGGCCATGGCGGCTTCCAGGCGGATGTCGATGGTTTTGCGGCCGACCAGTTCGGATGTCAGCTCAACCATGGCTTCCATGGCAAACGTTTCCGCGGCCATGCGGCTGATCTTAGAGGAGACAGCCTCATGGGTGCCGATCGGGCCGCCCCATTGCTTGCGCTCATTGGCCCAGCCGCGCACGATCTGCAAACAGCGTTTGGCGGTGCCCACACTGGCCGCGGGAATCGCGATGCGTCCGGCATTCAGGGTGGTGAGCGCAAGCTTTAGCCCCATGCCCAAGCCCCAAACAATGTTCTGCTTGGGCACGCGGACGTTCGTAAAGCGGATCACACCGTTTTGAATGCCCTTAAGCCCCATGAAGTCGCAGCGATGCACGACTTCGAATCCCGGCGCGGAACGCTCGACTAGAAACGCCGTGATCTGTTTTTTCTCTCGGCCGCCTACGGTCAGCGACGGCGTGCGCGCCATGACGATCAGCACTTCGGCCACAGGGCCGTTCGTGCACCAGAGTTTTTGCCCGTTGATCACGTAGGCTTCGCCGTTGTCGACCGGTACGGCGGTGGTCGACATTCCGGCCGGGTCTGACCCGGCGTCCAGCTCGGTGAGCGCAAAGGCGGAAATCGTGCCCTGCGCGAGTTTTGGCAGGTACCGTCGCTTCTGTTCCTCAGTGCCGAAAAGCATCAGAGGCTGCGGGGCGCCGATGCTCTGGTGAGCGCTTAGCCAGACCGTGGTCGAGCCGCAGTAGCTGCCGATGAGCTGGATCGCGCGGCTGTAGTTGGTTTGGGAGAAACCCAATCCCCCATATTCTTTGGGGATCTTCATGCCGAAGCAACCGAGGCGCGCAAGGCCAGCGAGGGTTTCCGGCGGGATCTGGCCGGTGCGGTCGATTTCATCCGGGTCGACATGAGCCTTGAGAAACGCTTCAAGGCTTTTAAGGAAGGCGTCACCGATCTCGCGGTCGGCGGGCGATTGTTCGGGGAAAGGCAGAAGCAAGTCTGTACGGAGCTTCCCGAGAAAGAGATCGGCCACAAAACTCGGGTAATGCCACTCGGTTTCGCGAGCGGCTTCGGTGATTTCCAAAGCCTCGGGCGACCCCTTGCCTATCAGCGGGTGAAAGTCAGCGATCGGCGAATTTAGGTTGGCGTTTTTCAACGAACGCCCGAACCCCCTCCCGGCTGTCTTCGCTGTTGGCAACGTTCGAAAAAGCGTCCGCTTCTTTGGCAAGACCGGCTTCAAGCGGCAGTTCGAGGCCTTCCTCTATAGCGCGCAGACATTGGCTGAGCGCCACCGCGCTCTTACCTGCCAGTTTGCGGGCAAGGTCTTTAGCGGCCTTGAGCACTTGGTCCTGCGGGACCACTTGATTCACAAGACCGAGGCGAAGCGCTTCCTGAGCGGAGTAAACATCGCCGGTCAGGATCCATTCCATGGCTTTTGTTTTGCCGATAAGGCGCGGCAAGCGCTGGGTGCCGCCCCAACCCGGGATAATGCCCAGGCCGATCTCCGGTTGGCCGAAGCGCGCGCGATCGCCGCTGATCCGAAGGTGGCAGGCCATGGCTAATTCGCAGCCGCCGCCGAGGCATACGCCGTTGATAGCCGCGATCACGGGTTTGCCGAGGCGCTGGATCGCGAGAAAAACCTGCTGGCCCAGCGAGGCCATGGCTTTTGCATCTGCCGAGGATTTGAGCTCAGACACTTCCTTGATGTCCGCGCCGGCGACAAAGGCGAGCGAGCCAGCGCCTGTTAGGATTACCACTTTCACAGCCGGATCCTGGCGCCATTCCTCCGCGCCGCGCTTGAGCTCTTCAATCGTTTTGCGATTCAGGGCATTTACGGGACGATGATCGATCGTGACAATAGCGATACGGTCTTCAACCGTGACTTTGACATGCTCCCCGGACGTCAGCGGCATGCGCCTCTCCTAACTGGTGTAGTCGAAAAATCCCTTTTTAGCGGACACGCCCGCATGGCCGGCGGCTATCTTGCGCTTGAGCAGCGGCGACGGCCAGAAACGCTCGCCGTGTATTTGAACAAGCCCTTCTAATTCCGAGAGAACTTTCGGCAAACCGACTTCATCGGCGTAATGCAAGATCCCGCCCTTTGCTTGGGGAAAACCAAGCCCGGCGATCACCGCGAGATCCACGTCGGCTGCGGTGCAAACATGCTCTTCCAGGCAGCGGATCGCTTCGTTGATCATGGGAAGCACCAGCCGGTGCACGGAAAAAGGAGTCGGCTTCTTGTTGGCTGTTGCCTTGAACGACGCGAGGACTTTGTCCAGATCCGGGTCGGGCTGGCCGCTGCGGTCGCCGTATTGATAGAAGCCCGCGCCTGACTTTACGCCCAGGCGTTTCAATTCAGCCATGCGCGCCCAAATCGGCGCAGGCGCCATGCGGCCGCCGAAAGCATCCATCAAAATTTTTACCACTTCGGCGCATACGTCAAAGCCGAGGTTGTCGACGAGCGTGAACGGTCCCATGGGAAAGCCGAAAGAGACCATGGCATCGTCGATCTCGCGAAGCGACGCGGCTCCCTCTTGAAGGCAAAACGCCGCCTCGTTCAGGTACGGCATCAAGATCCGATTCACCAGGAATCCGGCGCATTCGTTGACGCGGATCGGCAGCTTGCGCAGGCTTTCGGAAAAAGCGATGGTATCGGCAACGACTTCCTCGGATGTTTCAAGCCCAGGGATGACCTCAACCAATTTCATGATGTGCGCGGGATAAAAGAAATGCATGCCAACCACTTGATGCGGCCGCTTGGTTGCGCCGCCGAGCGCGGAGATCGATAAGGAGGATGTGTTCGAAGCAAGAATAGCGTTCTGCGGAAGCGCCTCGTCCAGTTCGCGGAAAATTTGCTGCTTCAGCGCGAGTTTCTCAGGCACGGCCTCCACAACGAGGTCCACATCTTTGAAACCGCTGTAATCGGTCGCTCCCTGCACCATCGTGAGCTTGGACTCCATCTCATCGACAGTCATTTTTCCGCGGTCAACGCGGCGCTGATAAATTTTGCGGACAGTAGCCAAGCCCTGCTCGACGCGCGCTCGGTCAACGTCTTTAAGCAGCACCGGGATGCCGCTGAAGCTGATGGTTTGCGCGATTTCCGCGCCCATGGTGCCGGCGCCGACAACGGCCGCCTTGTAGATATACATTTAAACCTGCTCCAACACGATCGCGGCGCCCTGGCCTCCGCCGACGCAGGCGGATGCGACGCCGATGCCGATCTTGCGGCGCTTCATTTCATGAAGCAGCGTGACGACGATGCGGCAGCCGCTGGCGCCGACCGGGTGTCCCAAGGCAATAGCGCCTCCATTGACATTGGTGATGTCCCGGTTGTTGCCGAGCACTTTTTCGCAGGCAAGGTAGGTGGCGGCGAACGCTTCATTGATCTCAAACAGCCCGACATCCTTGAGTGATAGGCCTGCTTTCTTGAGAGCGGAAGGGATCGCGAGCGTCGGGCCCAGGCCCATGCGCTGCGGCTCAAGGCCCGCGAACGCGTACGCGCGGATCGCGGCAAGCGGGGTGTAGCCAAGCGCGGTGGCTTGATCGGCGGACATGACAAGCACCGCCGCGGCGCCATCGGCGTTGAAGCAGGCGTTGCCAGGAGTAACCGTGCCGCCTTCCTTAAATACGGCCGGGTACTGGGTCAACATTTGCTCATTGAGCGCGGGGTTGATGCCCTCGTCTTGCGTGAAGGGCTCAGGCGGCAGGTCCTTTCCCATGGCGCGCTTGGGGATCATGATCGGCGTCAGCTCGTCTTTGAAGCGACCCTCGCGCGTCGCGCGGAAAGCCCGCTGGTGAGAAAGAATCGCGAAGCGGTCTTGGTCCGCGCGGGTGAGGCCGAATTCTTCAACCAAATTCTCGGCGGTGCGTCCCATGACTTGGCCGCAGACCGGGTCTGTGAGGCCTTCCCAGACCGAGTCAATCATTTCCGAATGGCGCAGCCGCTTGCCCCAGCGCAAATCCCGGCTGACATAAGGCGCGGCGCTCATGCACTCCGTGCCGCCCGCGATCTGGATATCGCGATCGCCGCACCGGATATTTTGGTACGCACTCACAATGGCTTGCAAGCCGGATGCGCAATTGCGTTGAACCGTGAATGCCGGAACCTGCATGGGAACGCCCGCGCGAAGCGCCACGACACGCGCGATATTCGGGGCGTCGGATCCCTGCCCGACGCATCCGAGGATGGTTTCGCCAATTTCAGAGGGTTTGAGGTTGGTGCGGGCCAGCAGCGCGCGAACCGCGGTCTCGCCGAGATCCTGCGCGGTCATTTGGCGCAGCGCGCCGCCGAAAATACCTTGAGGCGTTCGGACGCCGTCGACAATGACAATGTCACTCAGCATGATGAAACTTCATCGTACTGACGTCACGATGAAATGTCAACGTCCCGCACCCCGGCGATGCGGCGGATTTCCGGCAGATGTTGCAGCGCGGTTTCTTCTCCCTTTTGAATGAACTTCTCGGGGTGGAAGAACTCCAGCCAATGCGAACCGGGCACGGTCGGACGGAGGGTTAAATCAGCCTGGAGGCAAGCCACCTCGGCGATCTGGTGCTCCATGGTCTGCATCGAGCGCATGATCACGTCAAAGACCAGCGGAGAAACCGATCGGATAATTTCTTGGCGGAGCCACGCAAAAAGACGAATCAGGAACGAACGCGTGGCCAGTTGAGCGTCTTTCTCCTCCCGGCGCAGCCGAGCTTCCTCGAGCGTTTGGGCCAGTTCGGTTCCGGTCGGAAAAACATTGACCGCGATAACACGGTGAACGCCAGCGCGCTTGAGTACGTTTACAGGTACGGGATTCAGGATACCACCATCGAGGCAGAGCTTGCCCTTGCGGATGACCGGCTTGAAGATTCCCGGAATGGAAACCGAGGCGCGCACCGCATCCGCGATCGGACCGGAGTCGAAGATCACTTCCTCGCGCGAAATCGGGTTCGCGGCAACCACTCTCAGGGGAATGCGCGTGTCTTCAAAGCGCCGGCCGCCGAAATCTTCTTCAATGCGGCGCATGAGGTTCACGCCGCGGATCGGGCCGCCCGCCAAGGGCCCAAGCAAAAGGCCCACGATGAGACTTGCCTGAATCCCGAAGAAAAGGGCTACCCAAAATCCGGTAAAAAAGTATAGAAGCGCGCCGACCGCCGCTCCAAACAGCAGGCTGGGAAAAGGAGGACCCACGTCCAAGATAAAAAGTTGTCGGAATTCCCATCCTCTTTTGAAGCGCATGGCCATCTTTTCCAGATCGGCGGCCGGGATGCCGGCGGCCCAAAGCCCGCCGACCAGAGAGCCGATGCTGGTTCCTGCCACCATGTCTATTGGGATTTTTTCGCGCTCAAGGACTTTGAGAATGCCAATGTGTGCCAGGCCAAGCGCCGCGCCGGAGCCAAGAGCCAGGCCGACCAGCCGTCCGCTGAGCTCGCGCGCCATGCGGCGAACCGTGAGCGCATAGAGTGATTCTTGCTTCTCCAACATGTCTTGTACGTCCTGGCGTGAAGCTTCCTGGGTGGGGAAATCCACGTGAGGCAATACGTAGTCGATCAATCGCTCGAGCCGGGTTGCGACGTCGGCCAGGCCAAGCGCCGCTTCCGGTGGGTGCTCGCTATCCGGATCGCGTCTGCGGTTGAACACCAATTTGACCGGTTGCCCCAGCCCGACGGACACGGTTTCGCGCATACGCTCGAGCAGCGCTTTCGTGCGCGTGACGCCGTCCGGGTCGGGATCAGTGACGAAATAGATCTGATCCGATTGGGTCAGCGATTTGAAAACCGCGGGCGAGAGCTCGGATGGCAGGTCAAGCAGGATATAGCCGTAGCGTTTGGTGAGCGCGCTCAGCAGCGGAGCGACAAGCTCTTCTCCGCGCGGCAGGCGCCGCAGGTGGCCGGCCGGGACCAAGTGAAAACCCAGCGGATGCTCGAGTACGTGCGGACGAAACATGGCCGCCATTTCAACCGGCAGATCCAAAGCCTCGGCGCCGGTTACGGCGGTCGCGCCGTCGTAGAGCAAAGGATCCGCGCCTTCCTCATTCACGAGATCAACGATCACCGTGGCTCTGCCTGTTTCCCGGCGAAGGCTCGCAGCCAAGCACGCGGCCAGCAAAGTACAGCCGACTTCGGGAGCAGCGCTGTAGACCGAAACGATCGTTGCCTCAGGAAAAGCGCCGTCGCGTTCGCGCAGCCGCAGTCGCTTGGAAAGCAGCCGGCTCAAGTGCAGGACGAGCGAAGGAATCCGGTTGATGACATCGTCGAAATCGGCTTTTTCCAATTGCAGAATGAGCGTGTCATTGACCGCCTGCATGCTGGCTGAGTGGGTCTCGCCGGTCAGGAGCGAGATCTCGCCGAAGGAGTCGTCGTTATGCAGCGTGGCGAGCGTTACTTCCTGGTTACCGGATCGGGCGAGCACGCGCATGCGGCCCGACACGACGATGTACAGCGCGTCCGCGGTCTCGCCTTCCCGGTAAACGTATTCGCCTTTTTTAACCTCGAGGAGGCGCGTGCGCTCGGCGATCAACGAAAGCTGCTGGTCGGTGCAGGAGGAAAAAACAGGAATGCGGCGGAGTAAGCCGGCCTTGTCCTTTGGATTCGGGAACTCGGTCAAACTCATGGCCGATTCATCCTCAGCCGGCTGCGCAATCGCAGCGGGTCGTTCGTAAAGAGACCGTCTACTCCGAGCCGAATCAGCTTCTCGGCTTGAGCGGCTGTGTCCACGGTCCAGGCATGCACGCGCAAACCCGCGGCATGCGCGCGTTGCAAGCGAGCTGAATTAAGCAACATATGGAAAGGATGCCATGCATTGAGCTTAGCTTCAATAGCAAGTGATAGCCCAGCGTCCGCTTGATGGCGCGTGATCAATGCCAGGCGCGCCGCTGTGCCCTTTAAAGGAAGGATGAGATCCTTGTCGAATGAGGAGATCAGGACGCGCGACCAAGCGTGGTGGCGGGTCAAAAGCCGGCGGATGGTTTCGATCAGGAGCTGCTTCCGCGGCGTCCGCTTGAGCTCAAAATTGATGCGGATTGACTTGGGCACGAGCGCCAGAACCTGTGAAGCCAGCAAGATGCGCTGGCCCGCAAATCGAGGATGGAACCAAGCGCCGGCATCCAAGCGGGCCAATTCCCGGTAAGGAGCGCGGCTGAGCAATCCGCGGCCGTTGGTCGTGCGGTCCAACCGGTCGTCATGAAAGATGACCAGCCGTCCGTCCGCGGAGAGTTGAACATCCAGTTCGATCATATCCGCACGGCAGCGGACCGCTTCGGTGATGGCGGAAGCGGTGCTTTCAGGAGCCACGGCCGAGGCCCCGCGGTGAGCAAAGACGCCCGTGCGCATGCGGGTTAAGCCAAACGGGATTGCACAAAGGTTTCGATCGCGTGACGATCTTTCTCGGGAAGGTCGGAAAAGAAAATTGCCGCTTCGTAGTTGTCGCGGCCGGGCTGAGCGTTCGGCGGGTCGACACGGACAATCACGCCGGTGCAGTGGATCGAGCCGGCATCATTCGGCAGGGCAAAATGCAGATCGAGCTTTGACATCACGGGCACGAACTTACTCAAGGTGCAGTAAACGCCGGAAGCGCTCAGGTCGAGCGTCTCGGCTTTGATCACTTCACGCGGGTTGACGATGGAGAGCGAAACGCGCTGCGGTACACGAACCGCGCGACGTCGCTCGGGCTGGCGGGAACTGCTCATCCCGGGGGCCACCGAAACGTACGGCCGCCCAGAACATGGATGTGCAGGTGAAAAACGGTTTGACCTGCTTGCGCGCCGGAGTTGATCACCACGCGGAAGCCGGTTTCCAGGCCAAAGCGCTTTGCGAGCTTGGGCGCGAGCATGAGCCCTCGGCCGAGCAAAGGTGCGTGGGAATCAGCGGCATCTGACAACGAGCCGATATGCTCGCGAGGGATGATCAGGATATGCTGAGGCGCTTGGGGATTCGTATCCTTGAACGCGACAAAATCGTCGGTTTCTTCGAGAAACTCCGCCGGTATTTCGCGCTTGGCGATCCGGCAGAAGAGGCAGGAAAGGCTCATGCAGCCTTTGCCTCACCCCCGGACTCAGCCTTTTCAGCCGCCTTGCTCTTCTCAGCATCCCAGGCGCGCTTGTTATAGAAATACTTTCCGTCCCGGTAGTACCAGGTCTTGCGCCGCAGGCGTTTGCCGGTGCTGCTGCAAGCCGCGGGGCGTGTATTCAGTCCCATGTTGCCCTCACTCCTCACTGTGATTGTGCCGAACAAGAACCCTTATTATAATGGAGACTTCGAGATGGGTCAAACCAACAAACACGCCGAAGATCCCTTCTGGGGCCTGGTAGCTACTTCTCAGCTATTGCAGGGCCCGGGAGGGTGCCCGTGGGATCGGGCTCAAACGTTAGATAGCCTACTTCCCTGCCTCGTTGAAGAATCATGGGAAGTGCTTGAAGCCGCGCGCAAGCACGGGCACCAAACCGACGCCCTGGAAGAAGAACTCGGCGACCTGCTGTACACCGTTGTGTTCATGGCCATGCGCGGCGAGCAGGCCGGACGGGTTTCGCTGGGGCGCATGCTGGCGCGCACCCGTGAAAAGATGATCCGCCGCCACCCGCATGTCTTTGGAAAGAGCAGCGCAAAGAACGCAGCGGAAGCTTATCAAAGCTGGCAAGCGATCAAGCAGACCGAAGGCCGTTCGCGCAAAGGGCCGGCGAAGAAATTCTCCCGGCTGCTGCTCCAGCTCTGGGATTTCCTGCTGGAAGAAAAAGGCGCGGAAGCGGTTTTAGCGTCTGTCTTACGCAAACGTGCCCGACAAAAATCTAAACCGCGGCGCTGAAATAACTGGTCAATACCTGCCGGTACTCGTCGGGCGGCTCCGTTACAAAAACAATTCCCACCTCAAACTGATCGCAGTGCGGCAGCTCGCGGAGCCATTGCGTTTGGGCTTGCAGAGCCACAACCGTTCGCCGCAGCGGCAGCGTCAAAAAGATCCGCACAGGCGTGTTGGCCGCGATCGGCGTTGAACACAGGCAGCGCATGCCGTGATAGCCGATATCCCGCGTCAATGTTTCGACAGCGGGGCCGCCATTCGCTGGCTGGATCCGGACAGGCAGATACGTTCGAGCGCGAGGAACTTGCCGACGTTCCTGTATCATAGCGCCTCCCGGTTGTTTGCCGGTCCCGAACGATCGGCTACACGCCGCGCTTGGCGATGAACTCGATCAAATCCACGACGCGGTTCGAATAACCCCACTCGTTGTCATACCAGCCAAAGGCCTTAACGAGGTTCTTATCAACGACAGCGGTCATCGTGGAGTCGAAGATGCAGGAGTGCGGGTTGCCGTTGAAGTCTCGAGAGACGAGCTGGTCCGTTTGATATTGAAGGATTCCCTTAAGGGGCCCAGCCGCGGCGGTCTTGAATGCGGCGTTGATGGACTCGACCGTGGCCTCTTTCTCAACCTGCGCGCTGAAATCGACGAGAGAAACGTTCGGAGTGGGAACGCGGATGGAAGTGCCGTCGATTCGGCCCTTCAGCTCCGGAAACACCACGCCGACCATCTTGGCGGCTCCGGTTGAGCTGGGGATCAGCGAGAGCGCGGCCGCGCGCGCGCGGCGAACGTCTTTGTGCGCCAAGTCCAGCAACCGCTGGTCATTGGTGTACGAGTGAATCGTAGTCATATAGCCGCGCACGATCTTGAATGTCTCGTGCAGCACCTTTGCCATGGGCACCACGCAATTTGTGGTGCATGAGGCGTTCGAGATGATGTGGTGCTTGGTCGGCTCGTAGTTCTTGTCATTCACCCCCAGCACAACCGAGAAATCTTCGCCCTTGGCCGGCGCGGTGATGATGACTTTTTTGACGCTCTTATTGATGTGGCCTTTGGCCTTCTCCGCCTCGGTGAACACGCCGGTCGATTCCACGACGAGGTCGACGTTGAGGTCGCCCCAGGGGATCTCAGCCGGGTTCTTGCTGGTGAAAAGCTTGACGGTCTTGCCGTTGACCGTTAGCGCGCCTTCGGTGACCTTGACGTCAGCGTTGAGGGTGCCGAGGATCGAGTCGTACTTGAGCAGGTAGTACATTGTTTCAGCGGGCGTGGGCAGATCGTTGATCGCGACAAACTCAATGTCTTTGCGGTTGAGGCCTGCGCGGAAAACGTTCCGACCGATGCGTCCAAATCCATTAATACCGACCCGAATAGCCATCAAACCTCCTTAAGAAAATGGTGATGAAAAGCCGTGTACTCAATCACCTATTATAGAAGTGCGCTTCAGCGTCGTCAATCAATGGCCGCCCCGCGAAGCCTATCGGCGGCTTGTTCCGGGGGGGTGGGATTGATGTAAAAGCCTGTGCCCCATTCGAATCCGGCGATGCGCGTAAGCGCCGGTATCAGCTCGATATGCCAGTGGTAGGTGTCGCGCTGGCGGCTGTCGATGGGCGCGGTGTGGATCATGAAGTTATAGGAAGGTCTGTTTAGCGCAGCGCGCAGGCGCTCCAGGACCTCCTTGAGCAGGCGGCTGAGGTCGCGAAGGGCTTCGGTGGGCGTTGCGTCAAAATCCACGTTGTGGATTTTGGGCAGGATCCACGTCTCAAAAGGAAAGCGCGACACAAAGGGACAATACGCGACAAAGCTGTGGTTCTCGCAAACAATGCGCTCGTCCTGCTGAAGCTCTTGGTGGAGCATGTCGCAGAACACGCAGCGCTCGCGGAAATCGTAGTAGCGCTCGGCACCATTGAGCTCTTCTTGAACGCGTTTGGGTACGATGGGCAGCGCAATGAGCTGCGAGTGCGCGTGCTCGAGCGTTGCCCCGGCAGCGGTGCCGACGTTCTTAAAAATAAGCGAGTACTTCAACCGCGCATCGTTCCGCAGGTCGAGCGAGCGAGCCTTGTAAGCCTCAAGCACCTTGAGGAGCTCATCCACGGTGAAGTCTTCGGTTTGGCGCGTATGGTTCGGCGTTTCGATAATGACCTCATGCGCGCCGATACCCGTGCACTGGTCAAGCACGCCAAAACCGCGCCGGCTGAGCGTTCCCTCGATTTGGAGCGCCGGGAATTTGTTCGGCACAACGCGCACGTCCCAGCCGCCAGCGTTTGGAGCCGAGCCGGCTTGGCGCTGAGCGTAGATTTCAGGCGGCGTGAGATTTTCATGACCCGGGCAAAACGGGCAGTGCTGCGGCCCCACGCCGGGAGTCTGGGTTTCCGTTTCCGCAGGCGGTTCAGGAGCCGGGCCTTCCTGCATATCGATGATGGTCCACCGGCCCGTGATCGGATCTCGCCGCAGCTCAGACATTCGCGTTCCTCAGGTAGTTGGCGGTTTGCTCAGGAGGCGTGGGGTTGATGTAAAAGCCGCTCCCCCATTCGAAGCCGGCCACACGGGCAAGCCGAGGAATCAGTTCCAAGTGCCAATGAAAATCGTCCTCGAGCGTTTTCCAATGGCCCAAACGCTCGCGTTGGTGGCGCAACGGCGCGGTGTGGAGGACGATGTTATAAGAAGGATTATCCAGCACGGATTTGAGCCGCAAGAGCACTCCCTTTAACACGCCCGCCATGTCGACCAGCACGGCCGCCGATGCTTTCTGAAAATCGCAGCTGTGGACTTTCGGCAAAATCCAGACTTCAAAAGGAAACCGGGCCGCAAACGGCGACAGCGCGATCATCTCGCGCGACTCAAGGACAATGCGCGAGCCACCCTCTTGCTCCTGGCGGATCAGGTCGCACAAAAGGCAGCGGTCTTTTTCCTCGAAATAGCGGCGAGCGCCGATGAGCTCCTCTTTGACGAGCTTTGGCGTGATCGGTGTGGCGATGAGCTGCGAGCGCGCGTGCGCGATGCGGCCCGCGCCGGCGATGGATCCGTGGTTTTTAAACCAAAGCACGTAGCGGAATCGTTGATCCTTGGAAAGATCTTCCATGCGCGTGGTGGCGGTCGTAAGAACCGCGGCGATTTGCTCAATCGAGAGCTCGGCCAAGTTGTTTTCGTGATGCGGGCATTCGATGATCATCTCATGGGCGCCCACGCCGTCCATAACGTCGTACATGCCTTCCGCGCGGCGGTTCAGGTTGCCCTCGACGCGGAGCACCGGGTTCAGGCTCGGGATCACGCGTACTTGCCAGCCGCCGCTGTTCGCGGCCGAGCCGGCCTTGGAGCGGACCGCAAAAATTTCTTTGCGCGTGTCGCCTTCCCGGCCCTCGCAGAACGGGCAGTCGGCCGCGGGCAGCGGAGCGGGCTGTGAGGCGCTAAAGTCGAGCGGCCGGTTCGCGCGTTCGGTGGCGATGATGACCCAGCGTCGGGTCAAGGGGTCTTTGCGTAGTTCAGGCATGCGATCCTCCAAGACAGGTTCCAGGGGCGATCGGGTGGCCGGCCAAAAAGGCCGCGGCGCTCATGCGCCGCTTGCCCGCGGGTTGCAACTCGCGGATGCGGACCACGCCGCTTCCCGCGGCAATGTCGAGTCCAGCCGCCGAGGCTTGCAGCACCGTGCCCGGCGGGCCTGAGGCATTAACCGGCAGCGCTTCGGCGGAAGCGATTTTCAAGCGGGTGTCGCCGAGCTCGGTCAGGGCTCCGGGCCAAGGCCAGAGGGCGCGCACCTGGCGGGCGATCGCGGGGGCATCCTTCTTCCAATGAATTCGGCTTTGCTCCTTTGTCAGTTTCGGGGCAAGCGTGGCCGCGGAATCGTCTTGCGGCGCATCCTTGGCAAGGCCCTCCGCAATATCGGACAAGGTGAGAATAAGCTGATCCGCGCCAAAAAGCGCGAGGCGTTCGGTGAGCGTTTCCGTGGTGTCGGTTTCATGCACCGGGTACGCTTGCGTGCGAAGCATGGGGCCGGCATCGAGCCGTTCGTTCAGCCGGAAAATCGTGACGCCGGTGAGCGGGTCGCCGTTTAGGAGCGCCCAAGCAACCGGCGCCGCGCCGCGGTGGCGAGGCAAGAGCGACGGGTGCACGCCAAGAATGCCCTGAGCGGGTAAGTCCAGCACGTCGCGGCGGATGAGCTGGCCGTAAGCCGCAACCACGCCGATGTCGGCCTGGACAGGACCCAAGGATTCGCGCTTCAGGCGTTCGGGTTGCGCAAGCGGCACGCTAAGTTTTAGCGCCGCTTGCTTTACGGGGGAAGCTTCCACGTTCAATCCCCTGCCTTTGGGTTTATCCGGCTGCGTCACGCAGAGCACGACCGCGTGGCCGCTGGCCACGAGCCGCTCAAGGCTCGGAACCGCGAAAGCGGACGTGCCGAAGAAAATCACTCGCATGCCAGTATTCGGAGCGCGCGCCGGAGACGGTGCTTCTCGATCCAAGACAACCGGTCGATGAATAAGGTTCCTTGAAGGTGATCAAACTCATGCTGCAGAACAACAGCCATCAAACCGCCTGCCTCGACTTCATAGCGTTTGCCGGACAGATCGTGCGCTTTCATGCGCACCTCAGAGAAGCGCCGCACTTTTCCCCAAATGTCTGGCAGGCTCAAACACCCTTCCGTGCCGATGGTGCGGCTGCGGCCCAGTGTCAGTTGCGGATTGATCGCCACGAGCTCTTCTCCCCGGCGGCGCGACGGATTGGCGATAAACACTTGAACCGGCTGGCCGATCTGCGGCGCGGCAATGCCGATCCCGTCGTTCGCGTACATGGTATCCAGCATGTTTCGGACCAGGCGCTTAATCGGCGGGCCAAAAGCGCTCACTTTTCCAGCCGGACCCCGCAGCACCGGATCCGGTTCAAGCGATAGAGGACAGACTGCCATGGGTTTCGCGGCCGCAGGGCGACTTTCGTTATTCTAACGGCGTCGGATGAAAAAGCAAGGCGCTAGGGGTCCACATCCACGCCGACCGGCAAGCCCTGGAATTTTCGGCCGGGCTCCAAACACCGCTGGATCGTTTGCACGAGCGCTTCGGGAGCCGGTCCTTTTACAAGTAGGCAAACGCGGTACGTGCCCCGCAACTTAGGAATGCGGTGCGGCGCCGGGCCCAATAATTCCATGGAAGGATCGAGTTGTTTGGCCAGCCCATCCGCCAAGGCCGCGGCCGCTTCCTCCACCCGCTTGTGCTGCCGGCCAAGCACCGTGAGCTCGACCAAGTGCCGGAAAGGCGGAAGCCCAAGGCGACGGCGCTCGACGATTTCCTGAGCGTAAAATCCGGTGTAGTCATGTTTAGCCGCGGCTTGGATCGCCGGGTGCTCGGGATGATGCGTCTGAAGGATCACGCGTCCCGGGCTCTCCCCTCGCCCGGCCCGGCCCGCGACCTGGGTCAGCAGCGTGAAGGTTCGCTCGCCCGCTCGGAAATCAGGCAAGTGGAGCGAGGTGTCCGCGGAAACAATGCCCACCAGCGTGACCGCCGGAAAATCCAGGCCTTTGGCGATCATCTGCGTGCCGACCAGCAAGCCGATGTCGCGATTCTTAAAGGCGGAGTAGAGAGAATCGTGGCTGGCGGGATCGCTCATGCTGTCGGAATCCATCCGGGCCACGCTCGCGGCGGGAAAAAAACGATGGAGCTCGGACTCGATCTTTTGCGTGCCGGATCCGCGCATGCGCAAATAGCCTTTGCCGCAAGCCGGGCAGTCGTCCGGAACCGCTTGTTCCTTGTTGCAATGGTGGCAGATGAGCTGCTTGCGGTCCGCGTGGTAAATCATCGGAATGGAGCAAGCCGGGCACTGCGCCATCCAGCCGCACGACGTACAGAGCGCCGTGCGGGCAAAACCGCGGCGATTCAGCAACAGCATGACTTGGTCGTTGCGCGAAAGAGCTTGCTCGAGCCGCATGCGCAGCGGAACGGAGAACACGCCGCGCCGGCCGCCGGCTTCGCCGCGCATGTCCACGATGTCGACTTGCGGCAGCGGCCGTTCGTGGATGCGCTCGGGCAGCGTCACGCGCTCAAGCGTGCCCTGCTCAGCGCGGTAGTACGTCTCAATAGCGGGTGTTGCGCTGCCGAGGATCACGGCCGCGCCGGCCAAGCGAGCGCGGGCTTCGGCCACGTCGCGCGCGTGGTAGCGCGGAACGTCTTCTTGTTTATAGGTGGCCTCGTGCTCTTCGTCGATCACGATTAGCCCGAGCCGCCGCACCGGAGCGAACACGGCCGAGCGTGGTCCGACAATCACATGCGGCCGTTGGTCACTTGCGGCTGCGAGCCACGCGATGCCCCGCTGGCGCGCCTTGAGCCGGCTGTGCCATAAAATCACACGGTCAGCGCCGAACCGGGCGCGGAAGCGCTCAAGCGTTTGGGGGGTGAGCGAAATTTCCGGGATCAAGCAAATGGCCGAGCGGCCTTCTTCCAACACTTCGGCCACGCCGCGCAGATAGAGCTCGGTCTTGCCTGAGCTCGTGATGCCATGGAGAAGAAGCGAGCTTCCCTTTGCCAGCGCGCCGCGGATCGCGGCCCAGGCGCGCGCCTGGTGAGCGGTCAATGCCGGCGGTTTCTCAAGAGCAGAGGCGTCTGCGGCCAAGGACGGCGCAGCCGCGTCCGGCTTGAGCCGCAGGCCTTGAGGCACCATGGCCGCGAGTGCCTCGCCCAAGCTGCATGCGTACCGGCGCTCGAGCCAGCGCGCCAGGTCCCATCGGTCCGCGCTGATGACAGGCCAAGGGTCGATCACGCGGCGCACCGGCTTGAGCTCGGCCCACTCGCTTTTTTCCGCGGACTCGGACACGAATCCGATCATCTGCCGGCGGCCGAACGGAACCGCGACCCGGACGCCGGGACGGATCCGGTCGCTCAACTCTTGAGGCACGGCATAATCGAAGGAGCGATCAAGCGGCAAGTTGAATACGACACGGGCGATCATCGGGAAAACGGCCTTAGCCGCTGGAATCGCTTGGCTGATCGATCAGTCGCTTGACGAGCTGAAGATCGGCCCACGCGAGCTTCTTGGCGGACGGATTTCGCAGCAGATAAGCCGGATGGAAAGTCGGCACGAGCGGGATGCCCGCGTATTGTTGAACGGAGCCGCGGATTTTCATGATGGAAATACCGGGGCCGAGCAACGCTTTGGCCGCGACCGAGCCGAGCGCGCAAATCAGCTTTGGCTGCACGATGGCAAGCTGACGCTGCAGGAACGGCAAGCACGCGGCCGCTTCATCCGGTTCAGGTGTGCGGTTTCCCGGCGGCCGGTGTTTCACGACGTTGCAGATAAAAACATCGCTGCGCTGCATGCCCATGGCTTGGATCATCTTGGTGAGCAATTGGCCCGCTGCGCCGACAAAAGGAACGCCTTGCTTGTCCTCTTCGAACCCCGGCGCTTCCCCGACAAAAACAAGCCGGGCGCGCGGCGTGCCGTCGAACACCACGGCCTGGGTCGCGTCCTTGTAAAGCGGGCACGCGCGGCAGGCGCGGGCTTCTTTGACGATTTCAGCCATGAGGTTCTCGGGATCGGCGGAGCGAGGCTCGCCGGGCTCATGGACGGCCGGCTGAGAGCTGACTTTGGCCCGGGGTTTGATCTTTGAGCGGGGCACGTGCGTGACCCCCATCTGGGCCAATGACTCAACGTGCTGTTTCAGGGCGCGTTTCATAAAAATGAGCCACCAACGGGGCCACGACCTCGGATGCGATGCGCTGCGCGGCATTGCCCTGCCCCAGTTCTTCGGCGCGCGCGCGAAGACGCTCGAAAGCTTTCGGGTCGAGTAGCAGGTTTTTAACCGCATCCGCCGCGCGCTGCGGGTTGGGTTCCAGAATCGCAGCGCCTTGATTCACCGCGTAGCGCGCGTTAGCTTCT
>JAHFGY010000209.1 GCA_023247195.1 Candidatus Omnitrophota bacterium | reverse complement strand
CGGCGTCCGCTTGAACCCTGCTTGCGGGCAACCGCTCTCGGAGAGCCGCAAGCAAATTTGCGCGGGTTGCTTCCCCGCGATTTTCCAAGAGGTAATGCCTGCCCACAGCAGCCGCGCTGGTTTGAGCAGGAAATGCCTGAAGCAGCCGCGCGGCAAACACAGCTTCCGGATCAGCGCCCGGCAGGATCCTCGCCAGCAACCTCTCGTACCCGCGAAACGGGAGCGCAAGCGCGAGGGCTAAAAGCTTCAAGAAGCCGCGGCGACTCATTTAATTTGTTGTTTCAGGTGATCCGCCAGCCGCAGCGCCAAAGCGACAAGCGTCAAAGTTGGATTCGCCGTACCGGCTGTCGGGAACAGCGAAGAACCGGCAATGTACAAATTACTCATGCCATGTACGCGTCCATTGGCGTCGACCACTCCTTGCTTGGGGTCTTCATGCATGCGGGTGGTCCCCATATGATGGTACACGCCGCGCCACGGCAGGGTGCTCGCCTTCATGTCGAGCGTGGCCGCGACCCGGCCGATGCCCAGCCGGCCGATCTCTTGGCCGACGGCTTTCCATGCTTCCGCCAGGGTACGCTTCTCCAGATCGCCGACCTTCCAGTTGAGTTGGACGCGCCGCTGCTGAAAAACGTCTTTGTCGCGGCTCAGCGAGATGCGGCTCTCCGGATCCGGCACTTGCTCCACGCACAGCTCGCAGTCATAGAGCTTCACGGGCTGCTTGAATGCCCTTTTGCCCGCAACCCAGGCGATCTCATCCCAATTCGCGATGACTTCTCGGAGGTGATGGGTAAAATCCGTTGGCCATTTGTGTTCCTTAAATGAGTTCCCGATGGCTTCGGCTGCGGCAACGCCTTTGAGTTCCTTCGGAGTCACGGTCCGCAATTCAGACGACATGGCATTGACCAGCCGTTCTTTCCGTATGGTAGCAGCGGACAGAGTGAACATCCCGGAAATGGTCGTGAGGTGCGCGCCGCGGGCCACCGCATGAGGCTTGTAGAATTCGAAATCCGGCAGCGCCGCGTCCGCAGGCAAAAGGCAGCCCATGCTCACGGACGGGTGCTCCATGAAAAAACGCCCGACCAAGTCGGCATCGTTGCCCAGGCCGTTCTTCTGAACGCCGTCAGAAACAAGCAGCAGCCGCGCGTTCTCGATGGCGCCGCATGCCAGGATAACCCACCGCGCCTGCACGGTGAATTCCTTGCCCGGGTCCGGCGAGACCCGGATGTTCTTTACCGTGCGAGCGTTGTCGTCGGCGACCAGCTCCAAGACATTTGCATTGAGGTAAGTATCGATATTCCCGGCTTGCTGGATGTCGTTTCGGTACACTTCCCCGAACCGCGTCGGCGGGCTGATCTGGAAGATCCGGGTCTGGAGTTTCTCAGGGTCGAACGGCAGGTCTTTTTCAGACTCATGCCAGAACTTTCCGTCGTAATTAAAAGGTCCCAACTGGCAGATAGGCTGCGCTCGCTCATAGTACGGCAGGAGTGTATCGAGACCAAAGGGCCAGCCGCTGTGCGGCACCCAATCCCTTGCCTCGAAATCGATCGCGTCGAGCGGCCGGCACCAGCCGTCCCAGTGGTTCGTCGTGCCGCCGAAGTAGCGCGGGCGGCCGCGGATCAGCGGAAAATAGACAAGCCCGACCGTGGCGCCGTCATTGAGCGATTGCCGGCGATTGTCGGCGGTAAGGCCGCCGCTTTCCAACAGGCAGACGCGGAACGGCTGGCCGATAAACTCGCGGGCAAGCGTGATGCCTGCCGCTCCGGCTCCGATAATGCAGACGTCCGCCGTAACTGTTGCACCGGCAAGGATATTACGCGCATCGAGCAGCATTGTTTCAGGTTCCTAATATACATGCCAATGACGAGGCTGTCACAGAACTTTCATGAGAGCTTCATCTGGGCAGCCTTAAGATTTAAGGGGAGAGGGGGGCGGAAATGGAGCGAACCTACTTAAAAGTGCTGGGGTTAATCCTGATTGCCCGCTGCATCGGGCTTGATTTCAATCACAACGCGATTTATCTCACGACCGGATTGCTGGCGCTGCTGGCGGGTTTTGAGGACGAAGCCCTAGCCAGGCAGGTCTGCCTGCTATCCGGGGTTCTTTATGGCGTTGTGCTGATGGGCGGGGTGTTCGGGTGGTTCAACATGCCGTATAAGCTGAATATCCACCAGGCCGAAAACGTGCTGAATCTGGCTATTGTGGTTTCGGCGCTTTATTTCGGATTTGCGCCGGCGCGAGCGCGCGAGCGGGTTTAAAGATCGTCGGATTCGCCGACGACGCGCAGCACTTCGTCGATCGTGGTTAAACCTTGGGACGCTTTCTCCAGCCCGTCGCGGATCATGGTCCGCATGCCGGCCGCGATGGCGGCTTTGTTCAGCTGGCGAACGTTCTGGGTCAGCACGTATTCCTTAAGGGAATCGGAAAGCACGAGGAATTCGTACAACGCGGACCGGCCCTGATAGCCCGATCCGTTGCAAGCATCGCACCCCGCTCCTTTAACGAATTCCATCCCGGTTTGCTTGCCGGCGTCCATGGAGTGCTGCTCGGTGCTGTTCCCATGCTTCATCATGAGGTGCTCATAAACCGCGGCCGCCTGCGCATCGGGCTGGCGGCAGTTCTTGCACACGTGCCGAACGAGGCGCACGCCCAGCACGCCGTTCAGCACCGCCAAGATCAAATAAGGCTCAATACCCATTTCAATGAGGCGAGTGACGGCGCCGCAGGCATTACGAGTGTGCAGCGTCGACAGCACCAGGTGGCCGGTGAGCGCGGCCCGGATGGCGATTTCCGCGGTTTCCACGTCGCGGATCTCGCCGACCAAAATGATATTGGCGTCCTGCCGCAAGATCGAGCGCAGGCCGGACGCGAACGTGAAACCGACCTGCGGGTTGATTTGCGCCTGGTCGATGCCGGCCAACTGGTATTCGACCGGGTCTTCCAGCGTCACGATCTTGAGCCGGGGCGAGCGCAATTGCTCCAATGCCGCGTACAGCGTCGTGGTCTTGCCGCTGTTCGTGGGGCCGGTCACCAGGAGTAGCCCGTTCGGACGGTGGATCGAGCGGAAGAACTGCTG
>JAHFGY010000081.1 GCA_023247195.1 Candidatus Omnitrophota bacterium | reverse complement strand
TTCCTTCGCGGTCAAGCGCGCGCAGCGTCCATACCGGCAACTGCACCAGCGTGCTCACCACCCCGATCACATAAACCGGCTCATTGGGCGGGACTTCGAAGCGGATAGCGCGGACCGCGATTCTTGCCATGCGTCAATCATACCATAACTTATCGGATAAACTCAATAAACCTATCGATTTTTGTTAGATAATCTAACGGATGATTCCCATCCCAGACGGCGCAAAACAACCACCATGGGACCGGCCAGCGTGCCGACCGCAACCGAAGTGATGAACAGTTCCGGCAAGGCGGTCAGCGGCTCGCTATTGGGATCGGCGAGCAATCGCATCCAACCCGTCAGCGTCTCCGGCGGCAAAGTCGTCACCCACCAGGACAACATAAACCAGCTCAGGTAAATAAAGCAGTACACGCGCCAAAAAACCGGGTTGCCAACGGGTTTTTTCCAAGCGTAGCGGTAAAGCGCGATCCAAGCCGGCAGCTCGATCAGCGACAACCAAGCCGAGGAGAGATCGGAAAAAATATCCAAGAGAGTCAGGATTGCGTACAGCACGGCGTAGACTTTCCAGCCGATGCGCCGGTTGATCCCTGGCCGCCGATTTTCCGTGGCGCCCGCTCCCTGCCAGCTCCACACGGCCAATCCGATCACTATGGGCACGATCAGCCACCCGACCTCGGGCTTTGCCGTGCCCGCGGCCAGCAAATTCCACAGCACATGAAACACGATGGGCGTCCACAGCGAACGGGTGCGCTCATACGCGTATGCGCCGAGCACGCCGATGACCAGGATGTTCGGAAGCCCGAACGAGTAGTGATGGCTCAAGGCGAATACCGCGCTGCTGATGAGGTTAGCGGACCAAGGGCGGAACCGCTTGCGCAGCGCCGGATACAACGTGCCGCGAAAGAGCAATTCTTCGATCGGCGGCATCAGAATCGCCACCACAAAGATGCGGAACCAGGACATGTCCGCTTCCAGCAGCACGCGCGATTCGCGCTCGAGCCCCTCGTGGTAGTGCTTCACGGCTTGCATCGGGTCGCCGAAGCCGAGCAATCCCGAAAGCCCTTGGACCAGCGCGGTGATGCTGAAGACCACGAACACGCTGAGCACCATGGCCATAAAGAAAAGACGGATGCCCTCGCGGACATCCGCGCGCAAGCGGCTTGCCTTGAACCAGGTTTCGGGATTGACGTTCCAGCGGCGGAAAACGCGGACCCAGAGAAAGAAGAGCGTCAAAAATCCTTGAACGATCGCCCAAATCTCGACGCTGGGCGATTGCATGAAAATCCGCTGCACCCATTCGCCGGCGCGGCGCTCTTCGGGGCTAAGCATGAAACGCGCGCCGAGCATGATTCCAATGGCAAGCGCGAAAACCGCGCCGTACGTCCAGAGCAAGACCAAAAGCGGGTCGCGGATCCGCCACGGGACGTGGAAGCGCCGGGCGGGCGCGCCAGCGGCGCGCGACACAGATGCCTCAGACATCGATCGCCATAAAGTCTTTAGCCAAAGCCACAGGCCCTTTGTAGTACCGCCTGACGCGGCCGCGGATATCGTATCCGTCGAATACCGGGTAAAAATGCGTTAGCACCAGCCGCTTGCAGCGAGCCTCGGCCGCGATGCGGCCGCATTCCGTGGGCGTGAGATGCCCGTCGACCTTAAGCTCATCGGTCATGGAACATTCGAGAATCAGCACGTCCGCTTCCCTTCCGAGTTCGATGATCGAGGAACAAACATCCGTGTCGCCGGAGTAGGCCAGGCTGCGGCCGGCCGCTTCCACGCGGTAGCCGAGCGCCTGCGCCGAATGATCCATGCGCGCTGTCTGAACCGTGAAGCCCGGACCGCGCACTTTTTCAACGCCGAGTTCGCGGATAAGCAGCGTGTACGAGCGGGGCGTGAGCCAGCCATTCAGCGCAGCGTTCAGGCGCTGGTAAAGCCGCTTGGTTCCTTTGGGGCCGTACACCGTGAACGCCGCCCGCCGCGCCGGCCGCGGGATGCGCATCGCGAACAGGATCGAGACCAGATCCAAGCAGTGGTCCGGGTGCGCGTGCGAGAGCCACAAGCTGTGCAAGTCTAAGTAAGTAACGCCCGACTTGGCCAGCTTGGCGAGCGTGCCCGGACCTGCGTCGAGAAGGATATGCCGGTCCGCGATTTGCACATGGATGGCCGCGTAGCTGCGCTCAGCGGTCGGAACCGCCGTCCCGCTGCCGAGAAACCGCACGCGCATCTTGGAAGGCATGTCGCTACTGACTATTCAGTCAACGGAGCGCTGGTGAAGTCAGGCGGTACGGTGTACCGGATCCATGTGGGGCGGATGTCCAGGATGCGGTCGATGCGGAACTGCCGCACTTCTTTGCGGAAGTGGCAATGGCCTTCGAAGTGCGGCTCTTGAATATGGTACACGTCGACGCGGCGGACGCGGCCTGTCTCGCTCACCTCCGCGGATTGCGACAAGTACTCGATTTCGACCTGCAGTTGTTTGTCGCAAGCCTCGCGGAGCATTTTTTGAATCGCTTCTATAGGCCGCTTTCGCTCCGGCCAGAAAACCGGAATCGTGAGCTTGTCGGCGCTGTGACGGCCTGTGCCGAACAAGCGGTTGTTTGCTTTGCCGTACTCGTAGACTTCTTTGGTGAGCTTGACGTCATCCAGGCAGTAGCGCGTGATGAGGTCAAAGCGGCCTTGCTTGAACCAGCGAAGCGCGTCCAAGCCGTGGCCGGACTTGCCGCGACCGAGCGTGGCTTGCGCGACGCTGTCCAAGCTCAGGCGGTGGCCGAGCACCTGAGTGATTTCTTCCAAAATGTCGAGCATCGGCAGCGGCGCCAAGGGGAACTGGATGTACGGCTGCAGAACCGGCATGTCGAATTTGCGGATGTTGAAACCGATGAGCATGTCCGCGCTTTCCAATTTCGGCGCCAGGCGGTCGATGTCGCTTTCCAGGTAAGCGTCGTAGCGGTTCTCGTTATAGCTGTAGGTGCCGATCACCGACACGCCGAGCAGCTCAGGCTTGCGGCCCTCTACCTCGGCAAACTCTTTCTGCGTCTCAATGTCCAGAACGATGCGGTCGCCCATGCTCACCGGACCCAGAGCGCGGGGATCAAGCCCCCGCCTTGCGACACGTTGACCACGGTGCGTCCGGAGAAACGGCCCACGAGGCCCACGCCGCCGGAGGTGAAGAAAAATCCGGACACCGTGGAGCGCGGATGGACAACAGCGCGCCCGCCGTCGAAGTGCGCGATGGATTCGCGGGAAATGCGCGCGAGCTCCTGCACGACATAATCTTCTTTTCCGCGAAGCGCTTGGTCGATCTCGCGCTCCCAAACTCGCTGCGCTGTTTCGCAGCCGATGACCACACCTTCCCCGCCAAAGAGCGAATTCGGCTTGATCACAAGCTTTGCGCGGTTCTTGCGCACGAACGGCAAGAGGTCAACCGACCGGCCGCGGGAATCCGTGACCTGGCGGTCGCTCAGCAGCCGCGTCCACAACAAATGCGACCGGAAAAAGCGGCGATGCATGGGCGAGAAAAAGCGCGCGAAGCGCTCGTCCGTGAAAATTTCCCACGCGGATTTCTGATCCAATTCCCAAATGAGGCTGGAAACGAGCCTTCCCTGCCGGACCGCGGCGCGTGCGGCTTTGAGCCGCTTGCCCTTTTGTTCCATTTCGATGAACTCGCCGAGCTCGGAGTCGCGGTAAAGCAGGTCGATGGGTTTTCCTTGGGCCAGGATCCGGCCGTTGCGCAACTGCAATGCGCGCGGGTCCGCCACAACGGCGTCCAGCCCGATATCCTGAAAGTACCGGGCCAGCCCGCCGAATTCGTCCGTGCCTGTGGTGTAGTCGGTGTTCTCGATCAGGGCGATGCGCCGCAGCGGTGTCCCGATCTTGCGCGCAACAAGCGTGAGCTCGCCCAGCAGCATCTGGCGCGGATCAGCCGTAGGAGCAACGCGCAGCCCGGGTAGCGCGCGGCGGAGCAAGTCATCGACCACGTCCAGCACGATGCGGCAGCCGACCGGCGCGTAATGCACGCCGCCCACGCCCACGGCATTGGGCTCGAGCATGCGAAAATCGCGCTGCCAGCCGCTGTGCCCGAACGACGCGGTGGAATCCATGCGGCCCATGACGCCCAGCGGGCCATCCGAGGAGATCGGCTGCAGCTTCAGCCACTCGGCTTGCTCTTCCGACACCCGCAAGATCGAGCGCACGTCGGCCCGCGCGCGGTAAAGCGCCGCGACCTGGTGAAGCGCGCCGGCGAGCAAGCGGATGGCATCCGAGAAGAACCGCAACTGCGTGGACGTCAGGAGCCACGGGCGGATGGAAAGATCGATCGTGCGCGCCCGGCCGCGGTCATCCAAGTAACGGAAGCCGCGGATGCGCGCGAGCGCCTGGGCGGCCTGGAGCCGATCTTCGAGCACCGCTTGAGGCAAGCGCTTGAACAGCGTGTCGAGCACCGCATCGGGTATGAAGTCTTGGGACTGTCTCATCGTAGACCGCCTATTCTAGCCTACCTGCCGGTGTGCTACCATGCCCGGCATGCCAAAGAGTGTGTTTCCACGGGAATGGGCGGAACATGCGCTTGCGCGCGCCAAGCAAGCTGGCGTGGATTATGCCGACGTCCGTGTCGAGGCGCACGAGCATGAAAGCATCACGGTCGAAAACGGCCGCGTGCGCTCCGTGAGTTCGAACAAGGGCGACGGCATCGGCGTGCGCGTGCTGCACAAAGGCGGCTGGGGGTTTGCCGCCACGCCTCACTTGACCCGCGCGGCGGTTGATCGGGTCGTGCGGGATGCGATTGCCCTGGCCCGCGCCACGTCCGTGCTCGGCGCCGGCGCTCGCAAGCTCACGCCGCTTGAGCCGGCCAAGGCGGTCTGGGTTTCCCCGCACACCATTGATCCGTTCAGCGTTCCGCTCGGCAATAAACTCGATTACCTCTTGTGGGCCAGCCAAGCCTTGATGGGCCACGACGCGATCCAGCAAGCCACGACCCACATGGATTGCTACAAGCGCCGCAAATTATTTCTCTCGACCGAAGGCAGCGACATCGAGCAAACCGTGATCGAAAGCGGCGCGGGCTTGGAGGTGGTCGCACAGCAAGGCAACGAGGTTCAGGTGCGCAGCGCGCCGAACTCGCACCACGGCGCTTTGGCTCAGGCGGGCTACGAATACGTGAAGCAATTGGATTTGGTCGGTGCGGCCGCGACCGCGAAGAAGGAAGTGCTGGAATTGCTGCGCGCGGAGCCGCCGCGATCGGCCCCGAGCACGCTGATCCTCCATCCCACGCAAGTTGTCATGCAATTACACGAGTCGTGCGGCCATCCCACGGAACTGGACCGCGCGCTCGGCCAAGAGCTGAGCTACGCGGGCGGCAGCTTTCTCACGCCGGATCAATTGAACAAGCTCGACTATGGCTCGCGGCATGTCTCGATCGTGGCGGACGCCACGGTTCCGGGCGGCGTGGGCACGTTCGCTTTCGACGACGAAGGCGTGCCGGGCCAGCGCACGCATCTCGTTAAAGAAGGCCGCTTCGTGGGCTACCTCAGCTCGCGCGAATCCGCAGCGCACCTAGACCTTCCGGCGAGCGGAGGCGCGATGCGCGCCGAGCGATGGGACGTGCAGCCCATCGTGCGCATGACCAACGTCAACTTGGAGCCGGGCGCGGGCACGCTTGAAGAGATCCTGCGCGATGTGAAGCACGGGTACTTGCTCTCCACGAACAAGAGCTGGTCCATCGACGATCGCCGGCTTAACTTTCAATTCACGACCGAGATCGGCTGGGAAATCGAGAACGGCAAGCTCACGCGCATCGTGAAGAACCCGCTTTATACCGGCATCACGCCCGAATTCTGGGGCCGCTGCACCGCTGTCGGCCGCAAAGAGGATTGGCAATTGTGGGGCGTGCCGAATTGCGCCAAGGGCGAGCCCATGCAGATCATGCACGTGGGCCACGGCGGATCGTACGCGCGGTTCGACGGCGTGTCCGTGGGCAGCGCGAAATGATCGGGCAGACAAAGCTCTTTGCGGCTTTGCGCGGCATGGTCAAGCTCGCCAAGGCGGATGCGGCAAGCGCATGCGTGGACGCCGGCCAGCGTCTGGTTTTCCGGTTCGCGCAAGGCGGGATCCACCAGGATGTGCTGCAAGAACGGCTGACGGCCAGCATCACGGTCCTTCAGAACAAGCGCATCGGCATCGCTTCAACGGATTCGCTCTCAGCCGAAAGCCTGACGAACTGCGTAAAGCGCGCGTTACTGATCGCGTCGCACGCTCCGCCCGCGGAAGCTGCGCTTATCCTGCCCCGCCGCGTGCGCATCCAATTCAAAGAAGACTATGACCCGCCCACGGCGCACGCGAACGCGGTGGCATGCGTGGAATTGATCCGCAAGCAAATGCTGCGGTGCAAAGGCGCGGGCGCGGGATTGGCCGGATCGCTGCTGGCGGGATCGGAAGAGCGCGCCGTGGTGAACTCAGAGGGCTCGGCCGCGTACGCGCTTTCCTCGGTAGCGTCGGTTAAATGCGTAACCCAATACCGCAGCTTGTCGGGTTTTGCGAGCGGCGCAGCGACGTCGCTGGCGGCATTGGGGGTGGACGGCGTGCTTGAGCGAGCGCTGCGCCAATGTTTGCACCGCCGCGATCCGGTCCGGCTGCCGCTCGGCGAGTACGCCGTGATTCTCGGCCCCGAAGCGCTCGCCGAAATCCTGGAATGGCTCGCGTTAATCGCTTTCGGCGCAAAAGCGTTCCAGGAGCGCTCCAGCTTTCTCGCAGGGAGGATGGGCGAGCGCGTGATGGATCCGCAACTCAGCATTTACGACGATGCCATGGAGCCCGGCGCTCTGCGCACGCCCATGGACTGGGAAGGCACGCCGGCGCAGCGCGTGGAGTTGATCGATCACGGCATCGCGCGCGGCATCGTCTACGACACGACGTACGGCGCGCGGTACGACCATCCCAGCACCGGCCACGCGCTTTTCCCCGGCGACACGGAAGGACCGATGCCGCATCACCTGGCTATTGCACCCGGCGAGGGTTCTCAGGAAGACTTGATACGGGGATGCGAGCGCGGGCTTTTCCTGCCGCGGCTGCATTACGTGAACGGGCTGCTGAATCCGAGAGAAGCGATGATGACCGGGCTGACGCGCGAAGGCGCTTTTTTGATCGAGAACGGCAAGCTGTCGCAGCCCATCGCGCGCATGCGTTTCACGGACAGCATGCTGCGGGCATTCAGCGATGTCCGCGGCATCACCGCCGAGCGAAGGCTCATCGCGGATCCGCACACCGGGTCCGGCTGCGCGCTTGTCCCAAGCCTGCACGTGGCAAAGCTGGCGTTCACCGGCCACTCGGAGCCCTGATGCGGACACAAGCGCTGGCGTTCAGGTGGCTCTCGCTCCTCACCGCCACGGCGGTTGCCGCGGCCGGGTGCGCGTCGCTGCCGCACCGCTCAGCCGAGCGCGCGCCGCAGCCTCTGCCTCCGGAGCTTGCCGCGTATTACAGCTACCCTGAGAAACCGCACGACGTCACGCGAACGCTCCTGCGCGACAAAGGCCGCTACCGCGAATACCTGGTTTCGTTTCCGCTGTCTTACTCCGGCTTTGAGCCCACGGAACCCCAGGTTGAGTTCGAATGGTTCGAGTCCGCGGCGCCCGGCAAGCGCGCGTCCATTGTGTTCAACCCGATCCTGGGCGGCGACTACCCGCTTGAGCGCGGCATTTGCCGTTTTCTGGCCTCGCGCGGGTTCCACACCGCGATGGTCCACCGCAAGACGCTGAAAGTCTCGCCGGATAAGCCCGTGGAGCATATCGAGCTGCTGCTGCGCCAAGGCATTATTCGAATTCGGCAGGTCGTCGACTGGATGGAAGTTCAAGAGAACGTGGATTCGGAGCGCATCGGCGCGTTCGGCATCAGCATGGGCGCCATTGCCACGAGCATCTTGGCCGCGACCGACCCGCGCATCAAGGCGCACGTGGTCGCGCTGGCCGGCGGTTCGATCGCCGACATCCTCGAGAGCTCGAACGACAAGCTGCTCACCAAACCGATCAAACGCTACCTGAGCCAGAACAAGATGGACCGCGCGGAGCTCAACAAGCGAGTCCGGGAATCGATCCGCACTGATCCGGTGCTGCTCGCGCCGTATACCGACTCGCGGCACATGCGCATGTTCATCGCGCTCGCAGACCGCACGATCGGGCGGGAAAACTCTTTCCGGCTGTGGGAAGCGGTTGGCAGGCCGCGCGTCAGCCTCATGCCATGCGGCCACTACACCGCTTACCTGGCGCTGCCGTACTTAAAATACGCGGGCATAAGCTTCCTTTCCAAAGAGCTCAACCAGCCTGTGCTCGAGTAGCCCCGACGGTGGACACCCTTTCCGGGTGCCCGTATAATAGTTCGATCATGCCTCTCAAGAAAATCATCCTAGCCAAGCCCCGCGGTTTCTGCGCCGGCGTGGACCGCGCGATCGAAGTCGTCGAGCAAACATTGCAGCGTTTCGACGGCCCGGTTTACGTGCGCAAAGAAATCGTGCACAACCCGCACGTGGTCAATATGTTGCGCAATAAAGGCGCTATCTTCGTGGAAGAGCTGCATGAGGTTCCCCAAGGCTCGACCACGATTTTCAGCGCGCACGGGGTTTCTCCCGCGGTACATGAGGCCGCTTCCCAGCGCCAGCTGCAAGTCATCGATGCCACTTGCCCGCTTGTTACCAAGGTCCACGTGGAAGCCAAGCGCTTCGCGCGCGAGGGCTACACCATCCTCTTGATCGGCCACCAGAACCACGATGAAGTGGTCGGCACCATGGGCGAAGCGCCTGCGCATATCCTGCTGGTGCAGACGGTCGAGGAGGCGCGGCGCATCACCGTGGACAATCCGGACAAGGTCGCGGTCATTACCCAGACCACCCTGAGCATGGACGACACCCGCGCGATTATCGAAGAGCTGAAGCAGCGCTTCCCCAAACTCGTGGCGCCGACCAAAGACGACATCTGCTACGCGACTCAAAACCGCCAGAACGCCGTAAAAGCCATTGCCAAGGAAGCGGAAGTGATCCTGGTGGT
Source organism: Candidatus Omnitrophota bacterium (assembly GCA_023247195.1). GTDB lineage: Bacteria > Omnitrophota > Gorgyraeia > Aquiviventales > Aquiviventaceae > JAHFGY01. The sequence goes on along the minus strand of JAHFGY010000081.1, from coordinate 995 downwards.
GGGCGCGCGCAACAGCTCGAACTCGATCCGGCTGGTTGAAGTGGCTGAGGTCGAGGGCCGGCGAGCCTACCTAATCAACGACGCGAGCGAGATCAAGCGCGAGTGGTTCACGGGCGTAAGCTGCGTTGGGTTGACATCGGGCGCGTCCGCGCCGGAGCACCTGGTGCAGGCGATCGTGGCGTGGCTCAAAGCGCTGGGCGACAATGTGGCCGTGGAAGAGATCGAGCTGGTCCGAGAAGACGTTGCCTTTGGCCTGCCGGTTGAGCTGACCCAGATCACGCCGCGCGGTTGAGCGCGATGAAGCACCTCACTGATTATCTCTGGTTCGAAACCCCGCAGCGGCACGACCTCATCAACATCACCGACCGCGTTGAAGCGCTCGTCAAAAAGAGCGGCATCCAGGAAGGCCTTTGCTTGGTCTCGGCCATGCACATCACGGCCTCGATCTGGGTGAACGACGATGAGGACGGCTTGTGGCAGGACTTCTGGGAGATGATCGAGCGCTTGGCTCCGGAGAAGCCGGACTACAAGCACCACCTCACGGGCGAAGACAACGGCGACGCGCACCTCAAGCGCACACTAGTCGGGTACCAAGCCACTCTGCCGGTAACCAAGGGAAAGCTGGATTTAGGCCCGTGGGAGCAGGTGTTCTACGCTGAGTTCGACGGCCGGCGCCGCAAGCGCGTCGTGATCAAAATTATCGGCGAGTAAGCAAAGCTTCCGCGTCAAAGCGGTGGTAGGTTGTTTTCGCCGCCGGCGTTTCCCCTTCCGCGTTCGCGACCCACAGCTCCGGCCAAGCGAAAATCACGCTCTGCACGTTCGAATTCGGCGCAATAGAAGCCGCGATGGCTTGCGCGCCGGCCACGTCGAGTTTCCCTTCGGATCCTTGCAGCGCGTCCGCTTGCTTGAGGTAGCGGATCGTGTACGCGCTGCCGAGCGGAGGCTCAAGCCCGGGTTTTTTCGGGTTTCCGGCGGACGCCACCTGGCGTTCGCGG
>JAHFGY010000208.1 GCA_023247195.1 Candidatus Omnitrophota bacterium | reverse complement strand
TAGTTCGCTAGATCACCATTGCCGCGAATCACGCGATGACAGGGAATCGCAATCGCGATGGTGTTGCTTGCGCAAGCTGAAGCAACCGCCCTTACCGCGGCTGGTTTACCGATCGCCACGGCAACGTCGGTGTAAGATCGCGTCTCTCCCGCCGGAATAGTCTGCAGATAATCCCACACCAGTTTCTGAAACGCTGTGCCTCGAATATCGAGCGGCAGATCAAGCGTCTTCAATTTTCCGTCAAGATAGTCGTTTAGCTGCCGCATCCAGGCTGAGAATAATTTGTTCTGCGTCCGAGGCATCCCACTCAGCTCGGCGTTCGGAAACTCCGCTCGCAGCTCCTTGGCGAGAGCGTCCTTATCCTCGGCGAACTGCAGAAAGCAAATGCCGCGCTCCGCGGCCGCCAGCAGCATCCAGCCCAGCCTTGTTCTCGACATCGCATAATAAATGGTTAAACCGCTTCCGCCGTTTCGGTACTGTTTGGGAGTCATGCCGAGAGTCGTGGATAGCTTTTCATACACTCGGCTGGAAGAGCCGAAACCCGCGCCGTAAATTGCGCTGCCCAAGCTTTCCTGGTGTTTCAGGCTTTGCTTCAATCGCTGATTGCGGATAGCGCTCTGGTAAGTCTTTGGGCTGCTGCCGATGATCATCGTGAATCGGCGCTGGAGATGAGAGGCGCTGTAACCGGATTTCTTCGCGATCGCGTGGAGCGTCAGCGGTGTAGAAGCGTGTTCTTCGATATAGCGGCACATTTCATGGACCACGGTTTCAATTTGTTTCATACCTATGAATTTAGCGCCGGAGCGTCAGTCGCGCTATCCGATTCTTGCGGTGCAAGGAGATGAATTTTTCATGACGTTTTTGTCATTCGATGCTCATCTTCTCGTCATGTTACATGTTCTAACCTATAACCCTACAAGGGGGCATCCAATGTGAGGAGATTAAGATGGCCGAAGCAAAGTCAAAAATCGAAACGATCAGCAAGGAAGAGCTTACGGAAAAGATGGAGCAAGGAGAAGAGATTCAGATCGTGAATGTCCTGGAACCGAGGCATTATGGACTGGGGTCCATCCAAGGGTCGCTTCATATTCCCGTTGCTGAGATCGATGAGCGGCTGGATGAGTTGGATCCGGACTTCGAGATCATCACCTACTGTGCCGGCGGCGACTGCCATGCGTCCTTGGAGGGCGCTCAAAAGCTCGCAGAGAAGGGTTTTAAAGTCAGAGCTTACGAGGGCGGCATTGAAGAGTGGAAGCAAGCCGGTCTGCCGCTCGAAGAAGAAGCGGCGATGTGAGCGCGCAGTCGTCCAAGTGCTTCCAGTGATAAGATAGCGCCCACATGCCTAATGTCCCTGCCTACGCTGCCGCGCGCGCCAAAGCTTCGCTAAAGCCATTTACGATCCGGCGACGCGAGCCCGGCGCGCACGACGTTATGATCCAAATCCTCTATTGCGGCGTTTGCCACTCGGACATCCATCAGGTCCGCGATGAATGGGGAAATGCCGCGTTTCCCATGGTGCCGGGCCACGAGATCGCGGGCAAGGTCCTTAAGGTCGGCGGCCGGGTGAAGAGGTTCAAGACCGGCGACGCGGTCGGCGTCGGCTGCTTCGTGGATTCGTGCCGGAAGTGCGAGGCTTGCAAGGTCGGCGAGGAGCAATACTGCTCTGAGGGGCCGAGCTTCACGTACAACAGTTTTGAGCAAGACCGAAAGACGCCGACGTTCGGCGGCTATTCAGCGCTCATCACCGTGGACGAGCATTACGTGCTGCGCATCCCGAAGAGCATCCCGCTTGAAAAAGCCGCCCCGCTTTTGTGCGCCGGAATCACGATGTACTCGCCGCTGCGCCATTTCGGTGTGAAATCTGGCGACCGCGTTGGGGTTGTGGGCCTCGGCGGTCTTGGGCACATGGCGGTGAAGCTTGCCAAGACCCTGGGCGCCGAGGTAACGGTGCTCAGCCATTCGCCGGAGAAGCGGAAAGACGCGCTGCGGCTGGGCGCGCATGCGTTCATCAATATGCGGAGCGCTGGCGTGTTCGAGAAGCACGCCGGGCAGTTGGATTTCATCCTCGATACCGCGTCCGGGCAACATAGCTACGACAGCACCTTGGGCCTGCTTCGCCGCGACGCAACCATGGTACTGGTGGGGTTGCCGGATCCGACGCCCTTCTCCGCGAGCTCTCTCATTATGAAGCGCCGCCGCCTGGCCGGATCTGTGATCGGCGGCATCCGCGAAACCCAGGAAATGCTCGATTTCTGCGCCAAGCACAAGCTGGCCGCTGATATTGAACTCATACCGATTCAAGCGATTAACGAAGCATACAAGCGCGTCATCAAGGGAGATGTCCGCTACCGGTTTGTCATCGATATCGCTTCCTTAGCGGGTTGATAAGCAGGAGAGTCGCATGGCCGACTGGAGGTTGTTCGCGTTGGGTTCGGCCTTTTTCGCGGGGGTGACGGCGATCTTGGCTAAGATCGGGGTCCAAGCTATTCCGTCCAATCTGGCGACCGGGATCCGGACCGTGGTCATCTTGGGGTTTCTCGCACTTGTGATCAGTTGGCGCCGGGAATGGGGGCACGTTTCCCATTTGAACGCGCGGAGCGTAATCTTTCTTATTCTCTCCGGGCTGACCACCGGCCTTTCATGGCTGTGCTATTACCGAGCTCTTCAGAGCGGCCCCGCTTCTCTGGTGGCGCCTCTGGATAAATTGAGCCTGGTGATTGCGGTGCTCTTAGCGGTTGCGGTGCTGGGCGAGCGGCTCACAAGCATGCAGTGGTTTGGAACCACGTTGATGACCGTAGGCGCCTGCCTCGTTGCGTTGACCAAATGAAATCCTTGAGAGCCCTTCATCTTTATATCGGCTGCCTTTTTGCGCCGGCGCTGATCTTCTTTATCGTGACCGGTTGTTGGCAGACCTTTCGGTTGAACGACGCCAGCGAAGACGCCGGTTATGCTCCGCCGAAGGTCGTTGAAGTACTATCGGAAGTCCATGTGAACCAGAGACTTAAAGAAGGAATCCATGCCAGCGTCGGTTTCAAGCTGTTCGTGGTGGCCATGACGGTGTTTCTTCTGATCACGATCATAG
>JAHFGY010000080.1:8283-10074 GCA_023247195.1 Candidatus Omnitrophota bacterium | reverse complement strand
CCGCAAGCGGCTTAAGCCCTCCTGCTCGTGAGCCGACACCAGCCAAGCCATTCTACCGCACCACGTTTGCCAGCCACGCTCCTCCGGTTTCTCTCGCCTAGACTGACTCTCTGGGTTCCGAGAGTCACGTTCCGTTTTTCCTAAGCACCCAACTGGTCTATTCTTGCACGTATTGTGATCGAGGTTTTCTTGGCGATCACTGGGTTTCTCAGATGGATGGATGAGATGAACTCCTATGTTTAGAGGTCCAGGCATTATCTCAACAATTTTAGCTACTACCTTCGTTGGCGGATGCGCTTCTGTGCCTCAAAAGGGCGGCTTTACAGATGTCGAGAAGCTCGTCAACCAAAGGACCGGGCTGCAGGTTCAGTGGGACCAAGGTAAAGCTGAAGACCATGAGGTTAAAGAGGCCGTTCTTTCTTTGCTGCAGCAGCCGCTGAGTGCGGATGCTGCTGTTCAGGTTGCGTTGTTAAGCAACGCCTCACTTCAAGCGACCTTTGAGGATCTAGGCATTGCTCAAGCCGATCTCGTCCAAGCCGGGTTGCTCCAGAATCCGATTCTTGCCAGCAGCGCACGATGGCCGGACCATCCGCAGCGGGTGACCAACAGCGAGTTTGCTGTTGCCCAAAACTTCCTCGATTTGCTCATTCTCCCGCTTCGCAAGCGGCTGGCTGCGGTGCAGTTTGAGCAAGCCAAACTTCGCGTAAGCGATGCCGTCCTGCAACTGACCGCTGAAGTGCGCACGGCCTATTACACCCTCCAGGGCGCTGAACAAGTCCAGGCGATGCGGCAGACGATATTCCAAGCGGCTGAGGCAGCCAATGAGCTGGCTGAGCGCCAACACCAGGCGGGCAACATCAACGATTTAGAGCTTGCCACTGAACAGAGCGCTTTCCAGCAGGCCAAGCTGGACCTAACCCAAAGCGAGATAGACGTCCAGTTGGTGCGTGAGCAATTGCATCGCCTCATGGGATTCTTAAGCATGGAGACGACGTGGCGGCTGGTGGAGCATCTACCGGAATTGCCCTCTGCCGACCCCTCATCTGAGAACCTGGAGACACTCGCACTCTCCCAACGGTTGGATTTGGCCGCAGCCCGTAAGAGTGTCGATATTTTGAAGAGGACGCTTACGGTGACACGCGCGGGGATTGTTCCTGCCGTCAATGTGGGGGTCGATACCGAGCACGACCTCGATCACGCTTGGGTGACGGGTCCAACTCTGGAATTGGAATTGCCGATCTTCGATCAGAAGCAAGCTGTGCGGGCGCGCGCCAAGGCCCAGCTACGTCAAGCTCAGCATCAACTGGAAGCGATGGAAGCGACGGTGCGATCCGAGGTTCGCTCTGCGCAGACTCGGTTGCGGGCCGCACGCCAGACAGCGGAATTTTACCGCAACAGCATCATCCCGACACGCGAGCAAATCGTCGCGGAAACACAGAAGCACTACAACTTTATGCTGATGGGAACGTTTCAACTGCTTCAGGCTAAGCGGGATGAGGTCAACGCTTACCGCGAGTATCTATTGGCACTGCGGGACTACTGGATTGCTTTTTCTGAGCTTGAACGTTCCGTTGGAGGAAATTTGTCCCTCCCCACAGTAGAGCCGACAACGACGGAGCAAGAACCCGCGACTTCTCAGGAGATGCCAATGGAGCAGCAAGAGCACCATCACGGAGATCATCCATGAAAAGACGACCGGTTATCTTTATAGCCGTCCTGCTGGCGGGTATAACGGGGATTCTTTCAAGCCAATCTTTTGTCGGCGTAGCGCCACTGGCCTCTCATGCCAGC
>JAHFGY010000080.1:0-8273 GCA_023247195.1 Candidatus Omnitrophota bacterium | reverse complement strand
CCAGCGCGGGCGAATTACCCTATACCTCTGTTGTCACTCCCAACGGCAGCACGCTGCCCTGGACTATGGATCAGGATGGGACCAAGGTGTTCCAGCTTACGGTAGGAGCATGCAAGCATGAGATTGCTCCCGGCATGGTCATCAACGCCTGGTGTTACAACGATCAAACCCCGGGATCGACCATCGAGGCGGTGGAAGGTGATCGCGTGCGCATCCTCGTGACCAATAAGTTACCGGAAATGACAGCCGTTCATTGGCACGGCATTTTCTTACCAAGCGGGATGGACGGCGTTGCCGGGCTGAGTCAGCCGGGTATCCCTCCGGGTGCTACCTTCAAGTACGAGTTCACGCTGCGGCAGCATGGCACCTTCATGTATCACTCACACGGCGATGAGATGGCGCAAATGGGTATGGGCGCAATGGGCTTCTTCATCATCCATCCCAAGAAGCGCGACCATCGCATTGACCGCGATTACGCTATTTTTCTCAACGAGTGGTTTATTGAGCCGGGGACAGCTACGCCGAATATCAGCGTTATGACCGACTTCAATACTTTCACCTTCAATAGCCGGGCGTTCCCAGGCACCGAACCTCTCGTTGCTCGTACGGGCGAGCGCGTTCGCATCCGGTTCGGCAATGTCGGCCAGGAGTCGCACCCCATCCACCTGCATGGGCATGCGTTTAAAATCGTCGCCACCGATGGCGGCGAGATCCCGGAATCCGCTCAGTGGCCGGAAACAACCGTCGTGGTCTTTCCCGGCCAGACGCGCGACGTTGAATTTACCGCTGTCGCCGGAGACTGGGCGCTGCACTGCCATCGGCGTCATCATCCCATGAACGCTATGGGCCACGATATTCCCAACACCCTGGGAGTGAGCCAGCAAGGGATTGAAGGCAAAATTCGAAAACTGCTTCCCGGCTACATGGCGATGGGAGAAACGGGGATGGACGAAATGAACCAGATGCACATGGAAGGCCCGCCGAACACGCTTTCCATGATGGGTGGCGAGGGACCGTTCGGTCCGGTAGGCATGGGTGGGATGTTCACGATCCTCAAGGTTCGGGATGAACTCAAAGAGGGTGAAGATCCAGGCTGGTATGAAAATCCTCCTGGGACGGTTGCCTCTCAGGTTGGCGGTTCTGTCGAACCCGAAACAAGTGGACCAGTGACGTACGTCTGTCCCATGCACCCGGAGGTGCGCCAATCACAGCCAGGCTCATGCCCCAAGTGCGGGATGACATTGAAGCCTCAGAAGCCAGAAAAAATGGAAGAAGGAGGTGGCGATCACTAATCTGAGTCGAAAGAAGATTCGTTGGAATCGCAGGAGCGCCCCGAAGCGGGGCATCATCACTAGGCTACAGTGGCCTGACTAGGAGGAAGGCAAGATGAAGCATGTGATACGAGGGATGGTTGCCACAATGCTGTTCATGAGTCCTGTGTCTGTGTGGGCGGCGGAGGAACATGAGCATGATCACGCTCACGGCAAGGGCGTGCAAGAGGTGGCTATTAAGGGTGAGTTGGTGGATTCGCTGTGCTACGTCGCCATGGCGTCGAAGGGCACAGGGCATAAACAGTGCGCGATTGACTGCGCGAAGGCCGGTATTCCGATCAGCATTCTGGAAGATGGCACCGGCAAGCTGTACACCGTGCTGCCCAAAGAAGACAAAACCGGCTATCCGGCCAGCGTCATCAACAAAATGGGCGAGACGGTGACCCTGAAAGGCGATCTGTATGAAAATGGCGGCCAACGCTACGTGACCGTCGAGTCGGTGGAGTAACGACCATGTTGCCCGGAGCGCAGCACCTTCAGAATATTCATCCGCTGGTGATTCACTTTCCCATCGCGTTTCTGATGGGTGCTGCGCTCTTGTACGTGGCGGCGTGGCTGTTGAAGCGCGAGAGCTTCGCGCACTCGGCGTTTGTGGTGCTGGTTCTGGGCGCGCTGTCCCTGTCGGTTGCTGTGGCAACCGGCCTCTACGCCGAGCAGGGCGTGATGCTGGCTCTTTCGGTGCGTGAGCAATTGCTCCAGCCGCACAAGACTGCCATGCTGGCAACCCTAGCGATCTGCACGATGCTGACCATCTGGGCGGTGGTCGCTCGGCCCTTTCCCAAGAAAGGGAGGCTGCTGTTTCTATTCCTATTGCTCGTGATGATTGGCGTGATGACGGTGGGATCCGATTTTGGCGGGCGCATGGTGTATGACTACAACGCCGGTGGCAATGCGTGCCGCCAACCGATCCAATTTACTAAATAAGATGGACTTCTCTTTGTTCGGATTACAAGGATTGCGCCAGGTCTTCAATGTGCACCCCGTCTTTGTCCATTTTCCGATCGCGCTCTTTCCAAGCGCGTTACTCCTCTATGGATTAGGTATTTTTCTCAATTGGCGATCCTGCTCTGTCGCCGGGCGGGCGTGCCTCTATCTTGCTACTGCCGGTACAGTTATCGCTATCGTAACCGGATTCATGGCGCAAGACTCGTTCCCGCATAATGAGCGGATTCACCATATGATGCAGACCCATAAGACGCTGGGGCTGTTGATTGGTTGTGGCGCGTTGTTCCTAGCCGGTTGGAGCTTTCTCCACAAGGCCCATCAGCCTAAGGCTCGCTATGCGTTTCTGGCACTCCTGTTCATGGTGACGGGCTTGGTGATCCAAAGCGGCGATCTCGGAGCGCGGATGGTATTTGTTGAAGGGGCCGCGGTAAAAGTTGCCGTTCCGTTCATGACTGAAGAACACCAGGATGACCACGATGGGATCGAAGCTGAGCCGCATCGCCACATGCATTAAGGTCTTCGGAAGAGGAGGGCTGTTAGTTACCGTTCGACCTTGGTTCAGTAGGAGTTGCCAAAATCAGGCCAAACAAGATTGGGCAAGGGGGGCCTAAGCTGAGACGCTGTCAGCGGGGAATCTAGAGAGGAAGGTTCGAACCCTAAACGGCCAGGTGTGATTGAGATTCCGGGGAAGGCAAGGGTGTCAGGGATGTGGCGTGATGGCGATGATCGTGATCTGTTTCTTTTCCGGCCCGTAGCACCAGAAAATGCGGTAGGCGGCCGGAGTCTTGTTCTGCGCGTAGGCCTCAAACACCTTTTCTTTCGGATTTAGCGGATTCTCGATAGACGAATACGGGTGGGTCTGTAGGGAAGGGTGCTTCGGGTTTGTCTGCAGATAGGCCAAGGATTTTCGGATCTGTTTGACGAGCCCATCGTACCGTGGAGTTGCTTGAAGTTCCTCGAACGTCTTCTGGGCTCGCGCGGCCAGAATGATTTCAAACATTACGCATCATCGTCCAGGTACTTGCTGAAATCCTCCTTGGCTTTCACCAGCCGGCCCTTTCGAATGTCCTCAAGCCCTTCCTGGACAAGCTTCATGGCTTCCTTATTCTTGAAAAGCCACGCCTCGTAGGCGGGGATCGTGACCATCGGGTCCAGAATGATTTGTCCCATCTTGTTGCGGTAGATGCGGTAGCTTGAAACAGGGAAGCCTAGGACTTTGCCGAGAGCTACACGGTTCTTTGAATCCACCTTTGCTTCCGTTACTTCCTCAAAGTCAGCGTCTCTGAGCAGTTCTTGCTTGGTCATTGCAGCCTCCGGTTTGTATCGCAACCCAAGAATACCATAGAGTGGGAAATATAACAAGTGGGATATAAGAGTAATCCCACAAACAGGAAATTGGGTGATAATAGTGGAGATTCTTGGCTTTTAGGTTAGCGGCACGGGGGAGAGGCGCTTCTTTGTGACCTGTAGATGCTGGTTCGAATCCTAGTCCGGCAGTTTTATCTCAGCTCCCAGACGCTAATCGAACCGCCCATGCAGCCCAAAAGCAATGGGAGTTCTTCCCCAGCGCGCTAATTCCGGCTGAGCAAACTGTGAAGTCTGCTCCACCCTGGCTAAATCAGAGGCTCAGGCGTATAATCCTACGCGATTACTTGCAAGCCCCGGGAGCGTCTAACCCTGCGTAGGAGCGTCACTCAATGAGATTTTCAAATCGCGCTAATATGCCGAATACGGTGGGAATTCGCCGGTTTCTTCAGGCGACTAGCCTCGGCATTCTAGTATGCTTGCTCAGTATGGGTGGTGCCGCGCCCGTCCTTGCGGCGGACATCACCACGGGTCTTGTGCTGTATTATTCGTTCGACGCTCCGCCCAAGAGCGGCAAGGTGTTGGATGAAAGCAGCCGCGGCAACAACGGCACGGTCACCGGTCCCGTGTACGTGCAAGACGGCGGCAGTGCCGGCGCCTACCGCTTTGACGGGGTTGACGACTATATCCGCGTCCCCGCAACTACCTCGCTTAACGTGGGGACGGGGAATGCGTACACCTTAGCTGTCTGGTACAACACATCCACAGATTCCGAGGCCAACCAGCAAAGTCCGCTCCTTGAGTGGGGCGGCACTACCGTTGAACAGGACGGTGTTCATCTTTGGGCGAACGTCCATGGCTATCAATGGAACGGCCTGGGAACAGGCGCGAACCTGGTTGACACCACGGGCAATGATGTCCCGTACGTTATCAGCGCCGCTGACCGACCGCGCAATGAGTGGCATCACCTTGTTGTGACCTACGACCGCGTTGCGGGTGCTGCAAAGGTTTATATCGACGGTATCCCGGAGAACCAGAAGAGCTTCACCAGCCAATCGCGTACGAGCTACCCGCTCTACATCGGTAAGCGGCCCTGGGACTACCAGCGGCTGCAGGGCTTGCTGGATGAGGTGCGCGTTTACAACCGCGCACTTTCCGACGGGGACGTGGCCGCGCTCTACAAGCGCCACGCCGTGGCCTTTGGCCGCGTTCCGTGCCAAGACGTGGCGCTCGTGAAGCTTGAGGCGGACTACATTTCCGCCTGCCAATACACGCGCGACGGCGATCCGGCCTCGGGCGCCATCAACAACGTGACGGGCTCTCCCACCTGGGTGGTGCCGCGCGAAAACGCCATGGCGATCCTGGGACTCATGCAAGCCGCCCAATGCTCGCGCGATACTTCCTACCGTACGCGCGCCGATGCGGCTATGAGCTATTTGACTCGCGTGCAGCAGACGGATGGTTCATGGGCTGATCAGTACAGCTACGCAACGCCATCCAACTTAAGCAAGTCGCCTACGCAGACCGCGGAAGTCATGATCGCGATGAACAAGGCGGGCTACCGCGCGAATCGCTATTCCGCGATGACCAAAGGCGCCGATTTCTTGCTCAAGCTGCAGGGTATTGCGTGCAAGCAGGGCAAGGATGATGGGCTCATCGGTGGCGGCTTGGATGCGCAGGGCAAATGCCAGACCTGGCGTTGGAGCTCGGACAACGCCTATGGTTACCAGGCTTTCAAGGCTGCTTCGCGTTGGGCCAGGCTGTCGGGCGATACCACCCGCCAGCAGCGTTACGACGCCGCTGCCGCGAAAGTGCTCAAGGGCGTGAACACGGTGCTCAAAGATCCCTCTTCGGCGGTGTGGCGCGTGGTAGTTGACAAGAACGATGCGCCGCTTTCCCGCCCGCATGAGTGGATCAACTACGCGCCGCAGATGCTCGACCTTCCGGCGACGGGAGTGGGCAATGCTGCGGTGGGCACTTGGATCAATCAGACGCTGGTCAACGCGGCCACCGGGGCCGCCGTGTGGGATGACGCCACGGAGGCGGACCGCCTCTCGCCGGGCTATTCCTTCCAGGCGAGCCTTGCGTGGATTGACCTAGGCCAGACCGCTTACCGCGATCGGGCGGTTGCCTGGGCCAACGCCAGCGGCTTGCATCAGGTAAGCGGTGACCCCAACGGGATCGCGGGCGGCTGGATGGATTGGGTGGAAACCGGCGGCGCCCAGGCCCAGTGGTGGGAGCGCTTTATCGATACGAGCTTCTATAATATTGCCGTGTCCGAAGGCGGGTATGACTTTTCTGCGGAGTAGCGCTTAAGGCCGAACAGCCGCACCAAATGCATTAGTTTGCGCCGGTTATCCTGACGTCTGTTGGCGTGGGGAATCTACTCGAACCTAATGCGCTTTTTGCCCTTAGCAACACGCTGCATATAGATTTTGAAAGTGTCCACGATCGCCACCTGAGCGGTTCCGCCGGCGTCGGATTCGGGCAGGAGCTCCGCAGTTCCTAGACGGTATATATAGTTTGTGATATAGTTACGACATAAATGTCAGAAAACTATATATACCACCTTCAAGTACTCCTCAAGTCCACAGGCTGGAGCCAGCAGCAGCTGGCCAAGCGGCTTGGCGTCACGCACGCGGCTTTAAGCCGCTGGATAAACGGCCACGCGGTTCCTCAGCCCCGCCGCCGGCAAGCGATAACCTTGCTCTACAAGGAAATAGTCGGCTTTCAGCCGCTTGCGGCGGCCAAGCGCAGGGAGCTCGATGCCAGGGCTCAAAAGCTTCGAATCAGCGGTTTGTGGAAGAAGATCAGTAAAAGCAGTGGGTTGCTGGACGAATTGCTTTTGGAGCACACGTACAATTCAAACGCCATCGAAGGCTCCACGTTGAGCAAGAAACAGACCGAAGCGATCATTTTCGACAAAGCCCACGTCTCCAATAAATCGCTGACTGAGCACCTAGAGGCAGTCAACCATGCTTCGGTGCTAAGGGAGATTCTTTTGGGGCAGTACCCACCAAAGGAAGTCTCAGAAGACCTGATTCGCCAGTTACACCGAGCCTTGCTGCAAGGGATTAGACAGGATGCGGGGGTTTATTCCAAACACCCGCGCGCTATTCGAGGCATCGACATCGTGCTTACGCACCCGAAGGACATCCCGGAAGAGATGGCCGGGCTGCTGAAGCGATGGCGGCAAACCGAGAAAAAGCCTTACGCTTTCGGGGCGGTTGCGCAGTTTCATGCCGACTTCGAGTTGATTCATCCCTTCGGGGACGGAAACGGCCGCGTCGGCAGGCTGCTTATGCTGATCCAACTGCTGCGGCGCGATTACCCTCCGGTGATTGTCGAAAACACGCGCAAAGCCGAATACTACGAGGTCTTGGAATATGCGCAGCGTAAGTCGGTCGAGCCTTTCACGGTTTTCTTGGTAGATGAGATGGAGCGCACGCACGCCGTGCTGCGCCGATATCTGCGCTGAGCGGAGTTAGTCCGTTTTAGAGAGCGCTAATCGGACCACAAAGAGACTCTCTTCCTTTAGGTCGACGCGCAGGCCGATGCCGAGCAGTTCGCAAAGCGCTTTTACGATTGAAAGACCAAGCCCTGAATGGCTGTCACCGCCGGCCGAATGCTTTCGCCAGAAGCGTTCAAACATATGGGCTAGGTCCTCCTTTACAAACCCAGCGGCCTGATTCTCGATAGCCAACTCAATACCTGAATCAGTGTTGTCGGCCGTGCAGGTAACGGCGCTGCCAGGCACGCCGTATGCGATGGCGTTCTCCAGTAAATTCCGGATAACGATCTCAAATTTCTCCTGATCCGTGCTCACGGCAATTCCCGGCGCGATTTGAAGCTCCAAGCGGAGCTGTTTCGTATTCGCTTTTCCCGGGGAACGGTCCCAGCACTGCCGGATGAGAGGCCCTACTAGGACTCGCTCCTTGCTGACCGTTGCCGTTCCATTGTCACAGCGGGCCAGCATGAGAAGATTTGTCACCGTTTTCTCCATCTGAAGCGCGATCTCGCGAATGTCGCTGAAAAATCGCCGGGTATTTTCGGTATCTTCAGGCCACTTTCCTCCGACTTCGCATGCGGAGCGCAGTTCAGCAACAGGGGTCCGCAGCTCATGCGCAACGTTGCTGGAAAAGCGGCGCTCCCGCTCGAATGAGTTTTGAAGCCTCTCTAGCAGGCCGTTCAGCGCAGACAGGATCGTTTGCAGCTCCTGCGGAGCAATGGGAAGGCGGATTCTGCGGTCGAATGATTGAGGTTCTATGGCGCAAATCTGTTTGTTGATGGCATCGATGGGGGCGAGGCCGCTGCCGACAGTAAGGCGCACGAGAATGCCGATGCCCAGAAGCAGTAGCGCATGGATCCCGGCGAGCATTAAATAGAGCGATGTTGACAGAGCGTCGAAATCTTCCCGGCTGCGTGCGACGCTGAGAATAATGGACGCGGAAGCTGGGTCCAGGGTTGGGGGGATTTCGAAAAATGCATCTTGGTCCTTTTCTTCAGTGCCGGCTTCTTCATTCGCGGCATCTGCGCGCGGCGTAACAGCGATTTGGACAAGGCGGCCTCTCCGGCCGTCAGGTAACCGCAAGTCGAAGAAAATCGGGGTCTGAGAGAGCGGTCGCTTTACCGGTAAACCATGCGTGCTCATGCTGTCCGATTTTCTGATGAGCGAGCCATCCTGGAGAAGGA
>JAHFGY010000207.1 GCA_023247195.1 Candidatus Omnitrophota bacterium | reverse complement strand
CTCGGCTCTTCTCGTGGACTACGTTCTCACGATTTCTGTTTCGGTCGCCAGCGGCGCGGACCAAGTTTTCAGCGCGCTTCCGCCCCACGCTGCTCAGTACAAGCTGATCGTCGAGGCCGCGGTAATCGGCCTGATGGTGCTGCTCAACCTGCGGGGCGTCAAAGAATCGGTATCCGTGCTTGCGCCGATATTCGGACTATTCATCGTGACGCACGTCATCTTGATTTTCGGCGGCATCGGCACGCATCTCTTCGCGGTTCCCCAGGTTGCGCACGAGGTGCGCGGCGGTTTTCACGCCGGCTTACAGACGCTCGGGCTGGTCGGCATGTTGAGCTTGTTCATGCGCGCCTACGCCATGGGAGGCGGCACGTACACCGGCATCGAGGCTGTTTCCAACGGGCTGCAGATTATGCGCGAGCCGAAGGTGGAAACAGGCAAGAAGACCATGCTCTACATGGCCATTTCGCTTGCCATCACAGCGTCGGGAATCATGCTTTGTTATCTTCTGTTTCATGTCTCCCCCGAGCCGGGCAAGACGATGAACGCCGTGCTGCTTGAGCGGTTTACCGGCGGCTGGAAGCTCTTCGGCCTGCCTGCGGGGCATGCCTTTGTCGTACTCACATTGGCCGCGGAAGCGGGATTGCTCTTTGTCGCGGCTCAGGCCGGCTTCATCGACGGCCCGCGCGTCATGTCCAACATGGCGCTCGATTCCTGGCTGCCGCATCGCTTCGCGCAGCTTTCGGACCGATTGACCGCGCAGAACGGCGTGTTGCTCATTGGCGCCGCCGCGCTGGCGACGTTGCTATACACCCACGGCGACATTACGGCGCTGGTGACCATGTATTCAATCAATGTGTTTCTCACTTTTTCGCTAACGGAACTCGGCATGACCCGCTTTTGGCTCCGCAAGCGCAAGCACTTGCCGGAATGGAAGCAGTCGCTTCCTATCCACCTCATAGGCCTATGCTTGTGCTCATCAATCTTAATCGTGGTCGTCATTGAGAAGTTTCGGCAAGGCGCGTGGATAACTCTGGTGATTACCTCAATCGTGATCGCTCTGTGCTTTTGGGTGAAGCGCCACTATAAGCAGGTAAGGGTCAGCTTGAAATTGCTGGAAGAGGTTATCAAAGATGACGTGCCCGAATCTGCGGCTCCCCTCAAACCTATCCGGAAGAGCCTGCCCACGGCGGTCATGCTCGTCAGCCGATACAACGGCCTGGGAATACACGGTGTTCTTACTATCCAGCAACTTTATCCCGGGCATTACAAGAACTTCGTTTTTGTCTCGGTTGGATCGATTGACGCCGCCGCGATGAAAGGGGTCGAGGAAGTGGATCGCATCCGCGAGCGCACCGCGCGCGATTTGCAGCGTTACGTGGGACTTATCCATGGACTGGGGGCGGCTGCGGATTCCCGGATGGCCATTGGCGTGGATGTGCTGGACGAGGCGGAGCGTATCTGTGTGGAACTGGGCAAAGAGTATCCCAAAGCCGTGTTCTTCGCCAATAAGCTGGTCTTTCAGGATCAAAAATGGTATCAACGCCTTCTTCACAATGAAACAGCCCATCAACTTCAGCAGCGGCTGCAATTCGCCAATCTGCACACCATGATTCTTTCTGTTCGCGTTTTTGCAGACGCCAAGGCGGTATCCAGATGAGAAGCCCCGCTTTTTTACTGGCCGTCGTGCTTCCGATAACGTCCGTTGAATCTACCGCGCCTGCGCCTACTCCATTAGAAATCTTGATCTACAGCTCGGTCGCAATCCTGCTGGGTATGGAGCTGATAGCGGCTCTCATACACCTCTCCCGCGTGATTCGCGAGGAGTTCCAGAAAAAGAGTTAGAATAGCTCTACCCGCTTTGGCGGCCACGCCTATGGATGTATCCTGTTCGGCTTCCAACCAGTCGCTTGCTGATTACGCGCTTGCTGTCGGCACAGTCATCGCGATTTCGCTGCTGAACGGCGTGCTGTTCTTTTTTCTGGCGCCGACGAATCTCATCATGCTCTATTTGCTGGGCGTGATTTTCGTCGCCTGGCGAGGCAGCCGCGGGCCGGCGATGTTGGCGGCGGTACTCAGCGTCTTGGTATTCGATTTCTTGTTCGTTTCTCCCCACTTTTCGCTCGTTGTTTCGGATTACCAGTATGTGATCACGTTCGGCGTGATGTTGTTCGTGTCGCTGGTCATCAGCCACCTCACGCTGCGCCTGCGCCAGCAAGCCGAGGGAGCGCGTCTGCGCGAGCGGCGCACGGCGGCTCTCTACGCGCTCAGCCGCGAGCTGGCGGGCAATCGCGGAACCGCGGAGCTGATGAAGAGCGCGGTGCGCAACATCGCGGAAGTATTTGAGAGCCAGGTCATTGGATTGCTGCCCGACGCCAAGGGCCGCCTGGTGCCCATCGCCAGCTGGCCGGAAAATTTCAGAGTCGACTCCAAAGAGCAAGGCGTCGCGCAGTGGGCGTACGACCTTGGCCAGATAGCCGGCAAAGGAACCGACACGCTGCCCGCATCCGAGTCGGTCTACGTGCCGATGATGGCAACCGGCAAACCCATCGGAGCGCTCGGCGTTCGGCCGGCCGATCCCCAACGCTTGTTGATTCCCGACCAGCTGCATTTGCTGGAAACCTTTGCCCACCAAGCCGGCCTGGCCGTGGAGGCGGATCGGCTGGCGGACCAGCGGCGCCAAGCCGAGGCGCAGGCAGAAGCGGAACGGCTGAAGAACGTTATCCTCATTTCGATTCCGCACGATTTGCGAACCCCGTTGGCCGCTATTTCCGGCTCAGCAGCAAGTCTGCTCGAAGCCAAAACGTTGGATGAGGATGCCCGCCGCGAGCTGGCGCAAACGATCATCGATGAGTCAGGCAGGCTCAGCACGATCTTGAACAATCTTCTCGACCTGACCCGGATCGAATCCGGCGCCCTACAGCCCCGCAAGCAGTTGGTTTCGGTTGAGGACATCATCGGGGCCGCGCTTTCGCGTTTGAGCGATCGCTTGGCGGACCGAGCGGTTAATATAGATATCCAGCGCGACCTGCCCTTTGTGGCGATCGATGAATTGTTGATCCAGCAAGTGCTGTTGAATCTGCTGGATAATGCGCTCAAATATTCGCC
>JAHFGY010000206.1 GCA_023247195.1 Candidatus Omnitrophota bacterium | reverse complement strand
GGTCCAGCTCCTGGTCGGATTTGGCGATAAACGAATTGTAGGCGTCCAGCGCCGCCGCGTGCGCCGAGCCGCTCATGCCGAACGCGGCAGCTGCGCAAACCAATGCCATGCGAGAGAGGCGGCTCATTCGCGGCCCTCCAGCCCGTCTTTGAAAGAAGAGATGGAGCGGCCCAGGCTTCGCCCGATCTCCGGCAGCCGCTTAGCCCCGAAAACGAGCATGGCGATCCCCAAAATACACAGCAATTCCGGCATACCTAAGCGGGACATTGTTCCTCCTTTGGCAATTCGTTGCCTTGGCCTTCCAAAAAGGCGATCAGAGAATCGCGCGCGCGGTAATACTCCGGGTTGTCGGCCAGCTGGGCGCGCACGCGAGGGCGGGCAAAGGGCACGGTCATGATTCTGCCGATCGTGGCCGCCGGCCCGTTAGTCATCATCACGATACGGTCCGCGAGGAGCAGCGCTTCGTCTACGTCGTGCGTGACCATCAAAACGGTTTTGCGGTGCTGCTCCCAGATCCGCAGTAATTCATCCTGAAGCTCCATGCGTGTCAGCGCGTCCAGCAAGCTGAACGGTTCGTCGAGCAAGAGGATTTTCGGATCCATCGCGAGCGCGCGGGCGATTCCGGCCCGCTGGCGCATGCCGGCTGAAAGCTCGGCGGGGTGGCGGTCGGCCTCGCCCGCGAGCCCGACCTGCGCCAAGGCTTCTTTTGCGCAAGCGAGCCGCTCCGCCGGGCTGAGCCGGGGCTTGACCTGATCCACAGCGAGCTGGATGTTCTGCTCAACGGTGAGCCAAGGAAACAAAGAGGGTGATTGGAAGACCACGCCGCGGTCGGTGCCGGGCCCGTCGATTTCGCGCATGCCCAGGATGGCGCTGCCCGTGGTCGGCTCGTTCAGGCCCATGACGATGGAGAGAACTGTGGATTTGCCGCACCCGGAATGGCCGATCAGACAGACGAATTCGCCTTCCGCGATCTTAAGATTTACGTCCCGAACGATGACGGCGGGGCCTTGGGGCGTCGGGTAGGTTTTACCCAGCTGCATCAGCTCAAGCAAGGGTCGGGGATTCATCTCGAGGCTCCGGAGACTGTTGCGCGGTGGTCGCCCGTGAGGAACTCGACCAGCTGTTTGCGCACTTTTTGGTAAGCGGGCGAGAGGCTGAGCTCCCGCTTCACGCGCGGCCGCGGAATTTCCACGGGGATCGCGGCTCCCAATGTGGCTCCGGGGCCCGGTGTCAGCGGATAGATGCGGTCGGCGAGCAAGGCGGCCTCGTCGACGTCGTTGGTGATCATAAGAACGGTGGTGCGTTCGCGTTCCCAGATGCCGGCCAGCTCATCCTGCAAGCTGGCGCGGGTCAGCGCGTCCAGCGCGCTGAACGGCTCGTCGAGCAGCAGGATTTTCGGGCGCATGGCCAGCCCGCGGGCCACGGCCACGCGCTGCCGCATGCCGCCGCTGAGCTCTTTCGGTTTTTTCCACGCCGCATGGTCGAGCCGCACGAGCCGAAGGTAATGCTCGGTCTGCTCCCTCTGCTGTCCGGCGCTTTTGCCGGGCAGCGTTGCCGCCACGGCCAAGTGCACGTTCTCATACGCCGTCATCCAGGGAAGCAGGGAATAGTTTTGGAAAACGATGCCTCGATCAGGGCTCGGTCCGTTGATCGGCTTGCCCTGCAAAAGGATTTCTCCTTCATCCGGCCGCAGCAGCCCGGCAATCAGCGACAAAAGCGTGGTCTTGCCTGAGCCGGAATAGCCGACGATGGCGGCGAATTCTCCTTCCTGCACCGAAAGATTCACGCTCCGAAGGACCTCGCGCGTGCCCTTTGGCGTTGAGAATCGCTTGGTCACGTTGTTCAGCTCAAGGAAGCTCATTGCATCGCTCAGGTGGTTTTGAATCGCGCCTCTACCGCGCCCATCAGCCGGTCCAAGAGAAAGCCGATGAACCCGATCGTCAGGATGGAAAGAATAATGTGGCTGTACACGAGAGAGTTGTACTCTTGCCAGAGGAAACCGCCCACGCCCGGCGCGCCCGTCAGCATCTCGCTGGCGACGATGACGAGCCATGCGATGCCCAGGCTGAGCCGGTAGCCGGTGAACACGTAAGGCAGCGTCGCCGGCAGGATGATGCTGAAGAACATCTTACGGCGAGGCAGGTTGAGCACGCGGCCGACGTTCAGGTAGTCGGTGCTGATGCTGCGCACGCCCACCGCCGTGTTCAGCACCGTCGGCCACATGGCGCACAGGGCGATGGTGAACAGCGCCGCCGGCTCTGACCGTTGGAAGATCACAAGGCCCAGCGGCAGCCACGCCAGCGGAGAGATGGGCCGCAGCACCTGGATGAGCGGATCCAACGCGCGCGAAGCGAACTTCGACAACCCGATCAGAAAGCCCAGCGGAGTGCCGAAAAGAAGCGCCAGCGCATAGCCTTTGATGACCCGCATCAGGCTGTAGAACGCCAGGCGGCCGATGCCTTGGCTCATTTCACCGTCTTTGAAAAATGGATCCAGCACGTACCGCTTGCTCTCTTGCCATGTCCTCAGCGGCGATGGGAGATCGGGCGAAACCGTCTGGCTGAGCGCGGTCCAGATGAGCAAGACCCCAGCCCCCGCCAGCAGCGGCAAGATGATGGAAGCGGGTTCCACGCGCGGCAGGCTTCGCTTCGCCGGGGCGGCGTTGCCGGCCGTCGACGGGTTTGCGCTCAGTGTTGACGGCAGTGCAGGAACTTTCATCAGCGACTCCATTTAGGATGATGCAAGGCTATTGATCGAAAAACCTGTCGCGTACTCTTCCGCCTTCTGCGGATCGAAGTCTCCGCCCATCAGGCTCTCGGTCCGCATGTCTGCAGCCGGAACGGGGATCCCCATTTCTCCCGCGACTTCGCGGAAGAGGTCGGTTCGGTGCACGCGCGCCGCCAGGCCGTTGTAGTCCGGAGCCGACGGCATCATGCCCCAGCGGCGGAATTGCGTGAGCCACCACACGCCGTACGATTGGAAGGGGAAGTTAGTGAACCGGTCGTAAAAGGTCATGTACTTCGGATCTTCCTCGGCCGGTCGTCCGTCCCCGTAGTCGTACTTGCCCTGCATGCGACCAAGGATGATGTCTTTGGGGCAGTTGATGTACTGCGGCTGCGAAACGATCTCGGCGACC
>JAHFGY010000079.1:566-10259 GCA_023247195.1 Candidatus Omnitrophota bacterium | reverse complement strand
TGCCGAGGAGGGTGCGGTATGTGGTGGACGCATCGGAGTAAGGCGGGTCGCAAGGGATTGTTCTTCGGGAACTTCTCGAGCGCGGCACGCATTTCAGCCGCGCTTTTCTGTGGGGTCCTCGTTGCAGGCACCGCGGGAATGCTCTCCGCTAACGCCGCAACCATCGACGTCGGTGAAACGTCGGCATCGCCAGGCCAGGTATCCGTCGCCCTTCCCCTTTCGCTCTCCATCAATCCGGGTGAAAACCTGTCGGCGTTGTCTTTTGATCTGCTATTCGACACAACGCGCCTGCAGTGGGGCAGCTTGAATCTTGAGCCGTCCGCTGCGGCGCTCGGAAAACAAATCCAGTCGTCCGTGGTCAGCCCCGGGCGCGTGCGGGTCGTGATTTACGGCACGGACCGCCAGACGCTCGGCACCGGGCGCGTAGGCCAGTGTTTGTTGACGGTGCCGCCGGCCGCTCCGGTAGGAGACGGCGCCGTGCGTGTGCAGCAGGCCTTCGGCTCGACGCCGCAGGGAAGCGAGTTCACGCTGTCTCTGCTCGATGGTGAGGTGTTTATCGACGCGCCTGCGCCGCCAAAAGACACGATTCCTCCGACGCTGAGCGTGACAAGCCCGCTGGGCGACGCGCTCTTCCTCATCGGCGGGGATCTCCTTGTTACCGGCAATGCTAGCGACGCTGCCGGTCCGGTCACGGTCACCGTGAACGGTACGGCGGCAACGCTCAACTCCACGGGGGCGTTCAGCCGCACGCTTTCGCTGATAAACCTCCTGGTCGGTTCGCTCGACGTCGTTGTTGTCGCTGAAGACGCCGCAGGCAATCAGACGAAGATCACCCGGAACGTCCGTCTCGAGAATCCGAAGCCTTCCGACACGACGCCACCGGTGATCGCGCTGACCAGCCCACGCGACGGGCTGGTGGTGGCGTCGGGTCAACCTGTTCTTGTCGAGGGCATCATTACCGACGACAGCAAAGGCCCCTTGACGGTGAAAGTGAACGGCAAGCCCGTTACGCTAGGCGCGGGCGGATCGCTGTCGACAACTGTCACCGGGTTGGCCGCGGGACCGCAGAAAATCTACGTGGTTGCCACGGACGCCACCGGCAACCTCGAAGACAAAGAGCGGAATGTGACGATCACGCCGGCTTCGCAGATTCAGGTCAAGACAGCGGCTGAGTCTCCGTACGTCAGCAGCGGTTGGACGACCTCCGGAACCGAGCGGTACACATGGAACGCGAACCAATGGCTGGAGTATAGGATCGACTTCGGCGCAGGCGGCAATTGGACGATCGGAGCGACGGGCACTAACCAGCAGAACGCGTTGGCTCCGGGGCTGCCGGCAGGGTTCAACTTCTTGTTCAACGTCGAAATCGACGGGGCCAAGAAGGGGATGCTGGCGATGCCGGGCTCAACGACCGGCTATAAGACCGGCTTGCTGCCGATTTCTATCGGTGCCGGGATCCATACGGTGCGGTTGACGTGGATCAACGACGCTTACACGGCCCTGCTGTACGATGCGAATTTGCGCCTGCAGAGCGTTTCCTTCACGCCGGAAGGCATGACGCCGCCGATGGCTTCTTCGGCGCCGGAGCCCACACCGGCCGCTTTGCCGATCAGCTTCACGGCAGCGCAGGCGACGGTGACCAGCAGCGGCTGGACGCTGGCCGGCACCGAGCGCTATACGTGGTCGCCCGGCACGTGGCTGGAATACCGCACGGACTTCGGTCCGGGAGCCACCTACACACTCGGCGTCACAGCCGGCAACCAAAAGAACCCGGCGGCGCCTGGGCTGCCCGGCGGGTTTACTTTCCTTCTCAACGTTACGGTGGATGGGGTGAGTAAGGGCGCGTTCCCGGTGCCCGGCCTTGCCAGCGGCTATGCCACCGGCATCATGAAACTCACCATCCCGGCGGGTACGCACACGGTCCGCTTGACGTGGACCAATGACCTGTATGTGCCGGGAACCTACGATGCCAACATCCGCGTGCAAGGGGTGTCGTTTACGCCCCAGTGAAGGAAATGAAATCGTTATTACCCCGGCATCCGGACGAAAACCGGATGCCGGGGTTTTTTACGCTTTGGCGGCGGACTGAACAATTCTCCCCATGGCCTTGTCACTCCCGCCGGAAAAGGGGATAATAGTTTCCAAAATGTCTGGGACAGTCTCAGACAGTCACAGTTTGTCTCGGTAAGTCTACAACAGGTCGTAACCTATTATTTGATAGGTAGTTATAGATAGATTTTATTGGTTCACGTCGTGTTTTCGCGACAAAAGGCAGCCGGTGGTTCAGGAGAGCGACCCCTGCGGTGGGCTCGATTCAGTGCACCACAAATGAAGTCGTGAGAACGAGTTAGAAATATCTTATAATAATTCCTTTGGCTGCGCCCGTATGGCACAGCGTCTGCTTACTAATAGCCCAAGCACGATAGAAGGCTATTAGCCAAGGAGACGCACGTGAACGGACGGCTAACGATCACAGAAGTGGCTCAGCAGTTGGGTATCAGCGTAAAGACTATCCTTCGCTGGGAAAAAGCCGGGAAGATTCGCAAGGCGCCGCGTGATTGGCGGGGCTGGCGCGTGTATGGCCCGGCTGATATCACGCAGCTCAGAGAGTTTTTTCAGTCCGTGTATTGATTCGGATCAGGTTGAGGAGGAAAACGAGTATGTGGCAACGAAGCATTCAGATTGTTCTGGCGTTGAATGTTCTCTTGGGCGCTGCGCCTTGGGCGTTGGCGGCGGATGCGGAAGACGGCGGCAGTGCTCAGACGACGCCGCAAGGCATCGGCGATGCGCCGGGCCCCGGGTCGACGAACTCAGGATTCGTTGCTTACAAGCCGATTCCGGAAAGCATGCTGCCGACGATCAGCCAAGGGCAGGCAGCGCCCGGTCCCACAGGCGCGCCCGGTCCGATTCCGACGAATTTGGGCGGGGTTGTCACCATGGGCCCTTACACGCTTGGCCGCGACGACGTGATCCAGATCTACGTGCGAGGCCAGCCGGACTTCTCCGGAACATTCGCCATTGGTCCGAACGGCACGATTCAGTATGGCTTTTTGGGCGATATCACGGCTGAGGGCATGACCAAGGACGAGCTCCGCGATGTCCTGGCCCAAAAGCTCAAGCAATACGTGCGTGTTCCGTCCGTGACCGTCACGATCGCAGGGTTCAATTCAAAAGCGGTCTATATTCTCGGCCGCGTCGCGCGTCCCGGCAAGTACGCCATGCGCGGCGACTCCGTGAAGATACGCGACGCGTTGATCGCCGCCGGGCTTGTGACGCAACACGCCGCGTTGAGCCGCGTTTCCGTGATCAAGTCCGATCCTAAAGACCCTTCGCACCGCAAGATCGACATCAAGCAGGTGCTCTACAAGGGTAAGACCAAGCAGAACATCGATCTGGTCGCAGGTGACATTGTGGTGGTCCCGACGACGTTCTGGGGTGGAATCAGCGATTTCATCGGTAATCTGACCGACCCGGCGGGCAAGGCAGGCACGGTTGCCGGTTTGGCCGCATTCTAATCGGGCATATCCAATTGCGTGCAACGTGGCGGAAGGCTTGAGGGAAGCATGAGCTATTCGAGTTCGGTTCCGGTAGGCTGGCAGGATTATGTCGGGGTTGCGCTTCGCCGCAAGAAACTCTTCTTCACGCCGCTGATCGTCAGCTTGATCATCGCCGTGATCGTGATGATCTTTTCGACGCGGGTCTACGAGGCCGAAGCCTTGATCATGATCCGGAACGAGAAGCTGGTGAACCCGCTTATTCAGGGGTTGGCTGTGGTTACGCCGATCAAGGACCGCTTGGCCACGCTGCGCGAGGAGATCCTGAGTTATTCGAACCTGGGCCGCCTCATCACCGACCACGGCCTTAACGCGGACATCGCCAAGAACGACCCGGAAGCCTTTGAGAAACTCGTCAGGCAGCTCCGCCAGGACATCACGGTCAAGATGCGGGACAACCAGCTCATCCTGGTGAGCTACGAAGGCCGCGATCCGGCGCGCGTGCAGGAGCTCGTCAACGCGCTGACCGACATCGTGATCGCGCGGGACTCCGCCATTCAGAAGCAAGAAGCCGATACCGCGGTCGAGTTCATCGAGACCGAGCTCAACGTTTACCGCGCCAAGCTGGAAGAATCGGAGAAGCATCTCCGCGAGTTCAAGGAGCTCTACGTCACGCAGATGCCTGTGGCCGCGGAGCTCAATAAGCAGGTGCAAGAGCTGGAAGTGACGCTCTCGAACCTGATGATCGACAATATGGAAGACCACCCGCGCGTGAAAGAGGTCAAACGGCAGATCACCGAGGCCAAGCGCCAGCGGGACGAAGAGGTCAAGCGCCTGGTGGCTAAAGGCGTGATCAAAGCCGACAGTCAGGAGCAGCTGGACGCGATTCTTAAGGAAGCGGAATCGCCGGAAGTCGCCAGCGAAAACGCGAAGAAAGTTCAGCAAGCCATTGATGCGGTCGTGCGCGGCCTGGAGTCGCCTGAGGCGGTGTCGGCAGCGGGCGGTATGTCCATCACGAATGAAGGCGGCGGAAACAAGATTCAGTTCAACGACGCCACGGCCGCCGGGCTCACCCTGGCTCCCCGGCAGCAGCAAGAACTCACCCGTTTGACCCGCGACTACACCGTGAACGAACAGATCTATCGAGGCTTATTGGAGAAGCTCGAAAAAGCCAAGATCACGGGGCGTCTGGGCCAGGATGACGAGGGCGGCAAGTTCACGGTTATCGAACGCGCCCGGTTCCCTCTGAAGCCGATCAAGCCGAATCTGGTGCAGGTGCTGGCCGTGGCTTTGAGCATCGGCATCGCCATCGGCATCGCGCTGGTGGTGCTGATCGAGTACCTTGACCAAACCGTGCAGTCGGCCGACGAGATGGCTGAGCTCCTCGCGGTTCCGGTGCTCGGGTCTATCTCAACGATCCTGACCGAAGCGGACATCGAAGAGCAAAAGCGACGGCGCAAAGAGATGTGGTCGTACCGTGAGCACATGGGCCGGCTGCGCACGCAGTTTTGGCAGCCGATCTGGACGTGGGTGGACCGCGTCCTGGTGAAGTGGGGACTATAAGCGAGGCATTATGTACGAACCGTTCTACGGGCTGACTGAAAACCCATTTCGCATGACGCCGGACTCGCGGTATTTCTATCCGTCCGCGCGGCATCTCGATGCATTGAACCACATGGTTTATGCCATCGACGATCGCCGGGGATTCGTCGTGATCACGGGTGAGATCGGCTCGGGCAAGACAACCCTTTCCCGCGTCCTGTTCCAAAAGCTCGGCTCCAAAACAAAGACCGCCATTATCCGCAACACCCAGCTGACCCCGCGGGACCTGATCGAGCTCGTCATGGACGAATACGAGATCGACTACCGGCCCGGCATGCGCAAGATGCAGATGGTCGGGCTGCTGAACGAATTCCTGATCGAACAGCTCCGCCGCGATTACAACGTGGTGCTGCTCATCGACGAGGCGCAGAACCTCACGCCCAGCGTGCTGGAAGAAGTGCGCATGCTCTCCAACCTTGAAACCGAGACGGACAAGCTCATTCAGATCATCTTGATGGGGCAGCCGGAATTGAAGGACAAGCTCTGGCTGCCGTCGCTGACGCAATTGCGCCAGCGCGTTACCCTGCATTACCACTTGGGCGCCATGGACGGCCCGGAAACGGTTGGCTACATTCTTCACCGGCTGAAAGTGGCCGGCGGGGATGGTTCGCCGGCGTTCGATGAAGAGGCGCTGGCCCGCATTTATTCCTACACGGGCGGCGTGCCTCGCTTGATCAACGGGCTGTGCGACCGCGCGTTGCTCACGGGTTTCGTGAACGAGGCAAAACCGATCGGTGGCGCGGTGATCGATGAGGTTGCGCGCGAGCTGCCCGCCTTGGTGGATAGTCCGGATGGAATGGTTCCCGAGCCTCAGGGGGAGAGCGCCGATGCTCCCAGCGACGGAGAGAAAACCGCATGAGCCGACTGACGGACGCATTGCAAAAGGCTCAGGAAGCGCGCCGCCGCCAAGCCGAAAACGATAAACAGACCGGCGTGAACGGCAGCCCTACGCCGGGCAAAGACGAGCTTTGGGACCACGTACGTCGGCTCGAAGATGCGTTCCGCCGCCGAGATGCGGAATTGGCGCAGCAAGCGGCAGCCGACGCCGGCTTAGCCCAACCGCCAGCCGCTCCGGCAGCAAGTATTCCGGCCGTTGAGCCGCCAGCCGCTCCGGCAAAGCCCGCGGCGACGGCGACGACGCCTTCGACGCCTTCGACGCTGGAAGAGCGGCTTTCCCAAATCCAAGAAGAATTGATGCAATGCGAGCAGCTCTCGTTCCGCCAGCAGGCAGCGCAGGCCGCGCTTAGAGCCAAGGCCGCGGCCTACGAAGACTTGTCCGCCCAGGTAACCCAGGAGAAAGACGCGCTCCAGCAGCAAGTGCA
This sequence comes from Candidatus Omnitrophota bacterium, assembly GCA_023247195.1. Lineage (GTDB taxonomy): Bacteria > Omnitrophota > Gorgyraeia > Aquiviventales > Aquiviventaceae > JAHFGY01. The sequence goes on along the minus strand of JAHFGY010000079.1, from coordinate 3,841 downwards.
GCAGGCCGACGAAGCCGGCTCTTCCATCGAAGCCACCAAGCGATTTTGGCAGAAGCAACTGGATGCGCTTCTCGCGTGCCACACGCTTTCGCGCACCGCCAAGATGGTCGAGGAAGAATTGGCGCTGGCCCGCCAGATGACCCGGATGCTTTCGCAGTCCCGTAAACGGTTGGAAGAAGAACAGACCCATTACGACTCGCGCAGCAACGAATTGCAGGAACTGACGGATCGCTTGCAAGCCCGTTTGAAGCAAGCCTTGCAAGTAATGGAGGAGAATCGATGAGTAAAATCAGCAAGGCTTTGGAAAAAGCGGCGCGCGAGCGTATCGTTAAGGAAAGACAAGAGCCCATCGTCACCGCTCCCACGGTGCGGCCGCGCGGGGACGCGTTGAGCCCGGTGGCGACTACGTCGTCGCATGTGGACCCGCATATTGTCGCGTTCCATGATCGCCACAATCCCATTGCCGAGCAGTACCGCATGCTCCGCACCCACCTGCATTCCATCAAGCAGGACCAGGGACTTGGCTCGATCCTTTTCACCAGTGCCTTCAGCAACGAAGGAAAGACCGTGACCGCGCTCAATGTGGCGCTGACGCTCGCGCAGAACCCGGATTGCCGGGTGCTCCTCATCGACGCGGATTTACGCAAGGGATCGGTGAAGCGCTGGCTGGGCATGGAGCGCGCCACGGGACTGACGGATGTGCTCTGCGGCCGCGCGCAGCCTCACGAGGCCTTGGTGCGCGTGCAGACCACGAACCTGACCGTGATGCCTTCGGGGCCGACATTGCAGGATCCTTCTGACAAGCTGCATTCGGATCTGATGCGCTCGATGATCCACCAGTTCAAGCGCCAGTTCGACTATGTTCTCGTGGATTCACCCCCGCTCTTGATCGTCACCGACCCCGGCATTCTCTGCCAGCACGTCGACGGTGTTGTGCTCGTGGTTCGCGCCGGCCACACGCCGCGCCGCTCGGTCTTGCAGGCTCAGGACCGGCTGGACCAGGTGAAGGCGCGCACGATCGGAACGATTCTCACCCACGCCGAGTACTACAACCCGCTGTATCAAAAATATTACCGCGCTTACAACGAGGAAAACGGCGCTAACGGAACGGGTTCGGACTCGACTCCCAAAGCGTCGTAAGCGCACAGCTTTTAGCAATCCGCAGGCGGGGACGGGCACACGCGTGCCTGTCCCCGCGCTTTAACCAGAGTCCGCTTAACCAGGATCCGCATGGAACGGAATTTGGACAAACTCTCAAAAACAGCCTTCGACCTGCTGATTATCGGTGGCGGCGTGTACGGGGCGGCTGCGGCGTGGGAAGCGGCGCTGCGCGGCTTGTCCGTTGCTTTGGTCGAAGCGGCTGATTTCGGCGGCGCCACGTCGGCGAATTCGCAAAAAATCGCGCACGGCGGGCTGCGCTACCTGCAGACGCTGGATTTGGCGCGCATGCGCGAGTCGGTGCGCGAGCGCTCGCTGCTGCTGCGCCATGCGCCGCACGCAGTGGTGCCGCTGCCGTGCCTCATGCCGACCCGGCGAACGGGCACCAAGAGCCGCACGGTCATGGCGGCCGCGCTTTGGGCGAACGACCGCATCAGCTCCGACCGGAACCGGCTACACAAGGATCCGGCCACGTTTATCCCCAACAGCCGCGTCGTGAGCCGCGAAGAATGTTTCCGCCTGGTTCCGACGCTGCGCCGCGACGGGGTCACAGGCGCGGCGGTCTGGTACGACGGGCAAATCCTGAACACCGAACGGCTGACGCTGGCATACGTGCTGGGAGCGGTTGAGCATGGAGCCGAAGCCGCGAATTACGTGCGCGTGACCGAACTGCTGCGGGAGAACGGGCACGTGGCCGGCGCGCGGGTGCAAGACGCGCTCAGCGGACGCCGTTTCGAGATCCGCAGCCGAGTGGTTTTGAACACCGCCGGTCCTTGGGTCGGACGGTTGCTCGAGCGCGATACGCAATCACCTTCCGCATCCAAGACGAACAGCCGGGCATTTCTCAAAGCGGTGAATCTGATCACGCGGCCGTTGTACGGGCGGAAAGTGGCATTGGGTCTCGCGAACCCCGTGCGCAGCGCGACGAGCTTGGGTCTTATCTTTTTCACTCCTTGGCGCGACCGGACGATTATCGGGACCGCGTACACGCCTTATGCCGGCGATCCGGACGAATGCGGTATCTCCGAAGAGGAGATCCGCGTGTTCGTGCGGGAAGTGAACGCGGCTTTTCCGGCCGCGCGGCTGATCCGGGAAGACGTGTCGTATGTGCATTTCGGTTTGCTGCCCGCGGCGCGGATTGGCAAGCCGGGTGAGCGCGTGCCGCTGCGAAAGCATTATCAATTGATCGACCATGAAAAGAGCGAAGGCGTGCGCGGCCTGGTCAGCGTGATCGGCGTGAAGTTTACAACCGCGCGCGACGTGGCGGAGCAAGCTATCCGCTGCGTGATGCGCAAGCTCGGCAAAGCCGCCGGCGAGTCGCCGAGCCGCACCACGCCGCTGTTCGGCGGCACCATCAACCGCATCGACGAGTTCCTGGCGAACGAAAGCCGCAGCCGGCCAAACGGCCTGCACCCGACGATTGTGAAACAGCTCATTCATTCTTACGGTTCGCGTTACCGTGACGTGCTGGCCTGGATCGACGAGGACCGCACCATGGCCGAGCCGGTCGTTGGCTCGTCCGAAGTGATCCGCGCGCAGGTGCGGCACGCGGTGCGCAAAGAAGCGGCGCAGAAGCTCAGCGACGTTGTTTTCCGCCGGACGGACCTGGGAACGGTCGGCCACCCGGGAGAAGCATGCCTGCGGGAATGCGCCGAGATCATGGCCGCTGAGTTGAGTTGGGACGCGGCGCGCGTTCAAGCCGAGCTTGCTCAGACGCGCGCGGAGTTCCGGCGGCACGCGTGCATGCCCGCGGGCGCGCACAAGGCCGCCGCGCCTATCGACGTGAAGATCCGCCACCCGAAAGCCGCCCGATGAAGCGCATCCTTATGCTCGCGCCGGAACCGGTTTTGCAGCCGCGCGGCACGCCCATGAGCGTGTTCCACCGGCTGCGCGCGCTTTCAGCGCTCGGCTATACCATCGACCTCATCACCTACCCGCTCGGCGAGCCGATCGACGTTCCCGGAGTGCGCGTGATCCGCGTGTGGAAGCCGCTGGGGCTCAAGCGCATCAAGATCGGACCATCCGCGCCGAAATTGCTCATGGATTTCTTCATGATCTTCGTCGCGCTGGGCTGCCTGATGTGCCGGCGCTACGATGCGATTCATTCCCATGAGGAA
>JAHFGY010000079.1:0-556 GCA_023247195.1 Candidatus Omnitrophota bacterium | reverse complement strand
GCGTGCCGCACCTCTACGACATGCACTCAAGCCTTGCGCAGCAATTGGACAATTGGAAACAGTCGTACGCGCCCCTGGTGCGCGGTCTCGCGCACCGCATGGAAGCGTGGGCGATCCACCGCAGCGACGCGCTGATCACGATCTGCCCGGCGCTCACCGAATATGTGACCAAAGTGGCGCCGTCCAAGCCGCAGGTCACGATCGAGAACGCGGCGACCATCGCTGGGGACTCCGGCGCGGCGCACGTGAGCGCGTTGCGGCAGAAGCATCGCTTGGACGGGCATCCGTGCATCGTGTACACGGGGAATTTCGAGCCGTACCAAGGCGTGGAGTTGTTGCTCGAGGGATTCGTGCCTGTTTATCAGGCGCGCAAGGACGCCCGGCTGGTCATCGTGGGCGGACGCGAAGCTGAAATTGCTCAGAAGCGTGCATGGGCCAAGGCGCGCGGCGTGGAAGAAGGCATTGTCTTTGTGGGAACCGTGAAGCCGGAAGAAGTCGAAGGTTACCTCGCGCTCGCCGACATGCTGTCTTCGCCGCGCGTTTCCGGCACGAACAC